>JBAUJE010000437.1:0-28052 GCA_049683475.1 Coleofasciculaceae cyanobacterium | reverse complement strand
TAAGCAATATGTTCAAGGGCAGAAAGTTCCGAACTGACCGATGGTTGGCGACCTGCGCGCCAACCGCAATTCCCCTACGACCAACCCTTCAGGTATGGTCGCAGTACCCTTGCGGCGTTCCGGATGGTAATGGGTACGCCGTGAAGTACTCCCCAGTTTTCTCCTTTGGCAAGGGCCTTATCAGCTTGTATCGCTCTCTGACGAACACCTTCTTCATCAAGGGTGCAAATAGCGTTAATCTGGGAGTTATGCTGAGAAATGTGAGTTAGGTGTGCATCAAGAACCTCAGCTGCCGAGACAGTGCGATCGCGAATCATCTGCGCTATCTTCTGAGCAGAGCAAAAGACCAGGTCACTCATGTTCTTAGCTTTTAACGTATCCTGTCAGTATCCTTGTACTCTAAATTAAATCCGTTAAAGGCAACAGGGAACGGGGAATAGGGAACAGAAATCTTATTCTTTGCTCGTCACCTCTAAACATCTCCCTCGTCCTCCTTGTCTCTAAAGTACCTCCCCCGACTCCCCAGAGCTTTATACCTTGCCAGATAGAGAAACACTATATTGATGAAAGTTATTTTTTTTGGTACTCCCCAGTTCGCTGTACCTAGCTTGGAAAGCTTGTTAAATCATCCTAAATTTGAAGTTGTTGGCGTTGTAACCCAGCCAGATAAACGACGAGGAAGAGGTTCTAGGCTGACACCCTCACCCGTCAAAGAAGTGGCAACAGCTCATCAAATACCAGTTTGGCAACCAAGGAGGGTGAAAAAACACGCTGAAACTTTGACCCAGTTGCGACAAGCTGAAGCAGATGCTTTTGCTGTCATTGCCTATGGGCAAATCCTCTCTCAAGAGATTTTGTCCATACCTGGCTTGGGTTGTATTAATGTTCATGGTTCTATTTTGCCCAAATATCGGGGAGCAGCTCCCATTCAGTGGTGTCTTTATCATGGTGAGACGAAAACGGGAATTACCACTATGCTGATGGAGGCGGGAATGGATACAGGGCCGATGTTGCTCAAGCAAGACTTGCCCATCGGACTATTAGAGAATGCCCAGGACTTAGCCGAAACTCTTTCTAAAATGGGAGCAGAGTTATTAGTAGAAACTCTGTTAAAACTGCAAAGCCAAGAAATTCAACCCGTTCCCCAAGATAATTCCCAAGCAACCTACGCCCCATTAATTACTAAACAGGATTATTGCTTAGATTGGTCACGCTCAAACTGGGAACTACATAATCAGGTAAGGGGATTTGTGCCTAATTGTGTTGTGTCCTTCCGGGACAAACTGGTTAAAATCAGAGCCACAGTACCTGTTGAACCTGCTTATTTTTCCCAATTACCCTCTGACTTAAAATTACTAGAACAGGAATGGTCATCTCTGTCTGTCACTTCGGGAAATCCTGGTGAAGTGGTTAGTTTAGTCAAGGGTATTGGTCCAATTATCCAAACTGGTAAGGGACTGTTGCTATTGCGGGAAGTTCAGCTAGCGGGTAAACGTCCTCAGTCTGGTTGGGACTTTGCCAATGGTGTACATTTAGCTGAGGGAGAGATATTAGGCAATGGTTAATTGGCGGTTTCTTTTTCCGAGCGTTCGTAAAAACGGCAGGAATGACATGGTCCTTCAGGGTTAACAGCACAGCGTACCAGCTCAGAATGAGCATTAAAGCTGCAACTAGCATCTCCTAGCACCCAACGTCCCTTAACTAGACTTGTTTCGCTAGGACGTTTGGCAGATTTAACGTAAAGAGCAATTTTGTGTAGGCGATAGCGTCCTGACTTGAGGAGATAGCGATGTCGGCGCTCTAAAACAGCGTAAGTTTTACCCTTAAAGTCAAGATAATTACCCGGCTGAGGTATCCAATCTAGTTGCACGTTACCAAGAGTTTGACGGGGATGCGTTAGGATTAGCTCTGAAGGTAGAGAATCTGGCTCCATGTTTCTTTATATGTATTCCTTACTACAATTTGGATAGTATCGTATTCAAGGCTAGGGTCTAACCACCACAGATAAGACCTTCCTCGTTACTCAAACTCTGGCTTAAGTGTTACAAAGATTTCAAACTAATTTCCGTAGTTGTCTATTGTAAGTAGAATCGGACTGAATTTTCAGGGTCATTGGGATGAATACAAACGATGAGTATCAACAAAAAGACAGGTCAGGGGCGCTCATCACGTTCTGACAGCAACCAAGCCTTAGAACTTTTTACAGACAGGTACGAGTACATTCGCTTATTTGCCGAATATATGAACAGTGACCCCCCCCGTGGGCAAATCCTCTTCTTTTACGGCGATGGTGGTAACGGTAAATCTTTGCTACTCAAGTTTTTGAGGACTAAATGTTGCAAGCGACTTCATAAGGACATTTGGCAGCAACTCAAAAACAAACCTGATCCCGAAGTAGTTGAGTATATAAGTAGACTGATAGACAACCGAGAATTTGCTCCAGTAACCTCAGTCATTCACGATTTTGGGCAGCAACCTAGAGGTGATGACCAACCTCAAGATCCTTTTTATGGTCTACTGATGCTGCGGCGGAACTTGGCAAATGCCGCTAAAGCCTTAGGTTATAGTCTGCGTTTTCCCCTCTATGACTTCGCCTGCGTTTGGTATTTGCATCAGCAGGGCAAACTTAGTCGGGAACGAGTCAGAGAAATATTTCCCCAGGAAGAGTTAGAATTACTCAACGAATTGGTCGAACTTGTCTCTGGTATTCCAGGAGTTGGTCTGGCTAAGGCCGTTCTGGGTATTTTTAGTCGCCGCTTGAGTCAAGGTTTTACTGTCTTACAGCGGAAATGGCTATTAGATGAGGAGGAAGTAAAGGCAATTCAGGCAATGGAACCAGAATCGGAACTAATTGACGAGTTACCTCGCCTTTTTGCTGCTGATTTAAATGCGGCAATGAGCCAACCAGAAGCACCGCAAAGAATTGTCCTTTTTTTTGACACTCATGAAGCCTTTTGGGGACAGGAACGCAAACTAACTGGTCAGCTGCGTTTTCAACGGGATGAATGGCTACGCTATTTATTGGGAGAAGTGGAACTCTCAGCCGGAATTATCGTGGTAGTGACCGGACGAGAGCCAACACGTTGGCATGAGGCCAGCCGCTGTAATATTCCCGAAGAGTTTATTGATAGTAGGCTAGTCGGTAATCTCCCAGCAAAAGAAGCCAGAATCTATTTACTCAGGGCAGGAATTGGTTCTGCTCCTTTATGTGAGGCTTTAGTTGCCTATGCTAGTGTAGAACCAAATCAAGTACATCCCTTTTATCTAGGTTTGTGTGCTGACGTGGTGCGGCGGGCCAATGAGCAAGGACAAACCCTGACACCAGAAGATTTTAGAACAGCAGTAGATATTAATCAAAAGCCCAAAAAATTAATTGAACGGCTCTTGAGGTATGTTGAAAGGAATATTGAGTATGCGGTTCATGCCCTAAGTGCTTGTCGAGCTTTTGACTACGAACTTTATCGCCAATTGGGTCAAGCTTTAGACTTTGATGCCTCACGACCAGATTTTGAAATCCTGACAGAATTTTCCTTCGTCTGGCAAGATGAGCAAAGAGGTGAAAACTGGTATCGTATCCACGACTTACTGCGTCGCCTGGATTATGAAAGCAAAAATCAAAAAACTCTAGAAGCTCATGCCATGCTAGAGGATTACTATCGCGAACAAGGAGATGTCTCAGAAGCGATTTATCATGCTAATCGCATAGATTGGGAACAAGGTGTAGATGAATGGGTTGAGGTGTTTGAGGAGGCGTTGCAGTTAAGTCGTTATGATCAATGTCGCACCCTACTAGAAATTAGAAACGAGTTGTCAATTCAAAGTGACTTTCATCTGGGCAGTGTCTCACAGTTTGAAGGGGATTATTTTACTCAATTATCTCGATATGCAGAAGCTAAACAAGAATATTTAGAAGCTGTTGCTACCTATGATAGTGCTTTCATCCTTAAGCCCAAGGATTACGAAATTCTCAACAATAAAGGCAACGCTCTACAAAGCTTAGGGGACTTACAAATTAGGCTTTCACAACATGCCCAAGCACTAGATTTTTACGAACAAGCGATCGCTTCCTACAGTAGTTCTCTCCAACTTGCCCCTACTTATATTTATGCTCTTAATAACAAGGGAACGGCACTGCAACGTTTGGGAGACTTGCAATCTCGTTTAGCGCAATATTCCCAGGCATTGAAGTCTTACCAAGAGGCAATATCTTCTTACAATTGCTCCCTCAACCTAGCCCCCTACTACAACGAAGTTCTCAACAACAAGGGCATAGCACTACAAAAACAAGGCTATTTGCAAACCAAGTTGGCACAACATACAGAAGCATTAAAGTCTTACCAAGAGGCGATCGCCACTTATGATCGCTCCCTATCCATTGCTCCAGACTACACCTATGCTCTTAATAACAAGGCAATAGCACTACAAAGACTGGGTGACTTGCAAGCACAACTCTCCCAATATCCCGAAGCACTCAGATCCTACGAAAAAGCTATTATTACCTATAATAGCGCTCTCCATCTTGCTCCAGAGTATATCTATGCTCTGAACAACAAAGGACTAGCTCTGCAAAGACTGGGGGACTTACAAGCTCGTCTAGCTAAATATTCGTTTGCTCTAAGATCTTACCAAGAAGCGATTACCACTCATAATAATGCTCTTCGTCGTGCTCCTGGTGATCTCTCTGCTCTCAATAATAGGGCAATAGCTCTGCAAAGATTGGGTAATTTGCAAACCCGTCTGCTCAAATATACAGAGGCCCTAGAGTCTTATCAAGAGGCGATTAGCACCTACAATAATGCTCTTGTCCTAGCGCCAGACTATATTTACGCTCTCAACAACAAGGGTATTGCACTGCAGAAATTAGGTTACTTACAAACCGAACTATCACAACCTGCTTTAGCCTTGAAATCCTACCAAGAAGCGATCGCCACTTACAACAGCGCTCTTACTCGTGCTCCTGATGATGTCTATGCCCTCAACAACAAGGGAACTGTTCTGCAACGTCTTGCCTACTTACAATCCAAACTAGCCCAACCGAAGATGGCATTGAAGTCTTACAAAGAAGCCATCAATACCTACGATAGCGCTCTAGCTCTGGCTCCAGATGATGTCTGTGCCCTCAATAATAAGGCAACTACCCTCTCTTGTTTGGGAGATTTGCAAGAGGGGCTTTCCCTTACTCAGGAAGCGCAAAAGAACCGGCTAGCAGCCTTAACGGCATTCTCTCGTTGTCTAGAAATTGCTCCTAGTGATGATTACATCCGCAGCCTTAGAGATCAGTTGCAGGAATGTTTGCGTAATTCAGATATGACAGCTTTATAAGGAAAACAGGACTTGGGTAAAGGTTTAATTAAATCCTTTACCCTTTACCAAACTTAATTGAAGCTTAAACGTTAATCATTAGTCTAGTGTGCCGATTCTTTAGTCATCTCCGGAAACTCAACCTTAGTACCCCCTAAACCACAATACCCGCCAGGATTTTTAGCGAGGTATTGCTGATGGTATTCTTCTGCATAGTAGAATTCAGGAGCATCGACAATTTCAGTTGAAATCTCGCCCTGATTTGCTTCCTTCAAAGCCTGCTGATAAACATCTCGTGAGGCTTCGGCTAGTTGCTTTTGCTCTTGAGAGTAGACGTAAATTCCAGAACGGTATTGGGTACCAACGTCGTTACCTTGCTGCATACCTTGGGTGGGATTATGGCTTTCCCAGAAAACTTTCAGCAGTTGCTCATAACTGATAAGTTTTGGGTCATACACCACACGCACAACCTCGTTATGACCTGTTTGGCCAGTGCAAACCTCTCTGTAGGTGGGATTAGGCGTTACTCCACTTGCATAGCCAACGGCAGTTGAGAAAACTCCCTCTTGCTGCCAAAATCTTCTTTCTGCTCCCCAAAAGCAGCCCATACCAAACATTGCCATCTCCATCCCTTGGGGGTAAGGAGGTTTGAGGGGGTTACCGTTTACATAGTGCTTTGAGGGTACAGGCATTGACTCTGATCTTCCCGGTAAAGCCTCTTGAGGAGTTGGCAGAGTGGGCTTCTTGCCGAATCCGAATAGTACCATGGGTTCTAACTCCAATTTATGATAGCCATCTTTACTTTACTTAATGTTAAGTAACTCTTGTCGTTATTTCATCTATCCGAGGTGATGCCAGTTTGGTAAGGGAGTCGGGAGCTAGGGGATGAAGAGGTGAGGAGATGAAGAGGTGAGGAGGTTAGGGAGATGGGAAGACAAACAATTAGCAATTTTCAATTTTCAGTTTCTCTTAAAACCTACCAGAAAGTTCATCCAGTAGGTTTTAATTCAGCGCCAATATTAGCCAAATGAGACGAGCATTACTCTGACAAGCTGAACGACCTCGAAAACTATAAAACTAATTAGTATAAAGCTAACAGAAACATTGAGGATCGGTATATTGCCGTAGCCAAACATAGAAGCAGCAAATTTAGAGACAACGATTGCTAAACCAATAATAAAGATAATTTGCAGTGGGTTCATAATGATTGTTGAAAACAACGATTAATAATAACCTGTTTCGCACTGTAGCGCTCTCTCTTTTAGCTTAACTTTCAATTTTTTTCTCTTAGTCCCTGGCAAAATTAAGTCATAAGTGCTGAGGAGATCAAGTTCATGGTTGAAATTGTGATAGTTTCCCACAGTGCTAAATTGGCTGCGGGAGTAATGAATTAGCTAGACAGATGGCTCAAAAACCAGTGCCAATTGCGATCGCCGTTGGTATAGAAGACCCGGAAAATCCCTTCGGCACAGATATGATGCAGGTTCTCTCGGCGATTGAGTCTGTCTACAGTGGTGCTGGTATTGATGGATTTAGGCAGTGCTGTACTTAGCGCCGAAATGACGCTGTAGTTACTCTCGGAAGCACAAAAAAGCAATGTCAAATTATGTGAAGCACCGTTAGTAGAAGGAGCGATCGCGGCAGTGGTGCAAGCATTGCTACTCGGTTAAAGTGTAACTAAAGTTTTTGCTGTTTGATGTTTATACAAATTTCAAAAAAGGGTGCTACAAATAGTCTGGCTTGAATTAATACTTAACAAGTAATAAGTAATGAGTAAAAATCAACAATTCAATTCTGATTATCCCTTTCCCAGCCAATCCGATACCGTAAACATTTCCGATGCCTTTGTCGTTGTACCAGGTGGTATTGGTACGGTCCTTGAACGAAATGGTTGAGCGCAGTCCCCACCTAGAATTTTTAATTTAGGTGGGGTTAGCGAAACAACAAAAACAAGCAAAGCATCCTTAGTTTGGTTTTTCCTGATTTTTCACATATTCAATCAGTTTATCGAGAGTGGCTCCAGTTCCTACTGTAATTAAAGCGTAGCTGCTAGCCCAAAACATAGGTTTTGATGACCAGTAGAACTGCTTCAAGTGCTGCTTATATTCTTTCCTCATCAGTCGAGAGGAAACAGTTTTTAGATTGTTAACCAACCGAGAAAGCTCAATACTAGGGATAGCCTCAAACAAAATGTGGAGATGGTCGCTTTCCCCATTAAATTCCACCAATTCACAATCCCATTTGTGCAATGTTTCTCTAAATATCTCTTTGAGTCTGTCAATCATCTCGCAGGTCAGGCTTTTATTGCTGAACTTAGTTACAAGTACGAGATGATAAATTAACCGAAATGCTGAATTGGAGCGAGTCTTGAGTCTTCTCGTAGTCATGCAACTAACCTTATAACTAAGTTGACAACCAAGTGGTTTTAGAATAGCATAATATTTATCCAAGCTGAGGTTGAGGCTGTGGTCAGGAAGAAAGCTAAAAAGCAATCCAAGAGAAAGAAACCCCAAAAAGAGTCAAGCAGACGCTCGTTCCTCGCTACCGCTAACGCTATCAGAACCGATGTTTGGGAATTGGAAATGACGCAAGAGCAGCGCCGATTAGCAATCTTGACCATAGCCGAATATCGACATTTTCTAAGACCATTAGTGCTTATTAGCTATTGGAACTGGGAGAATTTTTCTCAGTTAAACAGCAACGAAAGAGTCAATAACTTAGAAAAGCTGATTCACAAAACAGGGAATAATCCTAATCCCAAATACTATTGGTATTTTCAGAAAAGTATTAGTCGTCATCCCTCATTCAGAAAATTCCCCAGTTATCTAAGACGCGCTGCAATTCAAGATGCATTAGGCATTGTTAGCAGCTTCGTTACTCGGTGGGATACATGGAAAAGAGGAGAACGAAAGCATCGCTATGACAAGCCGCCTAGGCTGACCGTGATGTGTAATAGCTATCCATCTTTGTACAAAGGTCAACAAGTTAAATATCATTCCAACTTTAATGCAGTAGAGCTGAAAGTATGGAATGATGCCGACTGGGTTTGGATGGAAAATATCCCCGTCAAAAAGCACGGAAAGAGTCGGCATGAAAGAGAGGGAGCGAAACTATTGTCCCCCTCTTTCATTGCTAACAAGCGGAGTGTGCATCTTTCCATGCCCGTTGAGATTAACCCTCAATCTCTACCTGATTCAGACTATGTTTGTGCTATTGATATTGGCATAAACACAACAGCAACCTGCTCAATAGTTGGCAAGGACGGTACTGTAAAAGCCAGGAAATTCATCAATCCTGCTAGAGACATAGACCGTCGTGACCAACGCAAACAGCGTATTGCGACCAAGTCCAAGCTAACTAGGAAAATCATCAAACAAGACTTGCCCAAGGGTTTCTGTCAAGGCTTATATCGAAAATCCAAAAACATCAACAAACACATTGCTCAAACTGTTTCGAGGCAGATTGTTGAGTTTGCCCAAAAAGATCATGTCAGTGTGATTGTCTTTGAGGATTTGTCAAATTGGAAAGCCAAAGGTGGTAAACATGGGTCTTTACAGAAACAGCGCTTTCATCAGTGGTGTAAGGATAAATTAGTTGAGCTGACCATTCAGAAATTCTCCGAGTTAGGAGGAAAAGTAAGCTTGATTAACGCCAAATACACCAGCGCTTACGCCTTTGATGGCAGTGGCTTAATCAAGCGGAGTAACAAGAAGTATTCCCAAGCCATATTTCAGAATAGCAAGCGCTACAACGCCGATTTGTCCGCTTCCTACAACATCGGTGCCAGGTATTGGTACGCGGTATTAACAAATAGTAAATTTACGCTTAGTCTGGCAAGGCAAAAGTTCCTCCCAGACGCTGCGAACGCCAGTGACGCTTAGTACCTTATGGGGTCTAAGCAAAGCCTAGCATAGGAATCCCCATCCAGAATTTTTAATTTGGATGGGGTGCGTTCAAGCAATGATGATCTGGCAACTATTACAAGTTCGCAAACTGTACGATAAGCCTTTGATAATGGTTGAGGAGATGTGGTCTGATTTAACTAGCTGGGCAGAAAAACACATGGTCAATTCTGAATTTCAGCTAGCTAGTCCGGTTGACATGACAATTCCTCGTTGTGTGAATGACTGCTCTGAGGCGATGGCCTTGCTGCGTGCATCTCATCAGGTATGGGAGAAGGGGGATGAATCGTGAATTGAAAATCGCTCTTCCCATTTCCCCCCTCTCTCTATTCCCTCACAAACTATAGAGAGAATTGCCCCAGCCAACAGCTTGAGCAGGTAATTCATTTCGGAACTGCTTAGAAGTTTTCTCCCGGGCTTTTTGAGTTGGCATTTGCCTAACTTTATTAGTTGGATTTGAGCTTGCCATTTTTCTCTGTTGCTGTGAAGCTAAAGGCTTGTCGTCAACTGGCTTAGCGATCCGAGTTTTCAGGTCTTTTTTTTCTTTAAGAGGAGTCGAATTTCTAGATTTGTCTCGTTGGACAGCAGCAAATGCTTGACGCACCACGGTCATAATTAATTTGGAGAATTTTAATTTACCCCGTATTTGTTGGTAGCGCCAGCCTTCTTCACTAGAAGCATATAGTGGTGGTAAGCGATTCAGAGCGTAAGCTGCTACCTCTGTTGTGTTAACAGAAATAGCTACTTCAGGAGGAAGCTGCAAGTGTTGTTGCTCTATTTCCCTAGCAACAAGCCATTCCATCACATTTTGGTAGGTTCGAGCTTGATTGCGTTGCTCAACTTGACCCTCAGCATTTGTCTTTTCTGACAAAGCTGAGTGGTTTTCAGAACCGTAGTAATTCATAGATTGCACCCTTTATGGCTGTTGCTGGTTTACTCCAGCCGCCTTCTATTTATAATAGTTACTTATTTTCTTTAAATACTTGGTAATCTCAATTTACAAAACTTGTGAATCTGATCGGAAGATACTGTAATGGCGATCAGGTTTCTTTGTGATCCATTGCCACTTATTTAGTGACCATTTATTGTAGAAAAAGTGATTAATATCACTGACGTTTTTTAAGCAACTTTCTTTTCTCTGCTCTTGATGAGCCTAAAGTGATAGTTGCCACCAGGAAGCTTCTTGACAGCCCGACCAGTTTAATCAGATAGTTACGGAGTTTGCAGGATGAGTCAGTCAGAAGTAATTGAATCTAATTCTCAGCTGATTGAAACTTGGAAATACTTTACCAGTCATTTCCCAAGGGTCGAAAATAGAGAAATTGATGGATTAGCCATCACTTGGAGCAACACAGAAAATATACTTTTAAACGTTATTTTTGTCTCAAAACCAGTATTTAATGAAGCCGACTTAGAAGCGAGAATAACAGCTGCCCGCGACTATGCGCAACAACACTGCAAGCCCTGGATGATGACGGTTTGTGATGATTGGTTGGGGGAGCAAATTCTTCCTCAGGCAACAGAAATATTTGCTCGACATGAACTTGCGCCCTTCATAAATATCACTGGTATGGCGGCAGATGAGCTACTTCCACCCACAAGGTCTCTTGCCAATTTAGACTGCTTTTGTGTTGATAACCCAGATAAGAGAAGAGCGGTAGCTGACATTAATGCTATTAGTTACGGAATGCCACCTGAGCTTTGTCGCGAACTGCTCGAAAGTGAAAAGTTTTGGGGAAAAACTGTATTTGGCTCTGTCGGATATATTGAAGGTCAAGCCGTATCTACAGCAGTAACCTTACTAATTGACGGTAGATTTTACTTAGCGTGGGTGGCGACTTTACCAGAGTATCGCCAGCGAGGGTACGCAGAAACTGTGATACGCCATTCCTTGTACCAAGCTGAGCATTCTTGTGGTATCCACCGCACTGTTTTACATGCCACCCCGGCAGGTTTTCCTCTATATCAGAGGATGGGTTACTATGCGGTGACTAATTTCCAAGCTTATAGTCAGCAAAGTAATGGAAAAACTCATATCTAGCTGCTAAGTGGTGTAGGCGTGGCATGTAAGAGGTAGGTCTTGCTGAGAAATGAATGATTAAGGAACATCTGTTTGTAATTAGATTTGTCACCTAAATTAGACTGTAGACTAGTTAATTTATAGCAAAGTCTAAGTCTATGGACAAAAAATGGCGACTATATACTAGTTATAATCTTTGGCTACAGTTCTCTCCTGCTTTAGGTAAAGAACACTGGCATTGTGATATGAAGCGTGGTTTTTCTAAAGCAAGAAATCGAGAACCTCAAGTTTCAGAACTATTAGATCCAAAAACTACACCCATAGGTGTTGGTTTACTGGCACAACAAGGAGTTTATGAATTCCACCAAAACCCTATGATGTTGTACCAAACAGATGCTGTGGAGAAAGCTGCACAAATTTTGCAACTAAATAATGAGTCAGAAGCTGTTCAGGAGCGAGTTATTTCTATTCTTACAAAATACAAAGCTAATCCGGTTCTCCTCGGAAAAAATATAGTCGAACTGAATCGAGGTGATGAGGGAGTTCCGAAACCTATCTTAATTGAGCATGGTAATTATCAGTTAAATATATTGGCTGCCATGGACTGCATTTTTAGGGAAAAAGATGGGACACTGCATATTTTAGATTTCAAGACAGGAAAATCTAAATTTGACCGAAGACAAGCTTATGTATATCTACTAGCAGCTAGCCATCTCTACCCCCAACAAAAATACGTTGCCTCATTTTATAACTTGGAAACTTGCCAATGGTCTGAGCAAATTACTGCAACACCTAGCCAGTTAGAGGCTATTTGTATTGAATTAGTGCGTATTACTCAAAGACATCAAAAAGACTTAATATCTTACAAGGAAGATAAGGCTGACTTCAACCGAATTTTCCCTCCTAATCCAGGTAGTGCTTGCCGATACTGTCCATTTAATTCTATTTGTGATTTTTCTACTTCTGAGGCATCTACATGAATCTTCCAACTGTTCAAACAACCTCAGCTCCTACATTTCTGGGCGAGATTTTTCCTTTATTTATATCAGAACCCAATTTTGCTTGTTTTCAACTGAATCCTCGAATAAAACAAGAAGATGGCAACCGCTTGAGTTTTCATTTCAGTCGAAATTTACAGAGAATTGTAGTTATTTGGGAGAAAGGATATTTCTATGCCTTAAGTAAACCCAAAAACCCTATACCGTCCCTAGAAGAGTGGCAAGATATACTTGAAGATATTCAAGAAAAACTGTCAGACTATAGTGATCGCTGTTACTCAATTGAATTAGTGAGTCATTTACCAGCGACTCCCGATACCATATCGAAGTTAGCGTTTCAAGTGTTAAGGCAGAACCGATTCACATCACCTAATGTTATTCCACCGAAGAACAATGTTGTCGTTAAGCGTGAATTAGATTTTTGGGCAGAAACGATTGAACTCAAGTCAGGTTTAAAACCAGCTCTAAGTTTGACGATTCGCAGTAATATCTCCTCCCAAGGGAACTTAGAGCAGTTATATCGCCAAAACCCTGAGCAGCCTCTAATTGGTCTACGAGTTAGGGATGTTGAATTAGGGAGTAGCGGGACTATTATCCAACTACCAGGAACTGTAGGGCAACATAGAGATAAACTAATTAGGAAAGCAACTCTCGAACGAAGTAAAGATGCTCTGAGGAATGCACCAGATAATCAGCCTTTAGTCACTGTAGAGTTTAAGAACGGCAAGCAATGTGACTACCCCTTAATGCTTCTACGTCCTATTGTCACAACTGAAACTTCCGATATGTTTGGCGTGGAATATGGTCAGTTGCTTAAGAAAACCAAGATTTCCCACAAAGAAAGACAAGAACTAATAACTTCTTATAAGGAAGCTGTACAAAATGCTCTAGCTGACTATGGATTTTGGTGTTACATCACGGCGCATTACAAACACCTCGCCTACCAATGCCACTATTTGGCTCTGATCGTATGGCATACCTGCGCTTAAAAGGGATCTATCCTGCCAATTTGCTATCAGGCGATCGCCAATTTTGGTTGTAAGCCCAGTAACTACTGTAGAGAGGGCAAGGTCAACTAACTATAGCATAATCTTCTCAAGCTCTATGGCTTTTGCCCTCCTGCTCATCAGTTAATTAGTTATTAGTTATTTCCCGACTCCCTAATTTCTAACTAAACTAATTACCAAAAATCTATACGAGTTTTTCGGAAAACCGAATAAAATGGGGAAGGAAGTACCCCAAAACCCTCTAAACCTCATCAATATTCACGCTACCGCAACACAGCTGCCATAAAAACGTCACAGAGAATGTCTATCTTGGCATTGTCAACTAAAAGAAATTTGATTATGTCTAAGCAGGCTATCAGCTGGCAAATGCTAAAAGACCATGAAGAAAAGTGATTACTGAATATTTAGTAACACTCAAGCTCTTTTTCAGTCTAAACCTTCTGTATAAAAGCAACTACAAGAGACACAGAATCACATTATGTTAAATGAACAAACCCCTAAATCTTCCCCTGCTGCTCCCAACTCCTTCAAAAAAGCTGTAACCTATTTGTCATTGGTTCTGCTGGGCGCAGGTGCTAGTTTTGCTGGTAACTACTTCTTGTTGCGCGAGTCAGTTCCAACTGCCAACTCTCCAGAAATAGCTCCCTCCCAGCCATTGTCAAGACTCATTCCCAGCGCTAACGCTTTTGTTGGACAAGATGCCAACTTTGTAACAAGAGTTGTGCAAGAAGTTGGTCCTGCTGTAGTACGCATTAACGCTTCGAGAACAGTTACCACTGAAATACCAGAAGCTTTTGATAACCCGATGTTCAGGGATTTCTTCGGTTCACCATTTTCTGAGGCACCGAAAGAGCGAGTTCAAAATGGTACAGGTTCAGGATTTATTATCAATTCCGATGGTCAAATTTTAACTAATGCTCACGTTGTTGATGGTGCAGATACAGTTGAGGTAGTTCTTAAAGATGGCCGCACTTTTCAAGGTAAAGTTTTAGGCACTGACCCTCTAACCGATGTTGCCGTTATTAAAATCGAAGCCGATAATCTGCCCATAGTAGCTTTAGGTGACTCTGATCAACTCAGACCAGGAGAATGGGCCATCGCCATTGGTAATCCTCTGGGCTTAGATAATACCGTAACTACTGGCATTATCAGTGCTACAGGTCGTACTAGTTCTCAAGTCGGTGTACCAGACAAGCGAGTTGAATTTATCCAAACTGATGCCGCTATTAACCCTGGTAACTCTGGTGGACCACTGCTTAATGCTTCTGGTGAAGTAATTGGTATGAACACCGCAATTATCCAAGGTGCTCAAGGCTTAGGTTTTGCTGTTCCCATCAGCACCGTTAAACAAATTGCCGAACAGTTAGCTGAGCAAGGTAAAGTAGAGCATCCTTACCTGGGTATTCAGATGGTAACCTTGACACCAGAATTAAAAGAAAACATTAATAGCAATCCCAATGCTGGTTTTCAGGTAGAAGATGACCAAGGAGTACTAATTGCCCAAGTAGTAAGAAATTCACCAGCTGATAGAGCGGGATTACGGGCCGGTGATATTATCCTGGAAATTGAGGGTCAGTCGGTAACAGATGGGCGAGATGTCCAAAAAGCAGTGCAAAAAGCTCAGGTTGGCGGCAGTTTAGAGCTAGAATTACGGCGCGACCGTAAAAATGTCGACATCAAGGTGAAACCTGGTGCCTTTCCTACTAAGTAACAAGTAGTTGCCGTAGGCTACATTTAGCAAGACTTGATGCAAACAGAAAAATACTTTTGTATGAGGTCTAATTGTGAATTGTGAACGGTTAAAAAACAAAAATTAACCACTTTACAATTCATATTTGTGGGAAAAGGACGATAGGGTTTGTTTCTGTCCTTTCCCCTTCCCCCTTTACTTCTAAAACTCTAGCGAAGATAGTTTAAGATACCTTGGGCGATCGCTTCTGCCACTTGATCACGTCCAGTTGGGGATGCTAGTCGTGGGGCATCTTCTCGGCCTGTGACAAAACCAACCTCTACTAGAACAGCAGGCATAGAGGTACGCCTAATCACATAAAATCTTGCCTCCCTAACTCTGCGATCGCGCACATTTAACCGCTGCAGCATACTAGTCTGAATTGAGGAGGCTAAACGCCGACCACCGACACTAGAGTAATAATATGTTTCTACACCATTAACATCAGGGCGGCTTAAACTGATGGCATTGGCATGAATACTGACGAATAGATTTGCATTGGCTCGTTCTGCCATTTGTACCCGTCCTGCCAAACTGATAAAGCGGTCATCGCCACGGGTCATAACTACTTGTATTCCCTGTCGAGATAATATCTCTGCTACTCGTTGAGAAACTGGCAAAACAATATCCTTCTCCCGCAATCCCCCGATACCAATTGCTCCTGGATCTTTGCCACCGTGTCCTGGGTCAATCATGACTACAACACGGCCTCTCGGCACCCTTTGCCTAGTTACAGGAGGTGTGTTTGTGCGAGGTGGTGGCACCCTAGTGGGGGGGGGAGTGACAGTTCTTCTCTCTGGTGGAGGTACTGAAATTGTCACTTGGCGGGGCGATGCTGCTGCTCTTGGTGGTAGTAATTGTAGGGCTAAAATTTGGTTGCCGAGTTGGTTGAGCGCTCCAATACTAGTACCCCTAGTTGGTTCTACTAAAATTACCACTGTTTGGGAGTCTTGTTGTCGCAGGAGTACCCTAGCCAGAGGACTGCTTCCACCTAACTGAGGACCTCTAACCCTATCTGCCAATTGAGCTGAGGGAATGGTGATACGATAAGCCTTAGCTGAGCTATCCCAACTAGTTTCTGCTCTGATATCTCGATTAGCTCTAATCAGCAGCTGGGTGTCATTGTTGGCTAGTTCAACTGACTCAATAGTTGTCAACTGACTATTAGCAGACTTGCCAGAAGAAACTTGTTGACCACCCCATCCCCCAGAGGTAGTATCAAGGGCGGCAGCAGTAGTTCCCTTAGGTAAAATAACCAGACCACCTACAGAACTGTAACTCGCCTGCCAGTCAGGGGAGTCCTGGCTCACACTCATACTAATACGAGCTAGATTTGAGGAGTTCTGCCCTTGGGAAAATTGAATTTGACTAACCCCGTAACGCTCAACTAGCAAGTTTTGCTCTGCTAAGCTGGCAGGAAAAGTTATGCCTTCAACCTCAAAATCTATGGTGCGGCGATCTTTACTCCGTCTCATCCTGAGATTTTTTGGTTCTCCACCTTCAGTACGTAGAAAAAATCCATCTCGCGTTATCTGAAAACTAGAAGGTAAATTTGCCTCTGTCTCCTGCTGTTGACCGGAGGGGCGATCATTCGATAAAAGGGGAGGAGGTGTTGGTAAAGTTTTCGATGCTGGTGGTGGGATAGGACGTGACGATACTATTCGCTCAGGTTCCGGTAATTGCACTGACCATTGATTCGGAGAAAGACCTCTAAATTGCACCTGTTGCGGGTTCAAGGTGTAACCTGGTCTGAGTTCTACAACGATACGAGTTGTTTCAGAGTCAAATTGTCCAATTCGGACTTCCCGAATTCCTCCCCTGCCTGACTGATTTACCGTCTGACGACCCAAGTCTGTACCAGGTAAATCGATAACCAAGCGCGTAGGATTGAAAATCAGTTGTGCTTTGGGTTGAACTCCGTCGTCCGTCGTAAATGCTAGCTGGTTGCGATTTTCATCGAACCGCCAGGATAGGAGTCTAGCAGCTTCAGCCGCTTGTGCAAACAGTAAAATGCTCCAAAAACTAGCAAATAGCAGTAACGACCTAAATTTCATAATTATTACTTCTGTTGAAAACTTGGTGCTGCTTCAACCGGATAGGGAATAAGTGGGCAGAGATAAATTAAAGAGTTTGTCAGCGTAATCTAAGGTAGTTGAGAGAATTTCAACCCCGTACTCCGAGTCTTACTTAAGACTCGTAATAATCAAAAAAAATACAGACTTGATACATCTCTCCTGAAAGTATTATGCAACTACAATCACTTTAAATCCGGGAAATTTGTTGTTTTTTTTCCCTGAGGGAATCATCATTTTTCCCTGGAATCTAGGCTTTAAACTTTAAACTCAGCAAAGTTTCTTCAGTTTTAACTCCTTAAGGAGACGTGGCATAGTTTACCCCTATTTCAGCTACAGAGGCTTGAGAACCCCAAGGTTAAGTGACTCTGTCTTTAAAAAATTGGCTCAGAGCAAAATGATAACCCTTTTGGATACTAATCTGAAAATGGGAGCAGTGACAAAGTACTTATAACTCCAATCTGAGTCAGGGGCAAAAATACTAGGCCTGAGTAGACTCCTCCTACCCAGGGTTCAAGTCCATGGCTATCTGGGTTTCCGGGTAGAGTGGTTTGAGTCTTTCCTTCTTCAATTAGCTCAAGCAGCGAGGTCTCTAACTCGAAAGTGCAAGGTGGCGAGGGAGTAGGAGTAGATTTTTATCATTGCTTCTTGGTTGGTGCAGTTTATCGTATCTAACCGGTCTATGTCTCTGTCGCAGTACTCTGCCGAAGGTAATTCTTGTAGTTCTACACCCTGATGAAGCTAATATTATCTCTACCTCAACAAATACACTAGTCCTATATCTGTAAAGCTATTTAGTTGATATTGACTCTTAGAAAAAAGTTCCCCTAGTTTTAGGAGAACCGCTAAAAATGAGAATGGAAAATAGAAAATTGTCTCTCCTATCACCTCATTACCGGACTTCGTCGGGCTACCCTAACATCACCCCATCACTAATTGGCGTAATCAGAAATCGCTGCCTGAATGTGAGCTTGGTTAAGGTCACGACCAATTATTACTAGGCGAGTTTGGCGTGTTTCACCTGCTTGCCAAGGTCGATCATAGAAAGAGTCAAAACGCTTGCCCACTCCTTGCAACACCAAGCGCATTGGTTTGTTAGCTACATCAACGAAGCCTTTGATGCGGTAAATTTCTTGCTGTTGCACTAACTGTTGCAGCTTCTGGATTAGTGCTTTTGGCTCAAATGCCTGATTAGCAATAAAATGCACTGAGTTGATATCTTCATCATGCTCATGTTCTTCTTCATGGTCATGATGGGAAGGACGAGTATCTAAATTATCTTCAACCGCTGCATTAAAACCAAGCAGTATTTCTGGGTCAATTTGTCCATCACTACAGGTGACAATTTTCACCCCCTGAGGTAACTGCTTGTGCAACCATTTTTCTACCTTAGTGCGGCTTGTCTCGTCTACCAAATCTACCTTGGTTAGTAATACCAAATCAGCACAAGCAAGCTGGTCTTCAAACAGTTCCTCAATTGGCGTTTCATGTTCTAAATTGGGATCGGCTTGACGTTGGGCTTCTAAGGCATCAAGGTCACCGACTAAAGTGCCTGCGGCGATCGCTTGACAATCTACAACTGTGATTACACCATCAACTGTTGCCCCAGTGCGAATTTCTGGCCAACGGAAGGCTTGTATGAGGGGTTTAGGTAAGGCTAATCCGGAAGTTTCCACCACCATGCAATCAATTTGCTCTCGACGCTTGAGCAATTGTTGCATAGTTGGGAAAAATTCTTCTTGAACGGTGCAGCACAAACAACCGTTAGTTAGTTCGACGATATTTTCTGCCGGGTTTTCGTCTTCATCACAAATTTGGCAGGATTTTAGCAGTTCACCGTCAATTCCTACCTCGCCAAATTCATTGACAAGAACAGCAATTTTTCGTCCTTGGTTATTTTGTAGTAAGTTACGCACTAAAGTCGTTTTGCCAGCACCAAGAAAGCCGGTGACAACGGTAACAGGAATTTTATGCATTGATTTTTAAAGCTAAGACTATTTATCCGAGAAGGGTGTTGGACAGAAAAGCGATACCAGCACCGCCAATCGTAAAGCCAGCAAAGCGTAGATATAGGGAGGGTTGATCAGCAAATTTTTGCAGAATAAATTTACCAGTTTGGCAGGCTGCTAAAGAAATGCCTAACTGGATAAGGGCAAAACCGGCCAAATAAGCCACCAATGGTGTCATTTCGGCACCAACAATTGCCTCGCCGTAGGCGTAACCATGAAATAAACCAGCAATTGCCCCTAAGATAGTTAACCAGATTAAGTTGGGGCTATTCTTCATCGCCAGCATGGCACCAAAGGCAAGTACTGAAGCGGAAATTACTAGTTCAGGCATTGGCAAATCGAGGTTCATTAAGTGAATGCCAGTACCTGCCAAGGTTGTTAAGACAAAGATAAAGGGAATGATCATACCCTTTGGTTTGATGGCGCAAAGCAAGCCAAGGGCAACGACGAAGGCAAAATGGTCAACACCAATGACAGGATGAGCAATGCCAGACAGGAAACCTTCAAAAAAGTTAGAAGGAGTATCACCACCAAAGGGATGATGGGCCGCTGCTGGTTGAGAATAGATGAGGATACTAATTCCTGCTAAAAGAGAAATCGCTATCTTTGTTTTGGCAATTTTCATAGTAAATGCAATTGTTATCTTAGTTTTCGAGGGAACTTCCGCTCATTAAGGCTGGGGTGGAATGCGAGCCAAAATGCCTTTTTTGAGCTGTTCGGGTCGTTCTGACCAAGGCAACAAGCCATCAGGTTGGCTATAGTATTTCTTGGCACATTCCAGTATCGCGGCAGAGATGGCTGGCAAATTCTCGACCTGGGTGGCTAAATCACCGAATAGGTAAGTATATTTGCCGAAAGCAGCAAAGGATACTGTACAAGGACGATTGCAAGCGCTCATACACTCTACAGGTTGAAGTGAAAATTCGTTTCGCAATTCCCAGTTTTGATGCAGGTACGATATTTTCTCTAGTAGTATTTCTCCGCCACTAGTGCCTAAGAGCTTACCGTTTTGCCAAGTACTGGCGCAGGTTGTGCAGACAAATAGAGTGTGTGGGGTTTTCATTTCTTTTTTCTCGACTTATGTTCGAGGTATAAACTCTTAAACCGCCGCCTCAAGCAATAGAGACTGACCTGGGATGCACAGGTGCAACTGTTGATGGAAGTGTCGGAAGACAAGTCTATTGCCAACTTTTCGCTACTAGCTTTGATAGGGTTAAGCACAGTAGAGAATTTTTTAAACTTACTATGTGTTGAGAGGCTAAACTAGCCATCATCCGTACCTCGCAGATGTGGGACAGTGCAACTAACGTTTTCGGTGGGCGTTCTGACTTAGAGATGGACTAACTACCTCATCACAGCTGCGGGACAGCGCCGGACTTGCACCGAACTTTCCCCATTTTCTCTGATGGCTGCTCCCCATCAGAACCGATCATTGATTGCACTCCTTATATTACTGCTTTTGGTAAGAGACAATTGAGAAAAATCACGCACTCAGTCAAAAACCTTATATTAACTGAGCTTTATGGATATTTTGATTATTGAGGATGAACCAGAAATTGCTAAACTGATCCAGCTGACTTTAGAAAGGGAAGGCTTCACTTGTCACTGGTGCCGTGATGGACTAACCGCACTGCAAGAGTTTCGGCAGCAACAACCTGATGTGATAATTTTGGATTTGATGCTACCTGGCTTGGATGGATTGGAGGTATGTGCCAGGATTCGACAAAAACCGGGAAGTAAAGATCCTTATATTATGATGGTGACGGCTAGGGGCGAGGAAATTGATCGTGTTGTTGGTCTTTCCACTGGTGCCGATGATTACTTAGTTAAACCTTTTAGTCCAGTAGAACTAGTTGCTAGAGTTCGTGCTTTATTGCGACGAAGTTTGCGTCATGGTGGACAAGAGCTGGTCTACCGTACTGAGCATTTCACAGTTAATATGGATCAGCATACTGCCAGCCGTAACTTAGATGCTGGTGAGTCAGAAGAACTGGATTTGACGACTTTAGAATTTAACCTGTTGGCAACCTTAGTTTCTCAGCCTGGTCGAGTCTGGAGTCGCACCCAATTAATTGACAAACTCTGGGGAGATGACTTTTTTGGTGATGAAAGGGTGGTAGATACCCATGTGGCGAGGTTACGGAAAAAAATTGAGCCTGATCCAGCTCATCCAACTTTTGTTAAGACCGTAATTGGTGTTGGTTATAAGTTTGAAGACTCAAGCGTTGGCTAACTTTTGTTCCCAGATTCTGCGTTTCAAAATTTAGTATATAGAGAATACGGAGGCGGCGAGGAGATTCCTTGAAGGTACTTGAGCAAAAATACTCGTTGTTAACGTTCTCTGTGGGGAAATTTATCGGTAGTTTTTGATTTGACGACAACTTAACATCATAAAAATTGGGTTATTGATAACAGGTTGAAAAGACTAAGTGATAATCTTGCTCAAGAATGAAGAGAGAGTTAATTTGTAACTTTAAATCAGTTGATTATTTATCTTTTACGGCTTAAAGATTGTAAAACTTCTTGCCAGCAGACTTGTTGAAAATAAAGGGTAAGATTAAGAATACCCAGTAACCTAGTGCCATCTTCTAGCATTGCTTTAGCACCTCGTCCTGCTAGAAGCAATGAATCACCAAGGCCAGAAATAATAAATAAACTAGCTGAGATTATCAGGAGAATATAGGGGGTTGAACCAATGATGCGCCGAAAGTACAGTCCGTAAGCTAAGGCTGCAGTTCCGTACACTAAGTATACTATTAGCTTGGGAATCCCAAATTTTTCCAGAATTAAATTAATTCGGAAGACATCATCGATAAATAAAATGCCCGTGCCAATAGTGGAATAAAAAATAAATAAATTAACTTTGCGATTGGGCTGAATTTTTTTTAGTATTCCAAGACTCCAAAGACAAATAGTTAGAGAAGTACACCACATTAACTCTGTTAATGTAGCTAAAGTTCCAATGTAAGGACGACTTGCAGAGAAAGGGTCATCGAAAAGGCTGACTAAAACGTCACCTCTATTTAATGTTTTTACACTAATAGATAAAAATAATAATATTATTATAGCTAAAGCATTTAAGCAAAAAATATGCCTATCTATTGACAGTACTTTTTTAAAGTGTTTCAACATATAGTCAAAATTTTGTTTAATAAAGAATCAAATAGATTATTATTTAAGTAGAGAAAATAATCCTGTAATAATAATCTTAATTAAGCTGATATACTAAGTTTTTCAGGAGTTACTACCTAGATCCGGATAGTGAGAGTAAGACTTTACCAATAATCTATGTAACCCTCGTCAGGCAGATTTAACAATATTGTTGTTAAGCGGGGTAAAAAATGATCTAAACTGCTCAGGAAGCCTCAATCAAAGTTAGGTTTGCTGCCCATGGTTATACAACAGGAATTCTTTAGGGAAGCTGAAGCTACCCGTGTACGAGTACTTTCAGAAGCACTACCCTACATTCAACAATTTGCAGGTAGGACAGTGGTAGTTAAGTACGGTGGTGCTGCGATGAAAGACAGTACTCTTAAAGACACAGTGATCCGTGATGTGGTCTTCTTGTCCTGCGTAGGTGTTAGACCCGTGGTAGTCCACGGTGGCGGCCCAGAAATTAATAGCTGGTTGGGGAAATTAAACATTGAACCACAGTTTAAACACGGTCTGCGAGTGACCGATGCACCAACGATGGATGTGGTAGAGATGGTGTTGGTAGGTCGTGTTAATAAAGAACTAGTTTCTCTGATTAATCGTGCAGGTGGTTCAGCCGTCGGGATTTGCGGCAAGGATGGTAATTTAATTAAAGCTCGTCCGGAAGGTAGAAAAGGTATTGGCTTTGTTGGGGAAGTCAACAGTGTTGATACAAAACTGATTGAAACCCTAGTTAATAGTGGTTATATCCCTGTAGTTTCCAGCGTGGCAGCAGATGAGACTGGTCAAGCCTACAATATTAATGCTGATACGGTGGCAGGAGAAATTGCCGCTGCCTTAAATGCAGAAAAGTTAATTTTGCTTACTGATACAGCAGGAATTTTGCAAGATTACAAAGACCCATCTACCCTTTTACCTAAACTTGATATTCAACAAGCACGAGGCTTGATTGAGAGTGGTGTGGTTGCTGGGGGAATGATTCCTAAAGTACAGTGCTGTGTGCGATCGCTTGCCCAAGGTGTTAAAGCCGCCCATATTATTGATGGTCGCGTTCCCCATGCATTGCTATTAGAAATACTTACTGATAGAGGGATTGGTTCAATGATTGTGGCATCGGAATTTAGTAGTTAGGGAAAGTGTGAAGGTTGAAATAGGTAAAATACCCAATCTTTTTTGAATAGTTATTGCAAAGGGGTGTATAAGCTAATATGAGCTATCGCATGGATCGTCGTGCCTATGCTGAAACCTACGGACCGACTGTAGGCGATCGCATTCGTTTGGCTGATACGGAATTATTTATTGAAGTTGAACGAGACTATACTACTTACGGCGACGAGGTCAAGTTTGGTGGGGGTAAGGTAATCCGAGATGGTATGGGTCAGTCTCCCATCTCTAATGCTGATGGTGCTGTCGATACAGTTATTACTAATGCCTTAATTCTTGATTGGTGGGGCATTGTTAAAGCAGATATCGGCATTAAAGACGGTCGTATTTTTAAAATTGGTAAGGCGGGCAACCCTTATATTCAAGACAATGTAGATATTATTATTGGCCCTGGCACTGAAGCGGTAGCAGGGGAAGGAATGATTCTCACTGCTGGGGGAATTGATAGCCATATTCATTTTATTTGTCCCCAACAAATTGAAACAGCGATCGCTTCTGGTATTACGACTATGTTAGGTGGTGGTACAGGGCCTGCAACGGGAACTAACGCTACTACTTGTACTCCTGGTCCTTGGCATCTTGCCCGTATGTTACAAGCTGCTGATGCTTTTCCGGTAAATTTGGGCTTTCTGGGTAAGGGTAATAGCAGTAAACCAGAAGGTTTAGTAGAACAAGTCTTAGCAGGGGCAATGGGCCTGAAGCTACACGAAGATTGGGGTACGACACCGGCTGCAATTGATACTTGTTTAAGTGTGGCAGATCAATATGATGTGCAGGTGGCTATTCACACCGATACCCTCAATGAGGCAGGATTTGTAGAAAATACCATTGCTGCTTTTAAAAATCGAGTAATTCATACTTACCACACAGAAGGAGCAGGGGGTGGTCATGCTCCGGATATTATTAAGGTCTGTGGTGAAGGAAATGTCTTGCCTTCTTCTACTAACCCCACCCGTCCCTATACTGCTAATACTTTAGAAGAACACCTAGACATGTTGATGGTTTGCCATCACTTGGATCGAGGTATTCCCGAAGATGTGGCTTTTGCTGAGTCCCGCATTCGCAGAGAAACTATTGCCGCTGAGGATATTTTGCACGATTTAGGGGCATTTAGTATGATTGCCTCAGATTCTCAGGCAATGGGAAGGGTAGGTGAGGTAATTATTCGCACCTGGCAAACTGCCCACAAAATGAAAGTGCAACGAGGTTCTTTAGAGACAGATACGGAAGATTGCGATAATCTGCGAGCTAAGCGCTACGTGGCTAAGTATACGATTAACCCTGCTATTACCCATGGTATTGCTGAATATGTCGGTTCGGTAGAAGAGGGGAAATTGGCGGATTTATGTTTGTGGCGACCTGCACTATTTGGTGTGAAGCCGGAACTTGTTATTAAAGGAGGAGCGATCGCTTGGGCACAAATGGGTGATGCTAATGCTAGTATTCCCACACCTCAACCTGTTCATATGCGTCCCATGTTTGGTAGTTTTGGTGGGGCCGTTGCGGCTACTTCTGTTACTTTTGTTTCCCAAGCAGCAATAGATCGAGAAATACCTAGTCAAATTGGTTTACAAAAAACGGCTGTTGCTGTTAAAAATACTCGGCATTTAAGTAAGGGTGATATGAAACTTAATGATGTTTTACCCCAGATAGAAGTTGACCCTGAAACCTATGAAGTAAGGGCAGATGGGGAATTGTTAGTTTGTGAACCGGCAACAGTTTTACCGATGGCGCAGCGTTATTTTCTGTTTTAGGTCTGTCTCAGAAGTTAGAGAGGTTAAGTTTTTGTCTAATCGCCGCCGTTCATCTTCAAGCCGAACATCTGACCCTTTAGCAAAATGGCTGGGCTTAACTTGGGATCGACCAGAAAGATCGTATAACCCAGACGTTCGAGACTTTTTAGCAAAGCTATTAGGCTATCCCAAGGATAGAGTTGTGACTGAGGATGCGGGTGGGGGTGGCTATCCGGATATCAAGTTACTGACACCAGAAAAGACAGCTTGGGTTGTTGGAGATTTGAAGAAAAATGATACTGAACTAACAACAGAAAGTGGCAGAACAAATCTCTGGAATCAGAAACGTAAATATATTGAGGGTTTAACTCGTTACGTTTTGTTTCTCACGGCTAGCTACATGTGGGTTGTTTTACCTAACAGGGATGCGGTTGAAGGATTGGAAGATCCAATAGACTTATCATCAGTTAGTCTAGATGATTTAAAGGAAACACTCAAATTTTTATCTTATGAACAGGCAGGTCATTTTCATCAATGGGAAACATTTATTGCTAGTGAATTGCCCTACACTTACCTGAAGTTAGGTAATTCTGATACTCTAGCTCAGTTACAAAAAGATTTACAAACTAGCTTTTCAGAATTAAATGAAGCAGCTGATCAAGCTATTAAAAAACTACTTGAGCAGTATGAAGAATATCAGAGGCGGGAGCAAGAGATTAAGCAAAATTTAGTCGATACAGGAGAAGCTCAACGCAGGGCATTAATGCGGCTAGACAGCAAATTTCACTTTGAAAGGCTTCTATTTAAAGAAATCATACCTCAATTTGAGGATCAATATGGACGTGAGGTTAGTGCTAAGGGTAATAAACAAACACAGGAACGTATCCGTGAAGCGTTTATTGCTGACTCTGTAGCTGTCTTAATTGCTCGTGTTTTATTTCTGAGATTAATTGAAGATTTAGGACTGACGAAAAAGCGACGACTATCTAATGGTGGCCCTCAAGATTGGGCTGCATTTGTAGACCAGCTTACAGGAGATGCCCGTGCTTTAGTACGACTCGTTGCAGAAGATGTCGGACGACTGTATCACGAGCCTTTTGAACGAAATGTCTTTGACTGGCTCTATCAAGCCAATGGCATGTTGGATGAGGCTTTACAGCGCTTGATTTTGCGATTTAATGCCTATGACTTTTCTGATTTATCTGAAGAAATTTTAGGGGATATTTATCAAGCCTTTTTACCAACCTCTAAACGCAAGCGATTGGGAGAATTTTATACTCCAGTCTCTATTGTCAATTGGCTACTTGAGCAGACTGTGTTCAGTCATGAACCTGGTAGACTGCTTGACCCAGCCTGTGGTAGTGGTTCATTTTTGGTGCGTTATGTACATCGATGTTTAGAAGATGCCAAACAAAGGGGCTTAGATGAAGACGAGGTTTTGCAAGAGTTACAGGCAACAGTTTGGGGCTTCGACCTTAATCCATTTGCAGCATTTATTAGCCACTTTCAATTAATTTGGGCTTTTTTACGCTTCAAGCCTACAACTGCACCGCCTCAAATTCATGTTCATAACTTAAATAGTTTATTGCGTGATGCTGATTTAGTAGCCTTACTGGGTGAAGAATACTTACCCCCAGGTTCAATTGAACGAGATAGTAGTCAGTGGAAATATATCGTTGGAAATCCTCCTTACATTCGTGCTGAACGAGTGAAATACAGCGAGGAAATGAAGGGACTATGGCAGCAGGTTTGGGGACAGAATGCAGATACAGGTTTAGTATTTCTCTATCGCGCTTTAACTGAATCCTTGGAATCAGGTGGTTTTTTAGGGATGGTAGTTAGTGGTGGTTATGCTAATTCAGAAGCAGCTGCGAAAGTTTGGAAGTTACTCTATCCTGGCCAGAATTCTGCATTGAGAAAGCTAGTTTGGCTGGAATTTACAGATAAACTTGTATGGGATGTTGCTCGTGTTCCCCTCATTTTTCTTATCGAACAAACTCCAGCTCAGGAAGAGGATGAAATTGAATTGTATGTTCCTTCTACCTGGGTGAGTGATGAAGCACCTGTTAAGGTTAAATATAAAGACTTTTTTGATGCTAAGGTTAGCCCAAGAGTAACTGATATTGACCCTAGTAATACGCGGGAGGGTCTGTGGGGAGACTATCTTTTACCCTTGCTACATCAAGAAGATGTTCCGATTCTCAAAAAGCTCTATCCTAATGGCACTAGTGGCAATATTGTTGAATTAAAAGAAGCTGTTGCTCAACAATTAAGTCGCAACAACAGACCTTTTTGGTTTACCTATGGAATTCAACGAGGTGGAGCAGAAGTTACATCAGAGCCAACAGGAAATAACTCAGTTCAAGTTATTGCTGGACGTAGTTTATCCGTAGGTTGGTCGGGAGAACCGGCGGGATTTGTTGATCTTGATGCTGTTAAAGAGCGACCTTATGGAAAACTTAGCCTGTGGGCTGACCAAAATCATACCAGTTTCATCGCAGTAACAAATATAGGTTCAGCTCCTACAGCAGGATTAGTTAAAAATAAGGCTATAGCTGCTGTTGATACTCTCATCGTTGCTGTGCCAAAAGTAGATAATACTGTTACTGCTGAAGCGGTTGTAGCCTACCTCAACAGTAAACTAGTCCGTTTCTACTGGGCTGTTCGACTAAGAAGTGGAGTAATTCAAGGTTACTACGCTCACATTTACCCGCGTACTCTAGAAGCCTTACCTTGGGTCAAAAATCTAGATTCAGCCATTGAACAACGATTAAAAGAAGGCTACGACGAATTAGCTAGACTGGCAGCGATCGCCAAAAATAATCCAGAAGAATGGTTACTTTCTGAAGTTGAGTCACGCCTTGAACAGCAGCGATATAAACTTTCCGATCGCCACTTAGGTTTAAACTTTTCTAACTGGAGTCCTGATGATGTAACTGCTGAAGAGTTGAATTTGGATGGTAA
>JBAUJE010000436.1:0-7696 GCA_049683475.1 Coleofasciculaceae cyanobacterium | reverse complement strand
GATTCTACTAATCTCTTGATATCCTTCTAGTTGGACGGCGTGGGGATAAGTAAGGGAGTCGTAGTTATTTTCTAAATTGAGCTGATTACCTGAATAGGCTACGGGAGATTGCTGTTCACGAGCAATGGTATGGGATAAAGCTGTTTGGTCGTAGGGATTGGCAACAGTCAAATTCATCTTGCTGCTATCAATGGTGCCATAAAAACAGCTGAACTCAGAGTGAGGTAGATAAAGAGCACCGATTACCTGACCTTGACGCGCTTCAAATACTATATATTCTTTCCCAATCTGCTCTGCTTCTGAAGACTGACCGTAGAGATAAGTGCCATTTTTAACCGAAGCAGATTGATTATCTGACAGGGAAGTAGTTGCAGCAGCCAAATTATTTGTGCCATGGCCTTGCTGCATTGGAGCTGCTGTTGCTAAACTTAACGGATTAGCTGTTAGCCCTAGGCTGATAACTATGCTAGTTAGCGGCAATTGCCAAGGAGCAGGCAGCTGGCGTTGAGAGAAAAAAAGCCCTAATAACTGGTTAATCACCTTGGTTGCCTCCTTCTTATAAAACTTATAAACACCCTTAAGCAAGAAATAAACTAAAAAAATTGATTAAATCCAGGAAACACTTATCTTATTAATTGGTACCTCTATATACATAATGTAAGCATGGAAAATGTGGCTAAAACCGCCCAACACAACCGGTTTGTCAACCGTCACACTAAGCACTTACTTTTGTTACCGACTATTGAAAACCTCAACTTTTTAGCTATTCCTCATTATTGAGCCTAGCTCAGAAGCAAGAAGTGATACCTCCCTCCCACGGTTGACTAGAGAATCACTCGTTAGAAGTGTCTTAGGTCACTACTGCTAACCTGTTACTATGTCTGTAATGGCATAGTCAGCTTTTGTCTATTGGGGTAAGTCCAAAAAGCCATAACCCCCACTCACGAGTCTATAACTCGATTTGTGGAGGTTAGTTGTTAACATTGACATATTCACCGATCTAAAGGACGGCGATTCTTACTAGGTTTTCACCTCTCGGTGGGGTCAACTTTAAACTTGCTAGAGCAGAATTAACTAACTAGCTATGTACTCTCGAACATTAGCGTGACGACGCTTCAGGTGTGCTAGGGCTTGGTGTTCTAGCTGACGGACTCTCTCTCGTGAGAGGTTGAGTCTTTGACCTACCTTTGCTAAAGACAGTTCTTTACCATCTTGTAAACCGAAACGCAGCGCGATTACTTCCCTTTGTTGGGGAGTTAGTTCTGCCAAGAGATTATCAATGTCTTGCCTCAAGGACTCCTGAGTTGTGTAATTTACAGGAGTTTGACCATGATCCTCTAGCAAATCAGATAACTCAGTGTCTTGATTATCCCCTACCCGCACGTCGAGCGAAATTGGTTGACGTGCCATACTCAAATACTCCCGTACTTGGGCTGGTTCTATCTCTAATTCGGTAGCAATTTCAGCAGGTGTTGCATTACGACCTAACTTCTGGGATAACTCCCGTTGTATCTTCTTGATTTTGTTAAGCTTTTCGGTAATGTGAATAGGCAGGCGAATTGCACGGGCTTGTTGTGCGATCGCACGGGTGATTGCTTGACGAATCCACCAGTAAGCGTAAGTGGAAAACTTGTAGCCCCGCGTTGGATCGAATTTCTCTACACCTCTTTCTAAGCCTAAAGTACCTTCCTGGATCAAATCCAGAAATTCCATATTGCGCTTCTGGTACTTTTTAGCGATCGCTACCACTAAGCGTAGGTTCGCTTCAATCATCTTGCGCTTCGCCCTAACGCCCTGCTTAAGTCCTTTTTTTAACTCTGTTTCACTCTGATTCGTGTGCAAAGCCCATTCTTGCATTGTCGGCTCGCGCCCTAGCTCCCCTGATAACACTTCTTTTGCTTCTGATAGTGCCATCATCTGCTGCACTTGCTTACCGAAAACAATCTCTTGCTCATGAGTTAGCAGGGGGACGCGACCGATTTCATGCAAATAGGTGCGAACCATATCTGCATAAAACGTGGGCTTGGTTGTCTTTTTGTCTTTGGTTGTGGCCATTTGTCAGTGGTGACTCCGTAAACAAGCTGTAAATCTGTCGCGACTTTGAATCTCAAAAGCAGTTAATATTTCTCACCCTGAGTCTATTTGCGCGAATTTGTTCAAAACATCTAAATAAAAGATGTGTACACGACCGGCCCTTTCTCGTCAGGGCAGGAGTTATAAAAGTGTATATTGGCTGAGCTAAATACTGAGGAAAGTCTATTTTGGTTTAATTTGAGGCGTTCCCCAGCATCTCGCCATCCTTAACTGGGAAATTCAAGCTGAAAGTCGAAGTCATTACGAGTCTGCTTCTATCCCATTATTGTATTACAAATTTAGACGCTGGTAAATGCCAAAAGGTTCAACTTTGCTCTAGTTCGATAAAGGTGTCTCAGCATTGCTCAATCCTCATAATGAAACCGACCATGCTGACTAGTTAGTAGCTAGTCCCCATAATTTAAGGTTACCCAGCTAGCTAGTAACTGATAAACCTTCTCCAGCGAGATAACCGAACTAGTTGGTGTAGTAATCTCTCGAAAGCAAGCCCTAAATTATATCAAATTTGACGGGAGAGGGGGAGACACCTCGTGAAGACGCTGAGAGTTTGTTGGACAGAGTGTTTCCATATCAGAGTGTCCCTTCTACAAGTCTCTTCCCAATGACAGATTTGACCATCTCCCATTGGATTGATGGAACTTATGTATAGATTTGTTGCAATGAATGTAACGCAAGTTAACGGAGAACGATTGTATGCGTCCTTTAAACATCGGTTTGTCAGAACAACAACGCCAAGGCGTAATTGAACTATTGCAGCATGACTTGGCTGATGCTTATTTGCTCTTAATCAAGACTAAAAAGTACCACTGGGATGTAGTTGGACCACAGTTTCGCACACTGCATCAGCTGTGGGAAGAGCACTACACAGCCTTAACAGAAAATATCGATGCCATTGCGGAACGAATTCGTGCCCTAGGTGGTTACCCACTCGGTACTGCTGAAGGCTTCCTTAAGTACGCCTCGATCCAGGAAGATCCAGGCAATCTGCCCAAAGCCAGCAGTATGGTAGAAAATCTGGTGGTAGACCACGAGCAGATTATCCGCAATTTACGCGACCACGCTAATCAGTGTGAGGAAAAATATGGTGACCTTGGCACCCAGGATTTCCTGATCAGCTTAATGGCAGAACATGAAGAGATGGCTTGGATGCTACGCTCCTTCATTGAAGGCGAAGGGATAACCCCAGATGGTCAGGTGCCCTCAAGCACAAAAGTTCCCGTTGGTGCTAAGTAATTGGCTTCTCCCTCAGACTCTACCCCCTACACCCCATACCTCAACTAACAGACAACCTGTTTTGTTTAAGTGACAGGAGAGGTAAGCTGAATACCCTGGTTAGATAACCGGGCTACCCAGAAGTCCAAATCTAGATTAGGTATCTTGGTTCTCACCTGTTGCTGCACTTCCCTTGCTTGCAAATCTGACTCGCACAAAGCAAACACTGTTGGCCCGGAACCCGACATCATTGCTCCTAATGCTCCAGTACCCTCAAATGCTGTACGCAGTTCTGCCACTTGAGGATGATTGGGTAAGACAACCTTTTCCAAGTCGTTGTGCAGCAATTGACCAATTTGCGCGCCATCTTGATTAAGAATTGCTTGAACTAAGGAGCCAGAATGAACTCTAGCCGAACCCGATGCTAAGCTTTCATTATCCTGTAGGTAGGTTTTACCAAACTGAGAGCGGTATGTTTGATAAGCCCAGGGGGTAGAGACAGATAAACTACGGTATTTTGCCAGTACAACATAGAGGGAATCTAAACCAGGTAAGGGGTCGAGGGCTTCACCTCGACCTGTTGCGATCGCAGTACCACCGGCTAGACAAAAAGGAATATCTGAACCTAGCTTTGCACCCAGTTCTTGTAATTCCGGTCGAGTCAGTCCCAAATTCCAGAGCATATCTAAGCCAACTAAAACAGCAGCAGCATCTGTTGAACCACCGGCGAGGCCCGCTGCTACAGGAATTTGCTTGTCAATCGTAATTTCGACGCCGCCAAACTGAGCAAAAACTTCGGGAAATTCCTCTGTCATCAACACCGCAGCCCGATAGGCAAGGTTATCCTGGTTGGCTGGAACTTGAGGGTGGTCACAATGGACACGAATGGTGTCAGTACCGACAGAATACAAGTGGATGCGATCAGCTAAATCGATGCTTTGTAAGATCATCGCTAACTCATGGTAACCATCGGGGCGATCGCCAATAATTTCTAAATACAGGTTAATCTTGGCTGGGGCAATCAGAGAATAAGAGCGCATTGGTTGATTATAGATTTTTGATGATAGATTTTAGATTAAATTTGGAGCCTACATTCTCCTTATAAATTAGTGGTTTGTTAGCAAATTACTCAGGTCTACCCACTGGGCAACACTCAAGTCTTCAGCACGAGCTTGAGGGTTCACTTCTAATTGTTCCAGTAGTTGAATGATACGCTCATTTTCTACCACCGATTTTAAGTTATTTTTCAACATTTTCCTTTTGCTAGCAAAGCCCAGTTTCAATAATTTTTCCAACTGCTTAGGTTGAGAAGCTGGTGTTTCCACTTTTCGGGGTTGCAGTTGCACTATAGCAGAGTCCACTTTAGGAGGTGGGGAGAAGGCTTTGGCTGGCACTGTGCAGATCAGGGAACATTCAGCTATATACTGCACCCGCACCGATAGTAAACCAAACTGGCGAGAACCTGGTTTAGCTGCTAGACGTTGGGCTACTTCTTTCTGTACTAGTAGTACGATTAACTCAAAAGCTGGGGTTCTGGGCTGAGCAATTGTACCAAGTAGTTTTTCTAGAATAGGACCGGTGATGTTGTAGGGAATATTGGCAACAACTTTATTTTGATTTTGGAAACGAGGAAAACTCCCCAGTTGAGTTTCTAAGTCCAGGTCAAGAAAATCACCCTGTAACAGTAAAAAATTATCCTTCTTACCTAGCTTTTTGACTAAAAGTTGGCATAAGTCGCGGTCAACCTCAACGGCTACTAAGGATTCAACTAATGGCAATAGGCGATGGGTAAGGATGCCGGTACCAGGGCCAATTTCTAAGATGCAATCACCCCTTTGCAAATCAGCCGCTTCAATAATTTTATTAAGTGCCTGTTCGCTACGCAGCCAATGTTGAGCGAATCTTTTACGGGCTTTTGGCCTCATGATTTATTGTTAACTATAAATCTAGACATTTTCTAGCTTGTTTTGATTATGAGCAATATTGTCGGATAAAGTTTTTCAGCCTTTCTTTATTCTCTTCAACATAATTCTGAGCAACCCCGACCAACTTGGCTATTTGTTCTGGACTAGCCTCATCCATTGCCGCTTTGTCAATTTCAGGTTGTAAGCGTAAGTAACGACCACAGTCTTTATTTTCTAGTTCAGGTTCACTCATTACCTGCTTGGTGATGTAATCATGAATATCAGCGGAGGCATCAAATAAGACATCAATTAATCGTCCTTTCCATATCCACTGAGAGACTCCCCAACCCCGTGCGTTTTCCCAGCGAATCGGACGATCTGAATCTCCTGTACCAATTGATAGTACAGAAATGTCCTCAATTTGGTTTTTGAGTCTGATAGCTTCAGCTAGAGCACAGGCGGAGGGATTATTAGCCGCCACACCGCCATCAATGACAGAATATTTCCTGAGAGGAGTTTGTAGTAAATGAGCGGGAAAATAGACTGGGGCAGAAGCCGAACAGACGCAGGCTTCCCACAAAGATACATGGAAGTAATGCTCATCTTTACGCCAGCTTTTAAAGACAATAGGTTCTCGGTTGAGGGTGTCGTAGGCAACAATTAGTAGTTGTGGTGAATCATGGACATCTGAAAGCTTAGTAGCGCCAAATTCCTCTTTCAGAACGGAGATTAATCCTTCGTCTGAGTATTTGGGAGCAGATAAACCATATTGGAGAATTAGTTTTAAACGCTGTAGGGAAAAACGACTACTGTAGGGGAAAATTCTTTGCCCTTTTCTTTGATAGAGTTGGACAATTTCTTCGCTTTTACGTCCGGTGGCAATTGCTGCTGCCAAGATTGAACCCGTTGATGTACCTGCAATTAAGTCGAAATGTTGATTTAAAGGCTTGTTGAGCTGTCTTTCGACTTCCGAGAGAATCACTGCTGTCATAATGCCTCGAATGCCGCCACCATCGAGGCTCAAGATGCGATAAGTCATAAGAAATTCTATAGCGTCAGACTAATTTTAACCGCACTGTAGACCGCATAAGTCAATGGAGAGAGCCAACCTACAGAAACAAACAGCTCATTTTCTGCTTCTGATCGCAGCTTTATACTTTTGATGATCAGAAAATCTTACTTGGGCTGAGGGGAGAAAGGATGAAAGCCTAATCGCATCTACCTTTGGTCATCTAGTACTTAGACTTAAAGATAACCATGCACTCACAACCTCAACAGCCTTCTCCAACCCGTCGGCTAAGTGCGCTTTACCTGACTGCCCTCAGTGCTATGGCGTTGCTTTCGTTTTTTGTCCAAATCACAGTGCAAAAATCTCTTTCTGAGCAGCTAAGTGAGTCGCGCATTATCAATATTGCTGGTCGCCAGCGCATGCTAAGTCAAAAATTGACTAAAAATGCTTTGATGATAGAAGGCAGCAAGAATCAGGCTACTCGTCAAGATCTCGGATATGAGCTTGAAAAGATCACGACTGATTGGCAGTACTCTCACCAAGCCTTGCTGCAAGGTGACACCCAATTAGGGTTGCCAGGGAATAACAGTGCTGAGGTGAGCCAAATGTTTAGTGAGCTAGAAGCCCCCTACAGAGCTATGCTTCAGGCTACCAAGGAACTATTAAGGCGAGTCCAAGAGGAACAACTTGCGAAAAAGTCTGACATCTCACCATTAGTGGATACCATACTTGCCCACGAGTCAGATTTCTTGGAGAAAATGGACGAGATAGTCTTTCAGTACGACGAGGAAGCTACAGCTCGTGTACAAAAAATGAAGACAATGGAGGTCTTAACCTTCTTCGTCACCCTGCTAATACTACTACTCTTGGCTTTAGTTGTATTTCGACCAGCAGTACAAAAGATTCACGATTATATTCAAGAAGTATTACAGGCCAAGGAGCAGATGGCTAAAATGGCTGCTCAAGTGGAAAACAAAAATTCAGAGCTTGATACAGCCTTACAGGAAGCTAAGTCTGCTACACGGCTGAAATCTGAGTTTCTCGCCAACATGAGTCATGAAATCCGCACGCCGATGAACGGTGTGATTGGTATGACTGGGTTGCTGCTAGAAACAGATTTAACTGGCGAGCAACGCGACTGTGCAGAGACAATTCGCAATAGTGGTGATGCTCTACTGACTATCATCAACGATATTTTAGACTTTTCTAAAATTGAATCCGGTAAGCTCGATTTAGAAGAACAACCCTTTAAGCTACGCACCTGCCTAGAAGAGGCCCTCGACTTGCTAGCAACCAAGGCAGCTGAAAAAAATCTGGAATTAGTTTACTCTCTAGCAGCACCAACCCCCGCTCGCATTATTGGAGATGTAACTCGACTGCGCCAAATTCTCGTCAACTTGGTTAGTAATGGCATCAAATTTACTCAAGCTGGTGAAGTTTTAGTGACAGTAAGGGTTAAGCAAATAGAAAAGCCAGA
>JBAUJE010000435.1:0-5040 GCA_049683475.1 Coleofasciculaceae cyanobacterium | reverse complement strand
CCAATAAGAACCCAGATGCTGTAGGAGAAGCCGTACAATTATGTTTGTTCGACTTATCCGAGAGCTGGGGAGAGTTGGAGTAACTTATGGAACCCCCTGCCCTTCTAGGCATGGGGTGATCTCAGTGTCTCCGAACAGTTGGTCATTACCTAGGTCACCTTCCAGGACGTTGGCAAAAGGAACTTCCTGAACAGTAATGCGTACTATGGGGTCATTAGAATTGGGGAAGTCACCATTAATATTGGCAAACATAGGATCATCGACAATGCCTCCACTACCTGGTGCTTGTAAACCTTGGTGCAGTTGAACTACCCCATTTTCATCCATGCCAGTGTTGGGGGTCTGCTGACCAAAGAAGGCGGTGTTAGCAGGAACTTCGTCATTGACCTCGGAACCAGCATCAAGAACTTGGTTGCCAGAAAGTTCAATGACGGTTTCTATGAAGTTACCGTTCTCATCAAAAATCTGGTGGGCTCGTTCATTGCCATTAGCAACGAAGGCATCGTTACTGGGTAAGAACATGGAAGCGTAGTTGAAGAACTGACTGGTGGGATCAGCACTATTAAGGAAAACTGTCTGAGTTAGGGTAGCACCTGGGGCAATGGGGCCGTCGCCAATAGTGCCTTGTACCTCACCAAAGCCAGCTAGGTCAAACTCAGTGGAAATTAAGGCTGTATCACCATCTTCAGCTAAACTTTCCAAACCAGGTGAGACAGGTCGTCCTCGGTCGTAAGTATCAAAAGTGCCATTATGAATACCAAACCAAAGAGGAGTGAGAGAGTGACCGTTGGTTTGAGCAAGGTTTTCTACGGTGACTTGAACTCTTGTGTATGTCATGATGCTACCTTTCCTGATGAACTTAAAATTGAAGAAGACTGGGCGAAAACCGTGTTTGTTTTGTTCCTACTGATAATTTAAAAGAAGCTTGTGTCTAATTCTTTCTGTTCCAGGAAGACTAGTTTCCAATTTTGGAAGATAACTAGAGCATTTACGGATTAACCACCGTGATAGAGTAAGCTGTCACACAAATAAACATTGCCTGTTGGGACAGACGCACAGAGGGTTTGACGGCTTGTTTCTTAACTGAAGAATAGGCAATTTAAACGCACATTAGCTTATGAAGTCAGTTGCAACCACCCCTTTATCCGAGTTTCTCTCTCAACCCAACATTGAGGCTTGCTGATTTTAGATTTTAGATTTTAGATTTTAGATGAACAATCTTAACCAGCAGTATGCCAACACTTCTTCCCCACCGACTACCTCAGATTACGGTGAATTTCTCCACTTAGTTGGGCCAGAGGAATTTCTTCCCCCGGTTAGTAAGTGGGCCACCCTGGGAGGGGTGGTGCTCCTAGCTGGTTTTGCTGGTGCCATTACTCTTGCTGGCATTCTGAAATACAAAGTTACCATTAAAGCCCCTGCCACAATTCGTCCTGCTGGTGAACTACGCATCGTCCAGCCAGCAACGGAGGGAACGGTAAAAAGTATTGAAGTAAAAGAAAATCAGTTAGTCGAAGTTGGTGAGGTAATTGCTTACCTAGATAACTCCCGCCTCCAGACTCAAAAGAAACAATTACAAACCAATCTGGAGCAAAACCAACGGCAACTTGCCCAAATTGATGCTCAGCTGAGTTCTTTAGATGAGCAAATTGCTGCCGAAAGAACTCGTATTGACCGTACTATTATTTCTGCTCAAGCTGAACTAGAACGCACCCAACGGGACTATCGAGATAGAAAAATTATCAGCATAGCAGAGGTACAAGAAGCAGAAGCAGCCCTAGAGTTAGCTCAAGAAGAATTAGCCAGATATCAAAGACTAGCTAATACAGGTGCGATCGCACAACTACAAATTAAGGAGAGAGAGGCGTCTGTCAAAACGGCTCAAGCTAGACTAGAACAGGTTCAAGCTGCCCTTAATCCTAGTCAGGCACCGATAACGGTGGCCGAGGAGCAAATTGCTAGGGAAAAAGCTGCTGGTGAGGCGGGTCTTGCTACTTTGAGGCGAGAACGAGAGGCCCTGACCCAAAGACGTATTGAACTACAAAATCAACTAGAACGCGACGGCCAAGAACTGCTACAAATTGAAACTGATTTAGGGCGAAGTATTATTACTGCTCCGACTGATGGTACTATTTTTCAGCTTAATCTACGTAATCCTGGTCAATTTATCAGCCCGACAGATGTAATTGCCCAAATTGCTCCTAGTAATACTTCGATGGTGATTAAGTCTCCGGTTCCGACTCAAGAGAGAGATAAAATTGCCGTTGGTCAAGATGTAGATATACGCATTGATGCTTGTCCTTATCCCAATTTTGGCACTTTGGGGGGAGCTGTTAAAGAGATTTCTGCTGATGCTATTACTTCCCAAACTAATGGGACTAATTCTGCTGCTAATGCTGCTATTTATGAGGTTACGATTGAGCCGAACAGTTTGTCTTTAGTTCAAGGCGATCGCAAGTGTAGTATTAAGGCGGGTATGGGTGGTCGGGCAGATATTATTTCTAAACAGGAAACGGTTTTAACTTATATTCTCAGGAAGGCTAGGCTTTTGACTGATTTGTAATTTTGGATTTTAGATTTTAGATTTTAGATTTTCCCCTTCTTGCAAAGTTGAGGCTTGCTGATTTATAGTCCAAAATACTCGCACTCGCTGCGTCCGCTATCACTGTGACGTACTCCCCTCCCAAATCAGAGATTATGGAAATAGTGAAAATCTTTTCGTTGTCTCCTGATATGTTGATGAATTTTTGCAATGAAATTTTGCTGAGACTCATAACGGTTACTGCCTTTTTCTTTGCGTTTCAGCTTCCTTTGTTGTCTAGCTAAATGCCTTTGTGCTTTGCGGTAAACCTGTTGGATAGGAACAGTTTCACCCTCAGAAGTAGTTAAAAACTTGTTAAGTCCGACATCGATACCAATAGCAGTTTTAACAGTATCTAGTGGTTTAGGAGTTGGAACTGTCTCGTCTTCTATGCTGATTGGGTAGGGTCGAGGAGAAGTATTACTACCTCTCCCCTCCCTTGCGAAACCGTGCGTGCGACTTTCATCGCACACGGCTACTCAATGTGCTTCCTTTTGTCACAGGACTTCAGACTCCCATCGTTGGCAGTCTTTTCGTCGTGGCAGTGCCGATGCAGTAGTTGTAAATTTTTCCACTCATCCTTACCGCTTAGTGCTATGGGGATTTTGTGGTCTACTTCCATCACATCCCATTCTTGGAAACGTAACTCGCACCAGGGGCATTTGCCCTTTTGCTGCTTAAGCAGCTTAGCCTTTCGACTGGGCATTTCAGGGTGTTTTCCAAGTCTCGAACCCCAGTAAACTAGGTCGCCGTCGAAAGGGCTTTTATCGCCTTTAACTTTCACATAGTTGGTGCTACTGCTGCTAAATTCCTTATGTAAAAGTAACCGCAGGGGGTTCGCTTCCCCTGTCCTGGTTGCGAATACCCAGTTATTGCCGTTTATGGTTGTCCAGTATTTGGCATGACCATCACTGATGTTTCCACATCGGCGTTTTGCCCATCTACGAAGTTTCAGGTATGTTAGGTGGTCTTGTTTAGATAGTTCTCCGACTGTTTGGGAATCAGAATTTGTGAAATAAGAAGTCCATCCCCTTATTACAGGGTTAAGGTCTTTGATAAGCGCCGATTGAGGCGATGACCTGTGTTTTTTGATGATTCTTCCGACCTGTTCCTGGTGAGCCTTACTCGCCTTCTTTGATGGGGTGATGAGTGTATTGAAACCCAATATTCTACCTTGAGCATTTCTATTGCTCCGGTATTTCCCAGCAGGGTATTGTCGGATGTGATGACCCAGAAAGTCAAATCCTGATTTACCATCCTCACTTAACTCTGGATGGAGCGTATGAGTTAGCCTCGTCTTTTCAGGTTTCAATTCCAGACCGATGCCATTTAACCATTCCGAAATTATCTCCCGGCATCTTTGGACAACGGATTTATCCTCATGAAGGACAACAAGGAGCGCTGGAAAGGTTATTTCGTTCCTACTATCCATTGGTTGAGTCTTTAGGGCGTGTCTCTCCACCGGGGTTGCAAGAGGTGTGTTATCTCGGTCTGCTAATCCTGATAATCTTTACCCTTGTCGGATATTCCCGACCCAAGAGGTAGGTGTAAGCCTACCAGCTTATTCCCTTGGCGGATTGGTTACGGTGGTTCAGATGACACTTCGTTTGTTCTACCCAATAGAACTCTTGCTTGCAGTAGGTGCTTTCAGCTATTACCACCTATTCCTGCTTTCACCCCCGCTTTATAGATTTGATAGTCAGTCTTCTCTGTAGGGGCTACCAGTAGTCTGGTAGTCTGTGTGCTTTTAACCCCACACCAGGGCAGTAGGATTTAGTGTTTTCTGGATTGGGTTATGATGTCGGTGTGACCGTTCACCTTTCCCTTTCTCCCCTCGTTGTCTTAGCTGTTGCTCGACTAGGTTTCTTCACCTACATGGATAATAAGTTGTCAGCAGTAGAGGATTAAAGTGCGAACTCTACCCTGGTGGGTTACTCTACTGAAGCCTGGAATCCCCCCATTTCTAGGTTTCTCCAGAACGAATCGCACAGCAGTACCAACCGTCGGCCTTCTTGATTATTGTGCAAGTCTTGAGACTAAATCCTTCTGGTATCTGACGGTGTACAACAACAGGAATTTCACCAATCTTGGAGAGTTTCAATACTCCGTTGTTAAGGTTGGCTCCAGCTTTCGGGCAATTAATTCGAGGAAAAGTAAAAGACCTTAATTGACCAGCCTTTTTAAACTTTGGTCTACCTCCTCTCTTCCCTGCCTTGTCTGGTTTTAACCACCGCCCCCAGGCTGTATCTAAACGTTTCAGGTTCTGTTGTTGAACGTCATGATAAATACTCCGGTACTCAGGAAAAAGTTCTTTGGTTTGCTTGAGTAAGCCTGCTTGGAAATTGTAGTTAGGAAATCTTTCAGGTATTTCCCCTATTGGCTCACTAACAAGAGAACACCTATTTACCTGGGAGCGAGTACGCCGCAGATAATCATACCTTTGTCCCAAAGACCAATTC
>JBAUJE010000434.1:0-16536 GCA_049683475.1 Coleofasciculaceae cyanobacterium | reverse complement strand
GAGTATAGAAATGTCCTAACATTAACGCGTGGTGCTATACACTATCTTCTAAAAGCCGCCACCTTTTCAAGCGATCGCCTCAGAAAACAGCGTAGAGACGTTCCATGGAACGTCTCTAAAAACCCATCTCCCCTCACACTCACCCTCTTGCCTTTTTCAGCATATCAATTAAAGTATGGTGGGCATCTTCGGCATCTTTGAGAGTATGGTCAAACTCAATGCGTACAGGCAAAGAGGAACCGTTTACTTCTGCTTTCAAATTCATCCCTTGGGCATCAATTGAGAGCATCTTGGCTGCTTCTGTTTCAGGAGAATTGCCAAATACTTTGGCATAGAGAGCTATAGCTTCAGCATGATCCTCATTCATGTGCTTACAGATGCGATCGCTCACTTCAGTTGAGAACTGTTCTGACATGGTTGCTTTTCGTCGAAATAATTACTGCCACTTACCCATAGAGTATAGTAGGCTAGGCGTTCAATTTATCTGTTTGCAAGGCTGGATGTGTAACGTCCATCTGTGACGGGAACAAACAGTTAATCGTCTACAGGTAAAGCTGAATGATGAATTAGAGAGAAGCTAAGCTATCCTCAATGAACGAAGAAAATCAGACTAACCAACCAGTTGATCAAGACAACGAGTCATCTAAGAACCTAAACAAACCCTCTAGCAAGCCGAAGCATCTAGAGGTAAAACAGCTCAAGAAACTGGAAAGTGCTAATAACAAATTTGGCGATCGCTTCGAGGGAGGCGACAAAATTACAGTGATTCCACCTTGGGGAGGTCAAGCAGTCGTAGAGATTACGGACTTCTATCAAGATCATAGTGGCAATGCCTGGGCAAGGTTTACTGCTAGTGAAGCGCCCCCTGGCTGGACTTGGCTGGGAGGATGTCTTCGTGCTAGCCGTTTAATCAAAGCCTGATGCTGGTAAGCTAAGAGCCATCTAGTTTGCCTATCTTCCTGTCCTCGTCTTCGTGTCACGCATCTCCCTGTTACTAGGCACGGTCGAGGGCATGTTGCTTCAGTTCAGCCAAAGAGACATACTCCAAAGCCGATGCATGGGTAGCTGACAAAACGACAGGTGGTGCCATGTCAGCATCTAGGGCCTCTTTCCAACGAGAAGCACATAAACACCAGCGATCACCCGGTTTCAGACCAGGGAAACCATATACTGGAGCAGGTGTACTCAAATCATTTCCCTTCGACTTACTAAATGCCAGGAACTCTTCAGTTACCTGAGAACAAACCACATGTGCCCCCATATCCCCAGCACCTGTTCTACATACTCCATCTCGGTAAAATCCAGTCATGGGAGAAGTACAGCAAGTTTCGAGTTGCCCGCCAATAACGTTTCTAGCCTGTGTCATAGTTATAATCTCTCTACAGAATTTAGCTTAAACGGACATGACATAACATATCTTAAAACCTTTTTTGGATTGTAGTGAGAGAGAAGTTAGGGACTACTATCAAGTTGCGATCGCACTCTACCCCTGTTGCCGGATAGGGCAGAAAATGACCCAGATGAGCAGGTGCGGGAATTCGCCCTTCCCCAGATATGTTGAAATAACAAAATTCTTATATTATAATCATCTGTTTGGCAGGGCTGTTACCTATTCTCTATTTCGTTCAATCCCCATAATGAGAGCCAGTGACCTTGCCACGAAAAACTACATATTGGTAGATGTTGTAGAACAACATGATGGGAATTAAAACACCAATGAATGTCAGCATGAATACCAATGAACTAGGAGCAGCAGCTGCCTCGTAGATAGTGATTTTGGTGGGAATGATGTAAGGAAAAACAATCATTGCCAAGCCAAAAAATGTTAGTAAAAACAGGAGGATAGTCCAAATAAATGGTGTCCTTTCCTTCTTCACATAGAGACTTCTTAGCAATAATCCAATTAACAGCACTCCCAGCAAAGGAATTAAGGCAAATATATAGATTTGTGGCTCCTCAAACAGACGCTCCCTTGCATACTGATAGAAAATAGGAGTAGTAATTGTAATTAAAATTGCACCTATTAGGGTTGTTACAGCCGATATTCTGGCAGTGCGGTAATGGGTTTCTTGTAGTTCCCCCGTAGTTTTCCAAACTAGATAAGTTGAGCCAATCAGTACATAACCTTGAATTAAGGTTAAAGCAACCAAAACAGATGGCCAACTAAGCCAGTCCCAGGTTGTCCCAATAAAGTGTCCGGCGTCATCAACCTGAATACCAGCTAATACACTACCAAGAGCAAATCCTTGACCAAGTGCTGCCAAGAAACTTCCTGTACCAAAGGCTAGGTTCCAAAAAAGTTTACGAGTAGAATGCTCACGAAACTCAAACGCCACGGCCCGAAAAACAAAGCCAAAAATCATCAAGAAAATTGGTATATACAAGGCAGTGAGAATAGTGCCGTAAGCTAAGGGAAACGCTCCAAAAAGAGCACCTCCCATAATAACTAACCAGGTTTCGTTGGCATCCCAAACGTTACTTAAGCTGGTCATTAAAATACCACGGCGTTCCTCACTAGAAGCTGTCAAGGATAAGATACCTACTCCTAAATCAAACCCGTCCAGCATGACGTAAAGAAAGAGGAATAGAGCTAAAATAGCAAACCAGACTTGAGGTAGAAAATAATTGAGAGTTTCCATGCAATCTCCTATTGTTGTGCCTCGACAGGACGTTGATCTGGAACAAATTCACCGGGAGTAGTTTCAATGGCAGGTTTTTCTTCTATCCCTGGAACTGGCAAGTTGAGATTTGGTCCTTTGCGAATAATGCGACTACCAAAATACAAGGTAGAAAATAACAAAAGAAGATAGACTGCACTAAAGCTAGTTAAAGATGCCAAGATATTACCAGCAGGCAAATTAGAAGCAGCATCAATGGTGCGAATCTCTCCATAGACTGTCCAAGGCTGTCTTCCCACACAACGTACAATCCAGCCTGACTCTACAGCAATGTAACCGAGAGGAGCAGTAAAAATCCAAGCACGCAGTAGCCAACGTTGTTGAGTAATATTTTCTGGAGAAAGCTTACCCCTTAGCCATTGGATAACACTTACCAGCATTAATCCTGCTAAAAAGAAACCAATCGCAATCATGGTGCGGAAGGAGTAGTAAATCAAGCCTACCATGCGAGGTCGATCCTCCCTTTTAAACTCTCTTAATCCTTGTACTGGTTCTGAGAGATTTTTTCTAAATTCGAGAATGTAGCCTAAGGCATTGGGTACTTTAATTTCCCAGTCATTTTTTTCTGCTTTCTCGTTAGGTAAAGCTAGTAAACTCCAGTCAGCAGGTTGTCTGGCGGGTGCGGTTTCCCACTGCGCCTCCATTGCTGCCATTTTGGTTGGTTGACGATGATACACTTGTTCACCACTTAAGTGACCAATATAAATCTGCAAAGGTGCCACTGCGATCGCCGCAGCTAGTACAATTTTCAGGGACTTAGCAAAAAACTCTTGATGGCGTTGATTGATAATATACCAAGCACTAATCCCACCAATCACAAACAGAGAAGTCTCCAAGGTGGCAAAGAACATATGGAGAACACTGTTAAGCATGAAAGGATTCAAGATAGCTTGGAAGTAATCGCTTACGACAAATTTGCCATCAATAAATTCCCCACCCGCAGGGGTTTGCATCCAGGAATTTGCTGTCAAAATCCAAAAAGTAGAGAGGTTAGCACCAAAAGCCACCATGATAGTAGCCAGATAATGAACAAGCGGATTCACACGCTCCCAGCCAAACAACATAATACCCAGAAAACCAGCTTCTAACATAAAGGCCATAGAAGCTTCAAATCCCAAGATGCTGCCAAAAAAGTCACCGACAGCCTCGGAAAATGGTGCCCAGTTAGTACCAAACTGAAATTCCATCGGGATACCAGTGGCTACACCAATGCCAAAGTTGAGGACATAGAGCTTTGACCAAAAGCGACCATGGTAGTAATATTCCTTATTATGAGTTTTTAACCACAATCCCTCAACAATAACCAAATAAATTGCCATACCTGTAGTCAACACAGGCCAAAGCATGTGAAAGATAGCAGTCAGCGCAAATTGCATGCGCGACAGCACTACGGGGTTTGATAAAAACTCCATCAGGGTTTCTCTTTATTTTCTTTAGTTCAGTTAGAAGCTAGATGTAGTTAAAACTACATCAACACTGTATGACCAAAAACTCATATTGTGAGGTTTTATAAAGAAGTTTTAAGAAAGAGGATTAATTGTTAATACTTCTCAATGGAGATTAATATCTTGGTCGAATTTAAGCCCCAGATGAGAAATCTGGGGCTTGGTACTGAAATTAACCTTAATAGAAATCAAAGTAAGGTGCATTCAAACTCAGAGAGGATGGATTAACACCTTGTAAAACAGCTATTAACTCATTTGGTTCTCCCCCAGGCTTATCAATAAAGATTCCTGTTCCACTAGGTACACCACTAGGGGAGGCCCCCAACACATAGCTAACTGCACCCATACCATCTGAGACATCAGTAAGTTGAATTACATCCTGGTTGGGGTTGAAATCAGTAATTAGAGCATAGTCATTAATACCAATCGTGCTAGAGTTCAAATCGTCATACAGTGGTCCTAACCCTTCACTAAAACTATGAAGTAAGAAAAGATCTGAGCCACTGCCACCAGTTAGGATATCAATGTAACCCCGTCCATAATCAATGGGGTCAGCAGCAGGATGATGACCACCTCCACTACCTTGAAGGGTATCATTGCCAGAGCCACCAATTAAAGTATCGTTACCAAAGTAGCCGCTTAGGTAGTCGTTATCTTCTCCACCATCTAGGTAGTCATTACCATACCAGCCGAATAGACGGTCTTCACCATCCATACCGTAAAGAAAGTCGTTACCATTACCACCATCTAGGTAATCGTCACCAACTTGACCAAACAGATTATCTGAACCATTCTCACCATAAAGCCAGTCGTTACCAGCACCACCATCTAGATCGTCTGCTCCTCTGCCACCGTAAATTCTGTCGTCGCCAGCTTCACCAAAGAGATTATCTTTACCCCTATCCCCATATAACTCATCATCCCCACTGCCGGCCAAAATATTGTCGTCGCCGTCCTCACCGCGAAGGATGTCATTACCGCCGAAAGCAAAAATATTATCGTCTAAAGCCGTGCCTGTAATATTGTTATTGCCATTGTTGCCAAAGTAGTTAGCCACAATTTACCTCCGGAGAAATACATTTATATTCTCAATAAGTTGGAAGTTAGTTGTCAGATTGTAGGTAAAAATTATTGACAGATAATTCTTTATTTTCTCCTACAATATAATTATATTCTTTTTCGTATTATCGTTACTTTAAGTATTATATATATCTGTACCAATAGGAATCTTCAGCCAAAGAGGAAGGAAACTTGGCTGAAGATATCGCGTTTCTCACATTAGTGAGCTACAGAGTACTGGGTTTTAGGGAGTCGGGAAGTCAGGGTAAGAAAATTGAATGTACCTCATCAACTTCGAGATTGGCTATAGTATTGCAGTTAGGACTTACGCAGTGAAACTGAAAAATCAGGGTTCTAGGCTATAGGGTTTGCGTAGCATGGCCGTTAGGGCATACAGGGAACAGGGAACTCTTAACTGAGGGTTACAGCGATTCTTAATGTCTGAGTGCGTAAGTCCTAGCAGTTTTTATTACGAGATGGGTGTGGGGTATGGGGAAATATCGGCTCCCTACACCCTTTCCTTTTACGCTTCGATAATCACCCGCAGATTTCCCCGCTTCTTCGCAACACGGCAGGAAGTTATCTCACCAGAGCGCTCAAATTCTAAATCGAGCAGAGTTGAGCCGACTCGCAAGTTGTAGAGATATAGGCTGTTAATTGATTCTGGTAGCTTCGGGTCGATAATACGCAAACAGTTATTATGGGCTTCAGGCACTAAATTGACTATTATTTGCAAACACTGAAAAATACTGCCGGTTGCCCAAGCTTGGGGGGAACAAGCAACAGGATAATTGACTGGTGCAGTATCAGGTTGCCGTTCATAGCCGCAAAAGAGTTCTGGTGGTCGATGATAAGGTTGCTGTATGGTCATATCGAAGACGGCTTGGGAAATTTCCAAGGCTTGATCAACCAAACCAAGCGATCGCAACCCTGCCGCAATTATGGCATTGTCGTGGGGCCAAACTGAACCAACGTGGTAGCCGATAGGATTATAGGCTGGAGACAAACTACTGAGGGTGCGAATTCCCCAGCCACTGAACATATCAGGAGCCTGTAGTCTTTCTGCAACACTTTTCGCTTTTTCTGGAGAAAGGATACCAAAATGCAGACATTGACCGGGATTAGAGGTAATACTATCAACTTGATTGCCCTCGCCATCTAAAGCTAAAGCCAGGAAATCTTCCTCTGGCATCCAAAAATCCCGATTGAAGCGAACCTTAAGCTCTCTGGCCTCTTCTTCCCAGCGATCGGCTAAATCTATCCGCTTCTTGGTACGGGCAATTTGACTTAAGCGAACTTTTGCCCCATAGGCATAAGCCTGCACCTCAGAGAGGGCAATGGGAGGATTAGCCATTTGTCCCTGACGGTTAACAATACAGTCTCCAGAATCTTTCCATCCCTGGTTGGCCAAACCCCGTCGAGATTTGCGCTGATAGCAGAGATAACCTGTTTCTTGCAAGTTGCGGTCAATCCACTCCATTGCGGCTAAGGCATTCGGCCACAGACGTTCTAGAGTTTCAGTATCATGAGTCCAGCTATAGTACTCTACGTAGAGCATAATCCACAGAGGTGTGGTATCTACCGTGCCATAGTAGGGCGTGTGGGGGATTTCCTGACAGCGTGCCATTTCTCCCGTCCGCAATTCATGCAAAATCTTGCCCGGTTCTTCTTCACGCCAATCATCTTCGATTTTGCCCTGATAATCGGCCAAAATTGTCAAGGTTTCCCTGGCCAAAGTCGGATCGAGAACCAACATTTGTGAAGCGGCAATAATTGAGTCACGTCCAAATAGGGTGGCAAACCAGGGAACACCAGCAGAGATAGCTTTGCCCTTTCCAAAAGACTGCCGCAGTAAGTAAACATCTTGCTCAGCTCGCTCTAGTACTTGATTAAACGTATTGTTGTCCGAGCGAATTTGTGTTGCCTTTCCCGCCCAATTTTTCTCCTCCATTAACTCAGCAGCTTTGGCTTGGGCAAGATTTACTGCTGCTTGTACCAGAGAAATAGGCTGATTATCCCGGAGCATCTCTAACCGATAGCCTAGTTTCTGGGTTTCGTGGGATGCCAACTCCAAGTTCCAGACAGCAGTGTAACCCTCGAAATAATCTGGTTGACACCCAAAGAATTGGAGGCGAGATTCGACAAGAGAGCCGTCAAGTCCTTGATAGGCCAGGGTTAGTCCTGGTGTTTTCCCTTCGGCATCTTGCTCTTTAGGTAGGGTATATAGTAGTTGTCCGCGTTTCTCTCGGTTGTAGCCGCGCACTTCAAATAAATCAACAAAATCTGCATCAAAGCTAAGGCTTAGTTCAAAGCGAACAGGACTCGTGTTGTAGTTTGAGACTTCTAGTTCTTCAAATAAGGCTCCATTGAGGACAAGTTCCCTAGCAATGCTGATGGTTTCGGCTCGTATTGGTGCAAAAGAGGGCTTTTCTGCTGCTTCTAATTGTGCTTGTTCCTCTAATTTCTCTGCTGGCTCTAATCGCTTTCCTCCATCAAGGCTGGGATTCGTACATAGAATAGAAAAGGCAAAACCTTTATCCGCTGTGCTGCTGAGTAAAACAGGGGAGCGTTTTTCAATCTGTAACTCTAGGCGAGAAAGAAAACGTGTATCGCAACAGAATAAACCCAGACCACTGTTCATGTCATCATTCAAACAGCCAGAAATGTTACCCAGGGTATCTGTAACTAAAAATAAATCATCGTCTTTAATAGTAAGTGTTTGTTCTGATTGCTGAGCTGTAACACAAGGCCATTGGGTAAGAGGTTGTTCTTGTGCAAGAATAAATTTTCTACCTTCTAACTCAAGCGTATCCATCTTCATTGGTGAATTTCCTAGTCAATAGTTACAGTTTTCTCAAATTAGAGCTTGGCGACAATTCAACTTGTTACCAGCCCTACACCGCGACAAAGTTTATGCTTTGTTTATCTTGACGAACAGTTTTTCACTCTTAAGCTCTTGACAAAGTAGGCCTTGATTAGGTGACAAAAGTTAAAGCAGTTGCTCGAAGTTGGTGCTACTGCAATAAGTAGAAATATCAGACATTACCTGAATACCTACAGCAAAAACGCCAGTTAATTGTTCCGGCGTTAGATGGTTTAGCTTATTGGCAGTGCCAGACTGCTCTAGCGTATTTATCCTGCTACAAATTTACTCGAATCAGTTGGAAGCTTTGGAGAAACAGATACTTTATGTGACAATCCTCAATATTTCTACATCTAGAAGAAACAGTTGCTTGGCTCTGTCAAGAACTTGTCCTATCCCTCACCTCCCTCACCCCCCTTACCTTTTGGCGCAGCTCACGTTGTTCTGCCAACACTGACAGGAGTTCGCTGGGGTGAGCTGCTAGCTCAAATAAGCTCCTCTAAGCAGATTGCTCAGTAAAAGAACGACCAAAAATTACCTTTTGACCACTATTGAAGCTCCTACGCTCTAGAACCGCCTCGTAAGCTAGCTCATACTGATCAACCATTGTCTTGACGCTAAAGCGGTTCAAAACAGAGTCTCGACAGGTTTGCCGCTCTAATTTCATCGCATCTGGAACTACTTCAATCATTTCTGCCAAACTGTTGCAGACAAAGCCTGTTTTTCCTGGAGCAATTACCTCTGGGACTGAGCCTAGTGCTCTACCTATTACAGGCGTTCCTGTTGCCATCGATTCAATCATTACCAAACCGAAAGGTTCTCGCCAAGCGATCGGGAATAAAGTTAGAGTGGCATTTCCTAGTAACTGTACCTTTTCTAGATGGGAGACTTCGCCAAGATATTGAATTTGCTCCCCATCAATGAGAGGTTCAAGGACTTCAGAATAATAAGTCCGATCAACTGTATCAATCTTTCCTGCCATTTTCAAAGGCAAACCAGCGGCAAGAGCAATTTTAATTGCCTCTTCTGGTCCTTTTTCCGGCGAAAGTCGCCCGATAAAGGCAAGATAGGGCGGTTGAGTTGGTTCTGCTTGGAAGGGATAAACCTCTGGGTCGATACCGTTGTAAACCGTATGAACGTAATTGAGTCCTAATCGAGGTTCTCGCTGGGCATTACTAATACTGATGTAGGGTTGCTTGGCAAATTTCCGGAAAAGTTTCTCGTTATCAGGGGTAAAAATACCGTGGGTTGTATGAACAGTTGGCGTTTTAACAAAATCGCAAAAGGGCAAAACTGTATAGCCAACGTGGGAGTGAATTATGTCAAACTTATCTGCCTGTTGATAGAGTTGAAAGAGCATCATTTGCTCGTAAATTATCGGCTCTTTGACATTTTCATCTAACCTCAGTGCCTGGTGATGTACAGAATGTAAGTCAGCTTCAGTAATTGAATCACCAGAGGCAAATAAGGTTACTTCATGACCACGTCGAACCAATTCATCAGTTAATAAACTGACAACTAGTTCAACTCCACCATAGCGAAAGGGAGGAACCCGCTCCCAAAGAGGAGAAATCTGTGCAATCTTCATAGGTTTAGAGAAAAAAAGTGGATTAAAAAAAGAATTAGGCAGGAAGCACTGTTACTGCTATTCACAGTAATTGCTCTTTATATGCAAGAAACGCTTTAGTGACTTGTTGAAGGAAAATGTAAATGTGGCTGATTTTTGTTTAACTTATCTAAGTCCAGATTAAACCATCCTTCTCATGAGGAATCTATCTATCTAGAGGATTAAAATTGGATGTTTACTAGACTTCTAAGCCGTAAACTCGTCAATCTTTCGGCTCTAAGCTATTGCTCAAATGTAATCCAAATGACAATAGTGACTCAGTTTGTACTTGTAATTTCTGTTTTTTGCACGCTCAATCTGTCTTGGTTCAATGTTAAACAAAGATTTGCTTTTTGAAGGTATGTGACTATTTATTCTAATCCTAAAAACAAAATTTTTGTCTATTTATCTAAAATTACCAGAGTTAATGAGCTAAGTTAGAATAAAGGTTCACCATAACTGGATCTAATTAGGTAAGATTGCCTGTATCGGGATTGAGGCTTCTCTGGGGCGATGCAGCACACAATAGATTATTCTTCCTCGGCACAAGGTTCGCGGTTTCGGCAGCTTCAGAGTCAGTTACGCGAAATTTGGTCTAGCGTTGACCTGTTTGACCAAGATAACTACGACATTTTGGTAGTTCCTTCCCTAAGTCTCGATCAGCGAGAGTTAAATAAAATTAAGGGTTTTCTTCATTATGAGGAGCGGCTACTATTTTCCTTAATTCGTCTGCGTAACCCTCATACTCGATTAATTTACGTTACAGCACAGCCCTTGCCGCCAATTGTAATTGATTATTATTTACAGTTACTGCCAGGGATTCCCTTTTCCCATGCTCGCGATCGCTTGCTGTTGATGACAACCTATGATGGTTCCCTCAAGTCCCTCAGCCAAAAAATTTTAGAGCGTCCCCGCCTGATCGCACGTCTCCGCCAAGCTTTGCGTCCCGGCAAATCTTACATGGTTTGTTATAACTCCACTCCCTGGGAGCGAGAGTTATCCTTACAGTTAGGCATTCCCTTACTTGCCCCAGACCCAGATTTGCTACATTGGGGTACTAAAAACGGTAGTCGGCAAATTTTTGCTGAAAGCGACATACCCTATCCAGACGGTAGTGAGTTAGTGCATAATGTCGGAGATTTAGCAGAAGCAGCGGCGCAGTTGTGGGAACGCCAATCAGCATTAAAGCGAATAGTCGTTAAACTTAACGAAGGCTTTTCCGGCGAAGGCAATGCCCTGCTCGATTTGAGAAAGATGGCAGAAGTGGCTCCAGGTGAAGCTTCCCACAGTCAGCGAGTTGCTGCTTTGAGCAAGCACTTCGAGCAAATGAGTTTTCAATCTGCTAGCGAAACTTGGCTGGAATTTTCTAGTCGTATCCCAGAGTTAGGAGCAATTGTTGAGGCTTTTATAGAAGGGGAAGAAAAGCGATCGCCTAGCGTTCAAGGCTACATAACCCCCACTGGCGAGGTTAAAATTCTCTCTACCCATGATCAAATTTTAGGAGGTCCAGACGGTCAAATTTATCTTGGCTGTCGTTTCCCTGCTGAAGAAGCCTACCGACTGCGCCTGCAAACCCTAGGCATGCAAGTTGGTCGTGTCTTAGCTGCAAAGGGAGCAATCGAACGCTATGGAGTAGACTTTATCGCTGTTCGTCAACCTGAAGATAGTAACAGCAGTTGGGATTTGCAAGCAATCGAAATCAATTTGCGCAAAGGCGGGACAACTCACCCTTTTATGTCCCTCAAGTATTTGACCAATGGTCGCTATGACCTCTCGACAGGTTTATTTTACAGCCAACAAGGTCGGCAAAAGTACTATCTTGCCACTGACAATTTGCAAAAAGAACGCTATCGGGGCTTGATTCCCAACGACTTAATGGATATTATCACCCACCATCGGCTGCACTTTGACAGCAGCAACAGAACCGGCATCGTTTTTCACCTGATGGGAACATTATCAGAATTTGGCAAACTAGGATTAACTAGTATTGGTGATTCTCCCCAACACGCAGAAGACTTATATAACCAAGTTGTCAATGTACTCGATCAAGAAACTAGCCCCAATGCCGATTATTCATCCCCAGCTTCCTATCCAGGTGTTCCTATTGCTTGGAGATTGGGAATGAAGTAGGGAGCAGGGGGTAGAAAGAATTAAGAATTAAGAATTAAGAATGCAGAAAGATGAGGGAGACGGGGAGAATTCCCATAAATATCATGTTCTCATTACTCATTACTCCCTACTCCCTACTCCCTACTCCCTGTTGCCTGTTCCCTATTCCCTGTTCCCTAGCGCGTAGCGCTATACAATCAAGTAAAAACGCTTATCGGCTATAGCTGTGTATCAGTCTGTTAGCAAGACCGTTTGTTGTATTAATCCTAATTGTTCCTATCCTAATGCTCAGCCTTGGGGTAACAAGTTTTGCAACTCCTGCGGAACAGCGCTAAAACTCAACGATCGCTACGTCCCTCTTCAGCGTCTAGGTTCTGGTGGATTTGCCCAAATTTATACCGTTTGGGACTTGCAAAAGCAGAGGGAGCAGGTGATCAAAGTGTTGGTGGAAACCTCCCCCAAGGCGTTGCAGTTATTTGAACAAGAAGCTGCGGTTTTAGCAAGTTTAAATTATCCTGGTATTCCTAGAGTCGAGAAAGATGGTTACTTTCATGTCAAGCTAGCTGCTCCTCCAGAAAGGCTATTACCTTGTCTCGTCATGGAAAAAATTAACGGTCAAACTCTCGAAGACTTGCTAGAAGAACATCGCCAAGGATTACCAGAGTCATCGGTGCAACACTTGCTTTACCAGGCGTTGGAAATCTTAGCAGAGTTGCATAACCACGGCATTATTCACCGGGATATCAAACCTTCTAACTTAATGCTACGTCAAGAAACAGGTCAGTTAGTGGCAATTGATTTTGGTGGAGCAAAACAAGTTGGTTCTCTTCCTCGTCGCTATCAAGGAAGTTCAACACGATTGATTTCTCCTGGTTATAGTCCACCGGAGCAGATGACTGGTGAGGCTGTAGGACCCCAGGCTGATTTCTATGCGCTGGGTAAAACGATGATTCAGTTGCTCACGGGTCAGGATTTAGGCAATTTACAAGACCCAGATACGGAAGAATTTCAATGGCGAAATCGCGCCGTCGTTAGTCTAGACTTTGGGGACTTACTTGATGAAATGACCCAAGTTGATCCTCAACAAAGACCAGCAAATGTGGTCGAGATTGAAAAACGTTTGGATATAGGCTCTAGTCTTAAGCAGCAGTTCACTCCCGGCTTAGTTTCTTTAGCCAAGTCTTTAGTTGGTGCGATTGCAACCGTTGGTAGTGGCGTTACTACTATGGTGGTATTCGTATTTAAAGTTTTCGCCGGCGTTTTAATTGCCTGTCTAGACACAACTTGGGAAATGGTCTTAGGCGGCTTAGGAGCTGCTTTTGGTACAGCAGCTGGGTTCACCCTACTTAACATCAATTGGGCACCAGTCCAGGCAATTATTATGGACTTGCTCGGGCAAGTTATGTGGTTGAAATTTCCTGCCTTTCCCGTTTCTGGTTGGCAGGAAATCATTGTATTTGCTTTAGCTGGTTTAGGCACTTCTTTAGGGATAACCATGGGAGGTGGTTTCCGTCAAGAATATCGTCCTTTGGTAGCAGGAATTCTGGGTTTTCTAGGTTATGGTATTGGCGGTATTACTTGGCAAGCCTTAGTATCTGAAGCCGCAGCGCCAGGATTACTGGGATCGAGTTCTGCCCTCGCTGTTTTTATTTTGGTACTGGGGTTAGGGTTACCTACCCATGAAATTGTTCACGCTTTAGTGGCAGCAACTGGAACAGGCTTAGTTTTAGCCGGTTTAGTTTGGTTAAATTCCTCTTTACTAGAGGCAATTATTAATTTCTCTTTGTCTCAGGCTAGCTTATTTGAATTAATGGTTAGTGCTAGCTATTTTTGTGTTTTAGGTATAGTAATGGGATTTTGGATAGGGGTTAGTTACTACCTATTAGTTCCCGTGCTACGTTGGTTAGGATGGCGATAGTTTTGTGAATTGGTTCTATTCAAAAATTGACAATGGACAATGAACAATGGATAATTACTTCTCCTTAAAAGAATCTTGATTGAGTAAGCTCCAAATATTTTTTTTGATTTCTTCATAAATGATAGCGTTAGCGGTAGCGACAACGGAGCGTCAGAGGTCTTATACCGAATTAAACAATTATCAATTATCAATTATCCATTGATAATTTTACCTTTGACGTAATTTCTCAATATTATCTAGATAGTTAGGTAGGGGTTCACCTCCTAAACGACATGCCTCTCGATCTACACTAATGGGATCATTACCCCAAAAGACTTTACCCAACTCTACAGTTTTTCCTTTATCTGGTTTCCAATCAGGGCTAAAGTACTTCTGATTACCATCTACAACCGCCCCATCAAATAAATGCCCAATACTAAAGTAAATATCTTGCAAAATTAAAGGTACAGAAGGACGATGTAACTGTCCTCGTGAATTGGGACTTCTTGCTTGGTAATGTGCCCTGGGAAACAAGCCATAAAGATTTTTTAAGGAGGCAGAGATTAATGGTTCTCCTTTAAGATGAGTACGTTTCAATGCGCCTACCGTAATACGACAGTCTACCTCTTGGAGCAAAGCAGGAGCTAGCATAGATTTAAAGCGCACTGGTTGAGGGGAGAGATTGGGATATTCTGTCAGGGGTAGTGCGTCAGCATCAAGTACCTGCATCCCAGCATCTAGCAATTCAGATAGACCATTTAGAGTGATAATGTCTGTCAAGGAAACCTTAGAACAAACTCCTTCGACAATAAAAATTTCCGCATTGGGGCTAGCTGTTCTCAGTCCCTGCAAAACTGCTCCTAGAACAGCCTTACTTACAGTAACAGGTGGCTTGACAGGATAGCCTTGGTTAGGCTTGACTAAAATGCGCTTAACTCCCCAAGCCGACGGCGGTGGTTGATAAATAAATTGAGCTGTTGTTGCTACCTGTACTTTGCGATCTGAGCCTTGGGGCATATTTGAGGAATAGCTTAATATTTTGACTGTAGCTGATTTTAACCCTAAAAAAAAAGGCTCCTTGCCTGCCTAAACAAAGGAGCCTTTTTAATCAATGGTGTGAGGAGCCGGTCATGAATCTCATGTCCTGATCTTGATACTAAGTATAGTTAGAGGAGATGAAGCTGAAGTGACAATCAGATGAAAATTATGTGACATTGTTTTTCCAAGACAATTTTTTTCCTAGATTGCCACTGACATTGGAAATTGAGAATTGAAAAATGATTGGTACTAAAGTACACCAGTTAGCCTTCAGTATGTGACAATTTTCCATTTTCCTTCGACAATTTACAAAAGATTTACTTAATTAAAATCAATCTATGCTCAGCCAGATTAAAGACTTAGCCCAAGAACTTGCACCTCGCCTGATTGAAATCCGCCGTCATATTCACTCTCACCCAGAACTAAGTGGTCAAGAGCATCAAACAGCTGCCTACGTCGCTGGTGTACTCTCCTCCTGCGGTATTGTGGTGCAAGAGGCAGTTGGTAAAACTGGCATCATTGGAGAATTAGTGGGTGGTACTGATGAGAGATTGGTAGCACTACGCACTGATATGGATGCCTTACCTATTACTGAAAGAACCCAACTAGAATTCGCCTCGCGCCATCCAGGAATTATGCATGCTTGTGGTCATGATGTTCATACCACTTTGGGTTTAGGTACAGCCATGGTTCTTTCCCAGCTAGGGGAAAGACTACCAGGAAATGTACGATTTTTGTTTCAACCGGCAGAAGAAATTGCCAAAGGTGCTAGTTGGATGGTACAAGATGGCGCAATAAGTGATGTCAGTGCCATTTTTGGCGTTCACGTTTTCCCTTCAATTCCTGCCGGTTCTCTCGGTATTCGCTACGGTGCATTGACTGCAGCAGCAGATGATTTAGAAATTACCATTATCGGCGAATCAGGTCACGGTGCACGTCCCCATCAAGCCGTTGATGCAATTTGGATTGCTTCTCAGGTAATTACGACGCTACAGCAAGCAATTAGCCGTACCCATAATCCTTTACGACCGATGGTATTGACAATTGGGCAGATTAATGGAGGTAGGGCCCCCAATGTGATTGCTGACCAGGTAAAGATGTCAGGAACCGTGCGCTCTCTCCATCCTGAAACCCATGCTAATCTGCCAGATTGGATTGAAAATATTGTCTCAAGTATTTGCAAAACCTACAACGCTAATTACGAAATTAACTACCAACGGGGAGTACCCTCGGTACAAAATGATTTAGCTCTAACTCAACTTTTAGAGGAATCAGCGAAGGAAGCTTGGGGAAGTGAACGGGTGCAAATTCTACCGGAACCTTCTTTAGGATCAGAAGACTTTTCTGTTTATTTAGAGCATGCTCCTGGTAGTATGTTCCGCCTGGGAGTTGGCTTCCAGGATCAAACCAATTACCCCCTGCACCATCCCCAATTTGCGGTAGATGAATCTGCCATTGTTACCGGCGTTGTCACCCTGGCTTATAGTATTTATCAATACTGGCAGTGAATAGTTAGGGCTTGCTGAATAAGTCTTGTGGTGAGGAAAGGGAACAGGGAACAGGGAACAGGGAACAGGGTTTGCGTAGCAGACGCTACGCAACGTCGCTACCGCTACGCTAAGGTGCGCCCTTCAGCATTGGTCCTACAGGCATACAGAAATCCCATTCATTATCCGTTACCTCTAACCTCTTCCCTGCTCCCCATCTCCCCCATCTCCCTCATCTTCCCCATCTCCCCCATCTCCCCCATCTCCCTCATCTCCCTCATCTTCCCCATCTCCCCCATCTCCCCCATCTCCCCCATCTCCCTCATCTTCCCCATCTCCCCCATCTCCCCCATC
>JBAUJE010000433.1:0-4706 GCA_049683475.1 Coleofasciculaceae cyanobacterium | reverse complement strand
GGTATACAACCTTGTATCCATGCGACCAACGCATCCATGCATTGAATGCATCCATGCAGTAATTGCATCCATGCAATGATTGCATCCATGCAAAATGTTGTAATTCTTATAGAATGGTGGGCGATCGCAAAATGTTGTAATTCTTGGGGAATGGTGGGCGATCGCTCCCTAGGTTTTTGACCCGTGTAGCGGGTGGGTCTTTTCCACCTAGTGGGTTGGCTTCGGCGTACCGGGGGCGCTGTGCGGGTCAGCGCGTCCCCTTCGGCTCGAAGGTGGTCAGGGATTGTTTCGCTGCTACTGGCTACCTTCGCTCCCGCTTCGCTAGGGGTCTTAACCAGTTCTCACTTTTTCTCTCTCTTTCCACTCTTTTATAATATCAATAAACACTTTTTAGTTCTGTATAAACTGCTACATTTTACAAACTTTTTTGTGGGGTCGCCTCCGGCGGGGTCGGCTCTGTTGGGTTGTTGTGTCTCGTGGTGATTTGGCTTCGTTCACGCCTCCCCCAGCCTCCGTCTAGCGGCAGTTTGCAGCCCACCTCTGTCCGTGTTCTTGTGGGTAGTTCCGTGGCTGTCGCCTAGTTGTATTACTTCGTACTACATTTACGGCGGTGTCTATCGGCGCCAGCCCACTCCACATTCACACTGTGCCTGAACCCGGAGCCACCGCGCTTCGCTCCGTGGCAATATCCACTGGCTCCGAGCCTCCGTAAACTCCGGCTCCGAGCCTATGAAACCCACCCACCCACCCACCCCACCGTTTTACATCACCACTACTGTAGAAAACAACAAAAGAGTGACAACCACCACTACTACTACTAATACTACTGCTGTAGTTAGTAATACTACTGTGGGTACTACTGTACTCAGTTTGGTAGAAACTACTATACTCAAATTGACTGGAGCTCCAACCTTAAATACTACCATTAATAAATCTTCATTTCTGTATCGTACTATACTGAAACTCATTATGTTTAGTACTATTATTAAAACTGTAAACAACTGGAGAAACAAATGAACAGACGAGTAACACTGACCGTAGACCCATCTAAACAACCCGGTGTTTTCCATCTATATATGACCACATTCATATACACAACAGACGAAGATGGTATCGGTCAAACCAAATGTGAATCCACCTACATTAAGACTTACCACGCTGTAGACTTCGCTGAAGCGATGCGAAAAGGTAAAGACATCATGAGTCTTATAGACGCTCTATAAACAGCAAAAGAAGGGGATAAGAGTCCCCTTCTATTGTTTCCCAAGTCACCCCAATTACCAATCCATCTACTACTACTACTACACTAGTAACCACTTTGTCCTCAAATGTGGTTACTTTGGAGTTTCATAGTTTCCATCACCTGCTTATATACGCAGTGTACCAAAAATCCATTGTACCTCACTAAAAGTTGTCTGTCAACCATAAACGGGTCACTGTACATAGGAAGAGAGTGATAAACTAGGCTGAAAGCTTTAACTACAGTTAAGGGTGCGTATGGAACTGTTTCATAAAGGTCAGTTCTTTGCAAAGATGTGATATAATCAGCTACATCTTTGCACTGTTGGATAGACGTTGGTTTGTTAAGTAACATATAGTCACGTATTTTTACTTTAATATTCATAGTTAATCCTCCAGAGTCTTATTTAATCTTACTGGAGTGATAGTTCTAGAGGCTACTTCTTTACCAAAATTTATATTTCTCTTAACTTGTTTTAACACAGATGGGAATGTGTCAAACTCATAAGCGGTAGGTGATATTAATTCTCTAAACTCAACATTTTTCATTACTGTAGACGGTATTCCTTTACATCTAGTTTTATGAGCTGAGTGTAATTGGTATATTTTCTTACCAAGATATGTTGCCTCCCCTCTATATTCTTCTTTTAACCCGCCTAACTCAAGAGAATGTGTCGGTAGTTCGCCATGAGGCTTAGACAAATCTATATGAATAGAATCAGTGTCCATATAAACAGTTGGATACTGACTAGCTATTTGATGCAAATGTCTCCTACTATGTAAAGTAACCATAGACGCTATACAAGGCATAGAATGTTTCACTATAACCTTTTCTTCATAGTCAAATACTTCTCTGTATTGCTCTATACCAGTATCGACAATTCTATAAGCATAACTTTTATATTTAACCTTGGGCTCTTTTGTGGATAAAGTACGTCTGGTTCTCTTTTGTCCAAACTTACCGTAAAGAGAATTTAGAAGTATTTTGTAACAATAATTTAGTGGTTCTTTACTTGCTAATCTTAAACCGTATAAATCCTCTACAAACTCTGTAAATATATATCCTTTTCTAAAATAAACATAACCTTCTATTAATTCAATGTTACCTATTTCTAATAAATATTTATATGTTTCATTATCAACAATTGATACTCCTGAAGTTTTAAGTGTTCTCTCTTCTATATCAAATATAAACGGTAATCCTGAGTGCTGATATTTAACTAAATATAAACCTAGTTTACCTTTGAAGGATTTAGTCCAACCTCCGACATATGATGTTGGATATTCATATTTTGACATAGCATTAGGGTACATAGAATTAATATCATATACAGCTACTTCTCTATAGTAGCCGTTACGTACCCAACAGACTCCGCCGAAGTATGAAGATAATTCATACTCATAAAGCTTTCTATTAGACCCCATGTAATTCTCTTTTTGATATTTCTTTCTATATATTTTTAAGGCTAAAGACGATAATGTTCTAGCTCTGGTGCAACCAAAATTATTATCTATTATTTCCCAAAACTTTGTTATTGATTGATATAAACTAGTACAATCTCTTTCAAGATATTCTATCAATTTATCTTCTTCTAGCTCCCAAGGCATGACATCTAGGTCTATCTTCTTATCTTCGTGAGAGCAAAACATTGAGGATAGTTTTTTCAAAGAAGCTGGTAAAAGTCTATATGAGTCTAACAAAGTAAACCTTTCCCCATTCCTGCCAAAAAATTCCATGAACACTCCTTGAGAACCACTATAAGCCACAGACACATGACCAAATCCCAGTAAAGATTTAAGTATTAAACTATAGTCAAATTTCATTCCACAGTGAGCATAAACTACATTAAATTCTTCCCAAGTATTAAGAAGGTGAATTAATGATTGATGAACATTTGTAAATAATTTAAAATCTTCCCCGTTGTATATACCCACATGGGTAGCGTGCCCATGTTCATCTGTCTCTATATCTAGTGTTATAAATCTGTAGGGTTTGTCATCTCTTGTTACGGGTTGTAATACCATTGACTTTCCGGGTAATTGGGTGTTATCTTGAGTCTATACCAACAGAGGCACTTATCAAATGGGTTTCAAAAGTTTAGACAGAAGGAAGGAACGAAACGAGTTTGACTTCATTACTGACGAAATAGGTCAATTCAAAGTAGACAGAGTAAAAATTACCAAGAAAGGTATCATATTTCTTTCTGGTACTCTTGCCTACTGGGTTGACTTTATTAAGGTAAATGAAGCATTACTGTTGCCTTCTAACTGGGGATGTTTGACCATTATTGGCACATTAAAAGGTTCTGAAATAGCTTTAGATGAAGATGTAAACCCAGAGAACTACGTAGTATACTACTCGCCTAGTATGTCGTGCTTTGATATAATGAAAGTGGTTTAACGCCTATTTGAAGTATTGCGGGAGTTACTGTGGGCTCCCGCTTTTTTCTTTAGAAAACTGGTTCTCTAAACACTACTTCTACATAGTCTCCCTCGAAGTTTATAGCTGCACCGTACACTTCACCGTTTCTCAATTGTTCTAGCACATCCAAATAGTCATCAACGACCTCATTAGTTGTAGTCCAATGCCTAGAAGATATTACTACCTGTTGCTGTTGATTTCCCACCGTATCTGTAAGTGTGCCACTTACTCTGATAGCTACACTAGTCCCACTTGGTAATGCTCCTATTGGTTTGTTAGCCGTTACCATAGTGCGAACAGAGGTAGCGTTAGACAACTGACTATTGATGATTCTGTGCCTAGTACGTGACTCTGAAAAATAGGTAGTCTTAAAATTAAGACTTGTAGACCCGTTGGGATTTTTAGCAATTGTCCCATTTGCTACTTTAGCATCGTAACGCCTACGTGATATATCTTCTCCTGTTTCAGGATTAGTGTACCTTATGTTACCTGATGTTTGTGTATATTGTTCCCAAGTGTTGTGATTAGTTATAGTTGCCATTGCTATGTATTTATTTGACTTTAATCATCATAAGCTTTAAAATTAATTAGTTCTGTATATTTTGATACAAAAATGGCAATTCCTGATATTGACGCTTTTTCTGCTACTCACGGTAAAATGGCTCTAGACAGTAATACTGTAGTAGCTGTTGCTAGCCCAAGCAAAATCGATAAGACTGAATTGTTCCCCAGTGGAGGCGGTGCTGCTGGAGAATATTACCGATTAAGAGTAGTTGTCCGTGAGATTGGTTCTGCTACTTTAATGTTTAATGAGACCGACACTCCAGAACTTTTAGATTTAGAAGTAGGTTCTCCAATTACATCAGTATTGAATGTATACCCAACTTCTACTCCTATCAAAACTGATGGTAGCGTTGCTGAATATCTGTATGTTGAATCTATTGCTTAATCAGTAAAACCTAAACAATTAGCGGCTATCACAAGTAGCCGTTTTTTCATGCCTATATCTAAAAAAGGCATTGATATTGGTGGGGGTCTGGTAGGC
>JBAUJE010000432.1:0-5898 GCA_049683475.1 Coleofasciculaceae cyanobacterium | reverse complement strand
ATGGCGGCGATTTTGTGTTAATACTGCTCGTTCATTTGTCACGGCAAAGAGCAAGACATCGGGGTCAGATAATCCAGTGTTTCCTGATTCTTGAACAGTCACAATATCATGACCAAAAGTGCGGAGTAATTTTACGACGGCTAAGGAAAACTGTTCATCGGCATAGAGACTTGCCATGGATTACACTGCCTGCTGCATTGCTTCATCTTCTTCTTGCAATGCCCTTTCAATTTCTTCTGGGTTAGCATCAGCGTAAGCCCAAACATTTACTAAGTCAGCAGCACTTAAATGAGGATACAACTGGAGAATTTCGGCATCAGTAGCCCCTTGACGGCGCAAACTTACAAATAGCCAAACTGGAAGGCGAGTATTGGCGATGCAGGCATCATTTCCACATACTTCCGGAGTTTTTGTAATTCCTCGTGAACCGTTAGTTAAGGTTTGGGTTAAAGTTTGGATGACTTCAGCTTTTTCTGTTGGAGTTAGAGCAAGAAGTTGTGTTTTTAGTTCAGTTAGAGTCATATTGTTTTTATGATTTGTATTAGGAATATTTTTTATTTTAACTTATTTTTAATTTGCTTAGCTATGAGCGATCGCACTGGTGGTTTTACTCAAAGTAGTGTGTGAAGTTATAAATAAGGCTAGTTTTTCTCGTATAGCAGTGCCTTCATCCTTTTGCTTAGAGCATTTAGCATACTATTTACTGGAGAACCTTATAACATCTCGTAGTTTACTTACTACTGAGTTTAGGGTAACCTCACCATATCCCAAACCTACGAGTAAATCTTCTACACTCTGGTAACTACAGCGCTCTGCCACTTCCTGCATCTGCTCTGACTTAAGCAACGCTTTAAAGCCTTTCTTGCCTAATTCTCTTTCTAACATATCTCTACCTCGAACAATGTTTTCTTCTCTATGTGATTGCTTGTACCACTGACGAATTTTATTGCGTGCTTGAGAGGTAACAACAAAATTCAACCAATCCAGACTGGGATGAGCATTTCTCTGAGTAATAACCTTAACTATGTCACCCTTTTTTAAGGGTGTATCTAACTTCACTATCTTCCCATTCACTTGTGCTCCAGTACACTGATTTCCTACTTCTGTGTGAATGAGATAAGCAAAATCTACAGGTGTTGAACCGCGAGGAATATCTATTCCATTGTCACTTGCTGGGCTAAAAACGAGGATATAGTCTTCAGATGAATTATCATCTTGCTCTGACTCAGATTGTGAAATCTCCATAGGTTTGGCAACGTCCCGTAAATTAGTTTGACTGCGGACTAGATCGGGTTTATACTTTGCCGCAATAGCTATCAAGTCAGAACGTCTGGATTCATTATTACTCGACTCATTTTCAAGACGAAATATTTTGCATAGACTATGAATATGTTTTCTAACTACTGACTTTTTTATCTTAAGTGAGCGAGAAATTGCTGCATCCGTTTCTCCAACCAGAACTTTTTGCAAGACTTGTTTCTGTATAGGTATCAATTTATCTAATGCTGCGGAAAATCTCTGTTGTTTTATAGCCTTCGGAGAAATTTCTTTTAGGCTTTTCCCCAACAACCGTTCCGACGGAACATCTAAATTTACTCCGACTAATGTTGTCTGCTCCCCTTGTCTATGTATTTTACTAAATTGAGCAGTTGCCCTCTTCAAGTCACCGCGCACAAAGCTTGTGACCCCATTGGTGTAAATCAGTAATGGCTCAAATCCCGCTTCTTTTAGAGGTTCTGCAAAGGTTTCAACCAAGGATGTCATGCGAAATACCTCAGTTGTATCCTCCTGATTAAGTTGAAAAGCCAACTCCTCTGCCAACTCCCGCGCCACCTCACTAGGCTTCTTATAAGCCAACGCCGTCCACTCCTGCGCCTCCCGCAAATCCTGGGTATCCGGATCATCTTCAGTAAGTCGCTGCGCCACATAATCCAGCAAAAACTCAGCTAATTCATCAAATCTTTCTTGCCCAAACTGTTCCTTCAATTCCTTCAATAAAAGATTGCGAACTGGAATATCCATCTCATACATCTCGTATCCCACCTGCCGACACAAGCGCGACAGCAAAACCCTCGCTACCCCAGTCCAAGGCGCTTCCGGGACAAAATTTGCCCAAATTTGGTAGAGCAAGTCAGGTGTGAGTACCAGAGGAAAAGCAGCATGGCAAGCGAGATACAAGTGTACTTCATCAAATTGCTTGGCAAACCCAACAATTCGCTCAACAGCAACTCGCATTTCTCGTTCTTTATCTGTGGTAGCCATTACATAACCTCGGCTTACTCCCACTTTAGATTAGAGATTTTCTTGCAGCCAACTTCTAAAACCTTGAATTGCCTGGGTTCTGCCATAAACTTGACTTTGTTGTACGTACCGATTCATTAATTCAATAATCGGAATATCTGGAAATGTAGGACTAAAATCCGACTCTACATACCCTCCGGCTTGCAAAACGTTAATCTGTAACCCTCGTCGTCCATATCGCCACAGTTCCGGAACTCCCAAGATTTGGTAATTTCCTAACTGAGTACGGGAAGTAAGGTCAATTTCTATGGCTAAGTCTGGGGGCGGATCTAAACTCATGTCTAGCCTATTTTTACCAATAACTGCCTCTTGGTTTTGAATGTAAAAACAGGTATCTGCTTCTACAGCCTGAGTCATTCGTTCATTTTTTAAGGTTGTCGAACCCAACGTCTCAAACGCAATTTGTTGTTCTTCTAATAAAATTTTCACCATATCGCCAATAATTTCCTTGGCTTTTTCATGCTCAGGTAGGGGAACCATAATTTCTAAACGTCCATTACTATAGGAAAGTCTTGCAGCGCGACTTTCCCCCAATTCGGCTAAAATACTTTCCAATTGCTGCCAGCTAACATCCTCAAGCAGCAATTGCTGACCTGGTTGAATCCTTAATTGTCTTAACTCTAATAGCATAATTATTTATCCATACCTAAGAAATATCGACCCCGCAATACGCTAATCGCCGCATTCATCCCCTGGCGACTCATCTCAAACATCGGCACAAATTCTCTAATTTCTCCCGCCGTGGTATGCTGCCAACTATCATTGGGCATCGGGTTGAGCCAAGCAACATACTGTACCGACTGCTGCAATCTTTCAATCCATTCTTGAGTATACTTAACTCTTTCTCGGTCAAAATTACCCCGTGCTGCACCCCCATCACTGACAATCAAAACTACTGCTCTTTCTCCCACCTCTGCTAATATCTCATCAACTAGCTGGGCATTCAGTAAGGCGGGATGACGGTATAGATACTCGTCAGCATAATCGTGAAAGTAAAACACGCGAGTCTGTCTCAGCTTTCCACCCCGTTCTGCCGTTTCTATTAACTGCCGTGATAAGGCATGAAATGGCACCATTGAGCCTTCTTGGTCAACTATTAGCACCAAATCAGTCCGATTAACACGACGGGGTACTAGGACAGGTTCGAGTAAAATACTATCCCGTCCCAGCTTATCTACAGTTGCCTCAATATCCAACTCTACGGGTGTTCCTTCCCGCACTGGACGACGCAAGTAACGCCAGCTTTGCTTCATCTGTCGTTTGGTAACGGGGAAATATTCGGTTAACAGGATGTGACGGGGACGTTGTAGAGACGTTGCATGCAACGTTTCTACGGAACGCTGATTGCGTCGCACTGCTTGAACTACCTGCACAGGTTCATCTACTTCTAACGATACGCTGGCAGATTCTTCTAACTCAGGAGTCGATTCTTCAGGTGAGGAAATTTCTGACTTTTTTTGTGTTGAGGAAGGTGTAACAGGCTTCCACATCTCCTCAAACAAGCGTTGAATCAAGCGACTCTCATCTTCAGACTTTGCCCACACCATACAACAAAGCTGCTCTAATTCCTGACGACTCCCCATACCAAAACCCACTTGTAGACTACGCACCACCACCAGATACTCATCAACTCCCAAGGGTAAACCATGCCTTTGTCGCAGACTATTGAAAATATCCAGCAGTGGTAATTGATCGGAAATCATCTGCAAAGGTTTAACTTATGAGGCGCAACTGTCAAATTACAGAATTCAAAACTTTAACATTTAAGCTCTGAAATAAAAGTTTCAAGCAAAAAGCTCCAACTTAGAATAGTTAAAGATAATATATCACTGAAATAACCCTCTTTATCATGGCATACAGCGACTTTACAACTCTCAGTAAAGTTAGAACAGCCTTTAACCTAACTATTGACGAAACCACTCGTCTTTTTACTGATATTTCCCCGATTGAACCCAGTGATTATCTTAAAACCACACTCAATGAATTTGTGCCTCTTGCCAACGCTATTAATACAGAAAAAGCTCGTTCTGAATTAATTATCGCTCCTGTATTATTGGAAGTACGACGGCACTTAAATTTTCAAATCGGCTTTTTTTCTGGTACAGAATTCAACGTAGACTCTAGTGTGGGACTCAGTGGATACTGTGATTATATTCTCACTGCTTCTAAAGAAATGTATGAAATCTATGCCCCAGTTGTGACCCTTGTAGAAGCCAAAAATGAAAATATTAAAGGTGGATTAGGACAGTGCATTGCTGAAATGGTAGCTGCTCAACGCTTCAATCAACAAAAGGAAACGCCAATTGATACTATCTATGGAGCTGTAACGACGGGGATGATTTGGAAATTTCTCAAGCTTGAGCAGCAAACAGCATCTATTGATTTGAGTGATTACTTTATTAAAGAAGTTGACAAAATCTTAGGGATATTATCCCATCCTTTGAGAAATCTCGATTTTAGATTTTAGATTAATGATTGTCATTAATTAAGAAACAAGCCGTAAAATCCTCTCCGCGTCTCCGTGTCTCCGTGTCTGTGCGTCTGCCTCAACCCGTCAATTAAAAATTGACAAAGTAATATTCAGCTCATTCTTGCTTTAAATACCGCAGATGATCTTCCCATTTCTTCAGCAATACCTCTGGAAAAGGCAATTCTCCCTCAAGTTGCTTTAATACCTCATCTTCGGGAAACTGATGCAGCACGGCAAACCAATCGAGTAACTCACTAGTACTAGGTTTCTTTCCAGATTTATTCTTCTTCATTCGCGATCGCAACTCGGCAAATCTCTCTACTGCTGCCTCAATTAAATCCTTTGATGACGCGGGAAAGTGAGCGTTAACAATATCAATCCCAACTAAGATTGCAGTGTTTGCAAATTTCCTCATAGACATATTGGGGGACACCGTTAGAGGAACGCTCTAACAAGATTTGGGCAGTTAACTCAGCAGGAAACTGCACTTCTGTAAATGCGATCGCCATATCCATCCATTCCTCAAGGGCATTTACTGGAAACAGACTAGCAGCTGGTAAACGCAAGGGATACCTTGGTTGCTCAAATTTATCTGCTAACCTGAGATCCGATTTAGCGATGCTGCCGCAATTATCAACTAAAAACATCAGCAAATGGGTATTGCGTTTCGGCATATTCTCTGTTGCTCTCGCCACCAGTGGTTCCCAGAACTCCTGAAGCCATGCCGCTAGCATCCCTGGTAGCATATAATCTACCGTGTAAAAAATAAAAATCACATCTTGAGTTTGCCAGCGATCGCAAACCCGATCCATAATTTCACTTGGTTGAGCATCTCTTGATAAACCCAACCAAGAGGTCAGTTCTCGCCACAAGTTAGGAATACTCCTCCCTACACCGCTATAACTCAAATCAATCTTAATTGGGGATTGATTCTTCCACCCTCGCTTCAGTCGTAACAGCCGATTAACCAAAAATTGTTGTCCGCAGCAAGATTCACCGTGAACGAGAAATCCTGCGGTGCTATGCAAGTCAATAACTTCTTTGAATCTCCGAGACTGTTCCTTGAAGTCAATCTGAAGAATGAGTTCAAACAGAAAGGGAGAGGTTTCAGGGGATGGAAGTTCTAC
>JBAUJE010000431.1:0-10589 GCA_049683475.1 Coleofasciculaceae cyanobacterium | reverse complement strand
ATGGGTTTTTAGAGACGTTCCATGGAACGTCTCTACGCTGTTTTCTGAGGCGATCGCTTGAAAAGGTGGCGGCTTTTAGAAGATAGTGTATAGCACCACGCGTTAATGTTAGGACATTTCTATACTCTCAAACTCAGCCACAGCTTACTGTTGCCTATTGCCTGTTCCCTGTTCCCTAGTGCGTAGCGCTATAAGGAGTAAAAGAGACATCACTAACTGTGTTCAAGGGCAAGACTATCAGAAAGCCGCTACAACCAATATCCTATTAGCCCAAATTATGACCCCAAACCCGATTACGGTTTCTCCCGATACCTCTTTAGCAGATGTACTGATGCTGCTAAATCAGAAAGATATCAGTCGTCTACCTGTGGTCAAAAATGGTCTGCTGGTTGGCATTATCAACCGCACAGACATTATTCAGGCGGAGACGGAGTGGCTATTAGCCGAAAACCATTGAAAAAGCGGGAAAGAAAGAACTATTTTAGACTTAACTCACCTCCAAACTAAACCCTGGCAAAACATCCTCCCCCGACAACACCACAGGTATTCCCACCACCTCTACCTCTTGCCCTTGGCGATAAATTTCCACCTGTTTATCCTTACCATTAATCAGCCAACCCAACCGCAACCCACTCGCCAAATACTCCAGCATCTTATTCTGTAGCGGCTTTAATCTATCGCTGCGAGAACGCAACTCAATCAAAAAATCTGGACAAATCGGCGGAAACCCCTCCCGTTCCTCCTGACTCAACCCTTGCCACCTGGACAACTCCACCCAAGCCACATCGGGAGAGCGATCGCTTCCAGCGGGGCTTTGCCCATCGCCACCTCCAGGTAAACTAAATACAGTCTGAGAGCTAAACACTACTCCTAACTGAGTCTGTTCATTCCAAACCCCCACCTTAATAATCAAACTCGCTTCTTGGCTACCACCCTCACCACCAATAGGTGTCACGATAATCAACTCTCCATTAGGTGAACGTTCAAGCAATACATCTGGATTAGCCTGACACAATTGAAAAAACTGCTCCCGTGTCAGAGTGGTAATTGGCTCTAAATTCAATACAGTTGTCATCGCCTTACCTGCTTTATTGTCCCGTAGCAACTATCTTAAAAGGAACGTCACTGACTTAAAAAAAAAGCACTGGATTAGCTTCACCTTGCGGCAGGAGTGTGGGGAGGTCGCAACGTCCACGGACAGTTCAAGCTGCGCGCGCATGTCGCGCAGTCATGTCCTCCTCACTGGGGGGTTTGGGGGGCTAGTCCCCCAAAAGTAATTAGGCTTTTTGATCCAAAACCCTCATCAAATTTGCTGCTTTTCAGTGCCATTCATCTTAAAAGTCAAGCGATCGCTTTTACCCACTGCGCTACCTCCATATCTAAACATAACCAACAGTTACTCCTGGACAAATAATTGCACCTCCGCCAATCCAAACATTATTGCCAATGTGAACTGGTGCTGCCAATTCTCGTCCGGATAGACGAGTTTTTGGGTCTGTAGGATGGTAAGCAGTATAAATTTGCACGTAGGAACCACACAGTACCTTTTCTCCTATGTGAACTTGATTGCAATCTAAAATTACACAACCATAGTTCATATATAAACCATCACCAGCATAAATATTGCTGCCATAGTCACAGTGAAAAGGTGGCTCAATTTTAGTATTTGCTCCTACTGCACCAAACAACTCTTGCAGAATTTGTAATCTCTTTTCTGCTTCCTCTTCAGTTGTACAGTTATATAGTCTGGTTAAGCGTCTTGCTCGTTTACTTTCTGCTGCTAGTTCTGGATCAGTAGCTAGATATAACTCACCGGAGAGCATTTTTTGTTTTTCGGTTTTATCCATTGTGCAACTTGTTATCCTCTCCCTTCTAAATCATATGACTCTTGATTTCTTTGCCAAAACTAGCGGCACTTGGATTAATGTTTTAACTGTCAGTATTGGTACAACTCTTGGTCTACTCCTTAAGCACCGTCTTCCCCTTCCCATGCAGCGCATTATTACCCAAGGGGTAGGATTGCTGACCCTATTCATTGGCTTTACGATGGCAGAAGGGATGAGACAGGTTCAGGCTGGTTCCCTAGATGGCGTGGTGCTAGGACTGCTGGCAATGGTTTTAGGAGGTTTATTAGGTGAGTGGTGGCAAATTGAGGAAAAACTCTCATCTATCGGTAACTGGCTCAAAGCAAAGTTTAAGGGGGGTGGTAACTTTACCCAAGGCTTTGTTGCCGCTAGTTTACTATTCTGCGTCGGCCCCATGACTCTACTAGGAAGTATCCAAAATGGCTTAACAGGGAACAACGACTTACTAACCCTTAAAGCGGTGATGGATGGTATAGCAGCGATCGCTCTTTCTAGTAGCTTTGGTATCGGTGTAGGATTTTCTGTACTAGTAATACTGGTCTATCAAGGTGGTATTTCCCTAGTTGCTGGCGTTCTAGCTCAAACACTACCCAACCCTGCCCATGACCCTCGCATTATCATAATTACAGGCGTTGGTGGATTGATGATTTTAGGTACAGGCATCAATCTCTTGGAATTAACTAAAATTCGAGTCGCTTCTTTTCTACCAGCCTTGGCACTAGCCCCTTTAATTTACCAAGTTGCTTTGTTAATGAACAAGTGAGGGAGTGATCGCAGTAAATCATCAATCGTCAATTTAATTGTTCCTCTCCCTCATCTCCCCCATCTCCCTCATCTCCCTCATCTCCCCCATCTCCCTCATCTCCTCATCTCCCCCATCTCCCCATCTCCCTACTCCCTACTCCCTTCATCTCTACAGACTGCTCAGTATAATACTGATTCAAGTAATAGGATGAATTGGCAACATAACCTTTAACACCATTAGCTACCAAACCTAAAACCTTGGCGTTAGAAGTTCTCAGTCCATCAAGAACCTGTCTTAACAAAGAGCGGTCAGTTTTACCGATTCCCACTACCATCACCATACCGTCGGTGTGAGCAGCGAGAAGTCTGGCATCCGTTAGACCTAATAAGGGTGGCGTATCAAAAATTACCAGATCGAAACTCTCTTGGAATTGCTCAACCAAAGACTGCATCTTCTTCGAGTACAGCAGCCGAGTCGGATCAGGAGGTATTTCACCAGCGGTTAGTACAAAAAGATTTTCTTCAACAGGCGATCGCACGATTACATCTTTATAATCAATGTCACTCGAAATTACATTACTTAATCCCCAAACATTAGGCAAATCCATCCGGACATGGACTTGAGGACGGCGCAAATCTGCGTCAACCAGTAAAACTTTCTGTCCCATCGCCGCTGCTGCTTGGGCTAAGAAAATAGTAATGGTAGACTTACCTTCTGCCGGTACAGTGGAACTAATCACTACAGAGCGAACCGACTGATCAGGATTAAGGAAGTGCAGGTTTGCCTGGAGAGAACGAAATGCTTCGGTGAAGGGAGAAGCAACGTAGCGATTTTTATAGGGAGAAACCTCTAGCGCTTCCATGCTAGAAGCGGAGGTATTTGTATAACCCTTTTTAAGTTCCTTGCGGAAAGGAATAGTACCTAACAAAGGTAAACCGCTGCTCTCTTTCAGTTCCTCAGCAGAATGAAAAACCCGATCCAGCTTTTCTGCTAATAACCCAGCACCAGCACCAGCTAGCAACCCAGCAAAAATGCCCAGTACAACACCACGAGGAACGTTGGGAGAAATGGGATTTTCTGGCAGTTGGGACGGTCTAATCATCTGCCAAGGTAAAGTCTTTTGTGCTGACTCAATTTCCAGGGTTTCCTTTTCTGCTAGAAAGCGATTTAAGCTTTCCGTGGCTACGAGCAATTGCCGCTGTAAATCAGTGTACTGACGGGAAATTACTGCCAGCTCTTGCAGTTGCCCTTTAATCTTGCTTTCTATCTGAGCTAGTTCTGAAGAGCGTACTTCTAGAACCTCTATTCTATTAACCGCATCTAACAACTTCTGAGTCAAATCTAGACGAATTGAATTAGGAGAAGCCAAAGATTCTTTGTAGTTACTTGATGAGACAACCTCACCAGGAGCAACTACTGCTGCTTCTTTATTAAGTAAAGGCTCTAAATTTTGCCTTTGCTCTTCTAAAGTCTCAATAATTGGACTGTCTGGGGTAAAACGTGCCGACTCATTAGCAATTTTAGCTTCTACTTCAGAAAGTTGATCAAGTAACTTTTGGTAGCGGGGGGCTTCTGAGAGGGCCGCAGCATTTATAGCTTCTTGCGGTGATAACCCCAACTGGTTTTGTAAATTAGTATAAAGTTCCCGTGTTTCATCAAGCAGAGTTTGAGTTTCTTGTTGTGTTTGTTGAACAGCACTGAAACGATTAGTCAAGAGTTGAGCTTGAGTTTCCGGGTCAGTAATATTGTTTTTCTGCCGAAAGCGCTGAACTTCTTCCTGAAGCTTATTAACTCGCTTCTGTAGTTTAGGCAACTGCTCATCAACAAACTCAATTCCTTGGCGTGTAGTGGTTTGCTGCTCTTTTCTTGAGTAGTTAATGTATCCCTGACCAATTTGTTCTAAAACAAATTTGACCTTATCTGGGTCGGAATCTTGATAGCGTATTTCTAAAATTTTGGTTTGTTGCAGTTGGGAGACGAGCAACTTATTCTGGATCGTGCCGTAATCAATTTCTGGATACTCAGTCTGTATTTTCTTAATAATTGGCAGCATTACCTGAGGACTGGATAAGACCTGTATCTGACTCTCGTAATCTAGACTATTAGCTGAACTATTTAGACCCTGAGCCAGAGAAGTAGTTAGCTGGTCAAACTGCTTTTCCCCAGAAACCGGCTCAACTAAGAGCTGAAGTTGGCTTTCATAAATAGGTGTCTTAGCCAAAATCTTAGCAATAATTCCCGAACTCACCGCGATAGCAACAACGCCAATAATTAAGACTCGACGGCGAACAACAGTCCAGAACTTCCTTAAATCAAGTTTTTCTTCCTCCGGCGGATAAAATCCCGATAACTGAACTGGAGCTAAAGGAGAAAGTTGTTGCTCTTGAGGCTGTTGAGATTGAGAGAATAGGGGCTGGTAATTTACATCTTGACCCATAAGACAAAAATGCTAAATTTCCTTAAAATCAGGTCAGTTTTTTTCTTTAACTCAAGAAAAATAATCCTCTTCTGTCATGACGCGTAAAGCGCAGGGGAAGGGTTAAAAGGGAATGGGTAAGAGAAAGAAAAATTGTTGTTTAGGCAACTAACTTTCCCAATATATTAATCCAGTTCCTTGAGAGCTAATCAGGAAGAACAACCAGAAGTGTGAATGGAAAATGGAAAATTGTTAAATTGAAAATTGAAAATTTAGCCAAACATCTCCCCTTGCTTCCCCTGCTCCCCATCACCCCAACTGTCCAGTCTGCTCCTGATTTTCCTGAAGTTGGTGCTGTTGGTAATACTTTTCCAAGTGGTGATAAGAGCTTGGGGTGTAACCTTTAACACCATTAGCCACAACTCCTAAAACTTTGGTATGAGAAGTTCTTAATCCGTATAAAACTTCCTTCAAAACAGAGCGATCTGTTTTGCCAAGTCCAACCACCATGACCAAACCATCAGTGTGAGGGGTTAGCAGTCTTGCGTCCGTCAAACCCAGCAGAGGCGGTGTATCAAAGATTACTAAGTCAAAGCTCTCTTGTAATTGCTTGGCTAAATTGCGCATTTTTTGCGAACCTAAGAGCCTGGTAGGATCAGGTGGAATCTCACCAGCAGTCAAGACAAAGAGATTCTCGTCTGTCGGTGAGCGCTGGATCACATCATCAACATTGATGTCACTCGAAATTACATTGCTCAACCCCCAGACATTAGGCAAATCCAATCTGGCATGGACTTGAGGACGACGTAAATCAGCATCAACAAGTAAAACTTTCTGTCCCATTGCCGCCGCAGCTTGGGCTAAACAGGTGGTAATAGTAGACTTACCTTCTGATGGTATAGATGAACTAATTGCTATGGACCGAACTGGCTGATCCGGATTGATAAAGTCGAGGTTGGCATGGAGGGAACGAAAAGCCTCGGAAAAGGCAGAAGCCACGTAACGGTATTTACCCCTAGGTTTAGAAGCTTGGAGATGAGCTGCTTTTAGTTCTTTGCGGAAAGGAATAGTACCTAGTAGAGATAAACCGGTTCCATCCTTAAGTTCTTCGGGGGAATGAAAGACCCGATCAAGCTTTTCGGCTAACAAACCAGCACCAGCACCAGCCAGTAACCCAGCAACGGTGCTAAGTATTAAACCACGAGGAATATTAGGAGAAATAGGAGCTCCTGGCTGTTGGGGTTCTCTAATCATCTGCCAAGGCAAAGCCTTTTGTACCGATTCAATTTCTAGAGTCTCCTTAACTGCCAAAAAGCGGTTTAAGCTCTCTGTTGCCACAGTTAACTCCCGCTGTAAATCAGTATACTCACGAGCAATTACTGCTAACTGTTGTAGTTGCCCCTTCATGGTATTTTCGGCTTGAGCGATCGCTTTGGCGCGTACCTCTAGTACCTGTATCTGGTTATTCGCTCCGATCATCTGTTGAGCTAGATCGAGGTGAATTGAACTAGAGGAAGCAAGTGACTCTGCATTATCAGGTACACTTGAGCTATTTGGTCCAACTGCTTTTGCCGCTTCTTGTCTGAGCAGAGGCACTAAGTTTTGTCTTTGCTCTAGTAAAGTTTCCATCATCGGGCTTTCTGGGGTAAAGCGCGCTGACTCAGTGGCAATTTTAGCTTCTAGCTCGGAAAACTCATTGAGTAATCTTTGATAGCGAGGGGCTTCTGACAGGGATGCTGCCTTGATTGCTTCTTCTTGAGATAATCCCAACTGGCCTTTGAGCTGATTATAAAGAGCTTGAGATTCTCTTAAGCTAGCTTGAGTTTCTTGTCGGTTTTGTACAATCGCGCTAACCCGATTAGTCAAAAGTTGCCCTTGAGTTTCTGGATTGGTTATGTTGTACTTCTGCCGAAAGCGCTGAAGTTGTTCCTGCAGCTTATTAACTCGCTCCTGTAGTTTAGGCAGCTGCTCATCAACAAAGTTAATCCCTTGGCGGGTAGTAGTTTGCTGCTCTTGTTGAGAGTAGTCAAGGTAGCCTTGGGCTAATGCCTCTAAGACAAATTTAACTTTTTCTGGGTCAGAGTCTTGGTAGCTTACCTCTAGGATTTTGGTTTGTTGCAGCTGGGAAATTGCTAGTTTGCTTCCGAGAGTGTTGTAGTCAAGGTCGGGATATCTCTCCTGAATTTGCTCGACAATCGGGTCTAGGACTTGAGGACTCGACAAGACCTGAATTTGAGTCCCGTAGTCTCTCCAAGGGGTCTGAAAACCAGCAGCCTTACCCAAAGACTGACTGAGGGGATTAAGTTCTTTCTCACCAGAAACTGGCTCAACTAATAACTGAAATTTGTTGGCATAGTTGGGAGCCTGACTCACGGTTTTGACAGCCATCCCGGAGCCAACAGCGATTGCCACACCAGCAATTAACAATGCCCGACGGCGACCAATATCTAGAAGATTTCGCACATCTAGTTTGTCTTCCTCAAACTCAGAAGCTCCAGCATTGAGTGGGGAAGCCAAATAGGGCGATTGGTGACCGTTAAGGTTGGGCAGAAATAGCCTGTCGTTTATGTCCGAACCCATAATTCAAAAATAAAAATGCGGAAGTTTGCAGGAAAATCTATTAAATAAAAATGTTTCGCAATCTTAGAAACAAGCACCCCCACAGAATAGCTAAGTGATTGAGTATTTTCTCTCAATATAGCTAAACACTCCCAGATTTGTTAACGATTTACTCTATTTTTTGGCTACGTTATCTGAAAGTATTTTTATCTACAGATAAAGATAAATTTCATTGCTTTGCCTTATATATAACAGATACAGTACCTGCAAAGTTTGTCAGGATAAAAAACGCAACAGCTCAAATTAAAATGACATTTTTTTGTGCCTAAATGAAGATTCTGTGAAGATTAATTAATTGTAACCATAGAAAAAGTAGAACTTTAAATTTAACTTTTTTATTCTTGTCAATAACTGTATAGTGGCTAGCTTAACTCAGAACATCATCGTTTTTTCAAGCTCTATACCTCTTGGTAACCTTACCCTAAATCAACTTTCTGAGCATCATGGCAAATGTGAGTTGAAGAAGAGGGAACAGTTTTTTCGATAGACAGTCAACAGTTATCAAAGAAGGGTGAATGGTCTGATAACTGATAGTGACTATCATAATCTACGGCTCATTGGCAACTCAGTAATTAATAGTTTTCATACCTATTTCTACTAACTCGGTAGTTCCGGACAGTCAATACAGAACTCTGTATTGGTTAGAGAGATTTAAAAAAGTGAAGATATGAGTACGGCAGAAACGAAAAGAGGATTGAACTGCGGGCTTAAATTGTCGATCATCACTCAGTTTTATCCACCTGATTACGCGGCAACAGGACAACTAATTGCAGAATTAGCTGGTCAGTTGGGAAAACTTGATCTATTTGTTAATGTTTTTACCGGCCAACCTGGTTATGCTTTTCAAACAAAAAAAGCACCAGCGGTTGAACACTTAGAGCAGCTGACAATTAAGAGATGCACTCTACCGGGTTCTACTGCACTAGCCCATGCTTCAAAAATTTGGTCTAGGCGAATTCGCGGCAAGACTCTTAACGGACTTCTCTTCTTTCTGTTTTCTGTCCTACATCTGCTCAAAGCTAGCAATCGAGGTGACGTTCTTCTCGTCACTACAGCTCCGCCTTTTTTACCCCTTCTGGGATACTTGGCCAATAAAATCTTTGGTCTTCCCTATGTTTGCCTTCTCTACGACTTGTATCCCGATATCGCCGTTAAGTTAAATGTTGTCCCTGATAGTAATGGGTTAGTCAGGCTATGGAAAGGTATGAATCGTCGCGTTTGGCAGCGTGCTCAACAAGTTGTCGTTCTTAGCCCTTCAATGAAGAAGCGAGTGGTGGCACATTGCCCAGGAATTGCTGATAAAGTTACAGTAGTTCATAGTTGGGCTGACCCAAACTGGATTGTACCCATTGCCAAAAAAGACAATTGGTTTGCCCAAGAACTGAATCTGGTTAATACCTTCACTGTTCTCTATTCTGGCAACATGGGTCGCTGCCATGATATGGAAACGATTCTAGAAGCGGTCAAACTTCTACGAAATGAGCCAATTCGCTTTATTTTTATTGGTAATGGAGCTAAACGCGAAGCTTTACGCTCTCAAGTCAATCAGCTTGGTCTAGGTAATTGTCAGTTCTTACCTTATCAGGACAAAAAAGATTTACCCTACTCTTTAACAGCTTGCGACCTCTCCCTCGTCAGTATCAGCCCTGGTATGGAAGGTTTGGTGGCACCTAGTAAATTTTACGGTGCTTTGGCAAGTGGGCGACCGGTGGCGGTAATTTGTGAGCAACATTCCTATCTACGGGGCATGATCACCGAGGCTGGTTGTGGTCAAGCATTTGACAACGGTGACGGAGCTAGTTTGGCTGCTTTTATTCACAGTTTGGCTAGAGATGCTCAACTAGTCGAGCAGATGGGTCAAGCAGGACGCTACTATATTAAGTGCAACTTTACACCTGAGCTAATTGCTAAACAGTACTGGAAGTTGTTGTTATGTCAACCTCTTTTTAAGAGTCCCCAAAACCAGCAATCTCTTCATTCTAGAGGATTAAATTATGGTAAGCTGCCTACTCTTACCAATAAAACTTAGTATTGACGTGGTTTAAGTTACCCAATCTGGCGAGAATATCCTAGAGGTAGAGGTAAGACTTTTCCGAGCTTAACCCTGTCTTCTAGCATTTCTTTGAACTTTTTATCAGGTTTTAGAGATAAGCCGTCCGTCATTTTAACCTTATTTTGAGAGGGCAGGAGGCAGAAGGAGGGAAAAAGGATAAAGAATTTAGGGGGAAGTTACTTTTTATTTCTTCTCCGCTTCTGCCATCAGCCTTTCTTTGGTCAACAATTGCGAAATCTTTCTAGTGCGACCATCTTGGTCGCTACTTAAGAGACAATTTAAAGGTGTGACAGATTACCTCATAAAGTTAAGTAAAAATTAAGATTATACGAATAGATATAATAAAAACAGAAATTTACTAAAACTTCAAGTAAATAAAGTCATATTTTACAGAATTTTGACTTTGATGTGTAATATTCTTTAGTTAAGTTACATTTCAAGCTTACTTGAAGTAAGTCAACTGATGAAGACCTATCTTTTTGTTGCTTTAACAGCCGCTATTACCTCAATAAGTACTCTAACTACCATTAGCTTGGCTAATGCAGCGACAGAAGCTAACCCTCTACAACCCCTAAAACCTGTTTCAAACTCCAAGGGATTAGGATCACCCGGAGGATTTTTTGGGCAAACTATAAAAGTCGCACAGGGAAAAAGTTCAAGTAGCCAAACAACGATTTGGCAAGAAGGACCAAACCTTACAGTACCGACTGGTGAACCGGAAGCTCAATCAGAGGATTCTGTTGACCAACCTCCTCCGTTCGTTTTTGAACTACCTGGTAACGATGTAGAAATTCCTGCTGCAATAACCACGAATCAATCTCCACCAATTGTCGAAACTCCCAGTAACGAGTCAGAAGATTCTAATCCTGTTACCACGAACCAATCTCCACC
>JBAUJE010000430.1:0-13415 GCA_049683475.1 Coleofasciculaceae cyanobacterium | reverse complement strand
GAAATGATGCTCAGGGTCATTAGTTATTGGTGAGTAGTCAGGGACTTGCCAACTTACACTTATGGCTAATGGCTAATGACTAAGGACAAAAGACCGAATGAAATTGCCTTCTCGTACTCGCTCTCAGGGTGACTGGATAGAGAAGATTCTCAAGATACTAAATCTTCGTACAGAAGAAGGAGAGCGGACATTGCTGATGTTCTCTTTCTATACCACTACCTCAATCGGATTGATTTGGTTTGAGCATAGTGCGGTAGCGCTGTTCTTGGACAAATACGGTGCCGAATCGCTGCCAGTAATTTACATCGCCAGCTCTGTGATGTGTGCAGGCTTAGGCTCACTTTACTCCTGGTTGCCAAGTATTTTACCAATGCGACGGGTGCTAGTGGTAATTGCCCTACTAACGACATTACCACTTTTAGTTTTTCGCCTTGCCTTGCAGATAGACTATCTAGACGGTTTAATTGCCCTCGGCACAGTTTTTCTCTTACGACTGTGGATGGATGCAGTGGAGGTCCTCAATGACCTCAATACCCAAATAGCTGCTAACCAATTATTCAACATCCGGGAAATTAAACGTACCTACCCGCTCATTTCTTCGGGGTTGTTAATAGCAGACGTAATCTCAGGATTTTCTCTGCCTCTGTTATTATTAATCGTCGGGCTAAACGACATCCTGGTAATTGCGGCTCTCATGATGTTGGTAGGAGCAGCGTTTTTGTTCTATCTAAGTCAGCGCTACCAGCAGGCTTTTCCTGACTCACGAGGACGACAATGGGAAGAAGCAGAACCTGAATATGCCGCCCGTCGCACCACTGGTCCTCTAAGGCGTTACATCATTCCACTCTTTGCCTTTTCTATTCTGGGTGAAGCTCTCTTTCTGCTAATTGAATTCCAGTATCTGGGTCAATTAGAGGTCAGGTTTGATACTTCGGCAATCGCTGGTTTCTTGGGCTTATTTAGTGGGGTTGTCGGGTTGTGTGAACTACTAACCCAACTATTTTTCTCTAGCCGTGCCATTGACAAGCTTGGTGTATTTGGCGCTGCCATGTTGCTACCAGCATCGCTGTCAATTGTCGGCTTAATCACCTTGACTGGGGTACTCGACTTCTTACTAGGGCTATTTGGTCGGGGAATTTCTGTTCCAGAATGGATTACTGGTTTGTTTATCGGTCTAATCTTACTAAGGTTCATCGACGAACTACTGCGCTACACCTTAATTCTGGGGATTGAACCGACACTCTTCCAACCATTGCCAGAGAGAATTCGCAATTCCATTCAAACTTCTGTTGATGGCATTGCAGTACCAATCACCACGGGCATTACAGGTATCGGCATCCTCGCAACTATCTGGATTGCAGAACATGGTGCTGAACAGTGGCAAAGGTGGATTTTTCTCTCGGCCATTGTAATTTTTTCCTTCCTATGGCTGCTGAGTGCTTGGTTACTGCGTTCAAGCTACGTCAACCTGCTAGTTAGGAGTGCAGAACAAGGGCGGCTTGGTTTTGCCGATGTCGCCTTGCAAGCCTTGAAGCGAGCAGTAGTAGAAGCCTTAGAAAAACCTGGTACAGAAGCAGATAAACGCTCTTGTATTCAACTTTTGTCCCAAATAAACCCAGAGCAGTTAGGGGAAGTACTTGCTCCGCTCTTGACTCAGCTTTCACCAACTTTGCAACAGCAAAGCTTGGAGGCAATGCTGGCTCATCCTAATCCAGCTTATCTCAATGATGTCCAACTCCTAATTGAGCAACAACCATCACCAGAAGTACTAGCCCTAGCACTGCGCTATGTTTGGCTAACTCAGGCAGACTTGGACGTTAGCACAATTAAACCTTACCTTTACAGCTCTGTTGATGCCACAGTACGAGCAACGGCAGCAGCCCTGATTCTAAACAAGGGAGCAACCAGTGAGAAAGCCGAGGCGACGAATATCTTACGGCGGTTGATTACCTCCAAGCGAGAAAGGGAAAGGGTGATTGGTACAAGGGCATTAGCAGAAACAGACCACTTGCAAGCCCTACGGATTTACATTCCCAATCTCTTGCAAGATGAGTCCTTACGAGTGCGCAGGGCTTCCCTGGAATTAATTGCAGCCAGAAACTTGTCAGATTACTACGACTCTCTGCTACGAGGACTGCATTATCAGTCCACCCGTGACACGGCCAGAAGTGCCTTGGTGCGCCTTGCCGAGCAAGCAATTCCTCTACTAGTAAAAGTAGCAGAAGATATCCGACAACCAGATTTGGTGAGGCTGCAAGCCTGGACTGCTCTAGGTGAAATCGGAACGCCCCAGGCATTAGAACAGTTGGTTAGTCAGCTAATGACTAGTTGGGGCACAACACGCCGTAATATTCTCCGTATCATGCTTAATATCCCCAAAGAAGCGGGAATTGAAGCAGCGCTTGACCTGTTGGGCCGCTCCGGAGTAGAAACCTTAATAGAACAGGAGTTGCTCTTGTTGGGTCAGACTTATGCAGCCTTACTGGATCTTAACCCTGACGAGGCTCTGGGACGAGAAGCAGATCTACTGCGAGAAGCACTGCACGATATGCAAACAGATCTAGTAGAACGATGTTTCTTGCTGATGAAATTACTCTATCCACCCGGAGCAATTCAAGCAGCAGCGTTTAATCTAAAATCCGAGTCACGGTCAAATGCCGCCCTCGCCCTGGAAATTTTGGATAATACCCTTGATATTCCCCCTAAAAGGTCTTTTTTAGGAATTTTAGATCGACGTACTACCTCAGAAAAACTGTCAATTTTAGGGGAGTTGGTGCCTTACAAACCAATGAGTGCAGGCGATCGCTTAAGTCGATTGCTAGAACTACGCCATTTTCTCTCAGACTGGGCATTAGCATGTTGCTTTCATTTTGCAAGGGCAGCTCATTACCCTCTTTCACCAGAAGCAACACGGGTTTGTCTAAGTCATCCTACAGGTTTTGTCAGAGAAGCCGTTTTAGCTTATCTTAAAGAAGCTTCGCCTCGTGTTTGTCGAGAATTACTGCCAAAACTAAAAAATGACTCAGACCGCTTAGTTGCGGCTCAAGCCCAGCAGATTATGGAAGAATTTGGACAGGTAAGCTAGTGTTTCATGTCAAAAAATTTGACATGCCCAGAAGACACGGAGACACGGTGACGTCCGGAGAGAAGAAACTATCCTAACTAATGACATGAACCACTAGTGAGACTCCTCTTTTTCTTTCTTCAACAACTAGAAGTTGTTAAGCTTGGTAGAGATTTATTGTTTTGCAAGTCTAATCACTCAAGGAGGTAAGGAGCGAGACATTTCCTCTCTTCTAAAAAGCGTCAAGCTGAAGAGGATTTAGGGAGTTGATACTTCTAACTTTAATCGTGCCACCGAGGTGTACGGTAAACTTGAGGTTTCCTGCTGATTAGGGCTTTCCATTCCGGCTGATATTTTGGGCTAAAACCTCGGTTAGACTTCACCAATGCGAAAGCCCGAAAGCAAATACCTAACAGCTAACCGTTAGCCAATGTTAACCAGCGTTGAGCGTCTATTGTTTGTCAGGGCCGTCCCAATTTTCCAAGAATTGCGAGACGACTTCCTTGTGCGAGTAGCCTCCGTAATGGAGGAATTATCCTTTCCCGCTAACTACACCATATTCACTGAAGGAGAGGAAGGAAAATCACTTTATATTGTTGTTTCAGGTTTAGTCAGGGTGCATATTGGCGACCGCGATTTGGCACAACTCAAACAAGGAGCCACCTTCGGAGAAATGTCCTTATTTGATGCAGAACCCCGTTCTGCTTCCGTTACAACCTTAGAGGAGTGCGAGTGCCTAATGCTAACCCAGCTACAGCTATATGATGCCATTGAGGAAACACCGGGAATTGCTGTAAACATTATTCGTCTACTTTCTCGTCGTATCCGAGAACTTAATAGTAAAGTTAATGCTTATGAGGTAAGAAATTCTACCCCAGATTTAACCCAAGTGGGAACTAAGGTAAGGTAGGCTTCAAAAGGGTTCGCGTAGCGTTGCCCTAGGCAACAGGGAACGGGCAACGGGGAATAGAAACCCACGCTTAAAAAATAAGGACGTATTGTTTCGTTGTACGAGACTTAGTCTCGCAACGCTTTCGCTACTCGAAACAAATATTTTTTAAAGTGGGTAATTACCCAAGACTAAAGTTTTCCAACCCTATTCCCTGTTCCCTATTCCCCCCTATAAAATCAGGGCATGATCTATCAACCAACGCGCCCAAAAATTCCTCAATCTAGCTGGAAGCGTCCCCTTGGACTTGGCTGGGACAAACCCTATACTATTCGCTACGCCAGTAATCTTGACGATGGCCCCTGGCATGGTATGCCTTTGGGAGGTTTTGGGGCTGGTTGTATTGGTCGTTCCCCACGAGGAGATTTCAATCTCTGGCACCTGGATGGAGGAGAACATACCTTCAAAAGCCTCCCAGCTTGTCAGTTTAGTGTTTTTGAACAATCGGAGGGTTCAGCGCCCAAAGCTTATGCCCTGTGCACAGAACCGCCAGCAGATGGCAGTCTTAATTGCTGGCAATGGTATCCCAGTCAATCAAAATCAGATTCTGACATTAGCACAGGGACTTACCATGCCCTTTATCCCCGTAGCTGGTTTGTTTATGAAAATGTTTTACAAACGGAACTGATTTGTGAGCAGTTTTCCCCAATTTGGGCTGGTTCCTACCAAGAAAGTAGTTACCCCGTCGCCATTTTTGAATGGACTGCCCATAACCCGACAGAAGTTCCCATCACCCTAAGTATTATGCTCACCTGGCAAAATATGGTGGGCTGGTTTACCAATGCCATTAACAACCCCCAAGTAAGGGTAAGGGATGATGGAAGTCCAGTTTATGAGTACCAGCCTCGCTGGGGAGATAGTACCGGTAATTATAATCAGTGGATTGTTGATAGCTTCCGAGTCGGTTATCTGTTAGACAGGGTTAGATTACAAGAGGAAATTCAGCACGGAGAAGGGCAACTTTGTCTAGCTACAGTTAGCAATCCTAGTTTAGATGTGTTCTACCAAACTCGCTGGAATCCTGCCGGTAACGGGGCTGAGGTTTGGGATAGCTTTTCAACAGATGGTAGCTTGTCAGATTCTCAAAATGAGACACCCGCTGAACCAGGAGAACAAATTGCTGCTGCGATCGCGATTCGTTTCACAATTCGACCGGGTAGAACTCGCAAAATTCCTTTTATCTTAGCTTGGGATTTCCCCATTACCAAATTTGGTCAAGGTGTCAGTTATTACCGACGTTACACCGATTTCTTTGGTCGCACAGGTAATAATGCTTGGTCAATTGTCCGCACTGCCCTTAAGCATAATGAACTTTGGCAAGAACGGATTCAAGCTTGGCAAGAGCCAATTTTAAAACGAGAGGATTTGCCCAACTGGTTTAAAATGGCACTTTTTAATGAGCTTTACCTGCTTTCGGGGGGTGGTAGCCTCTGGAGTGCAGCCTCAGAAAGTGATCCAGTAGGTCAGTTTGGCGTACTCGAAAGTTTGGATTACCGGTGGTATGAGAGTTTAGATGTCAGGCTTTATGGTTCCTTTGCCCTCGGCTTACTTTGGCCGAGACTGGATAAAGCTGTTTTAGAAGCCTTTGCTCGGGCTATTCCTCGCAATGACTCGACAACTCGTATTATTGGTTATAACCAAGCAAAAGCCATCCGCAAAGCTCAAGATGCCACTCCCCATGATTTAGGGGCAGCTAATGAGCATCCTTGGGAGAAGACTAATTACACTAGCTACCAGGACTGTAACCAGTGGAAGGATTTGCCCTGTGATTTTGTCTTGCAAGTCTACCGAGATTTTGTTCTCACTGGTGCTACAGATATTGAGTTTTTGTGGGAATGTTGGTCGGCAATTGTCAGGACTTTAGCTTACCTCAAGACTTTTGATCAAGATGAAGATGGCATTCCGGAAAACTCCGGGGCTCCTGATCAGACTTTTGATGACTGGCAACTGAAAGGAATTAGCGCCTATTGTGGGGGTTTGTGGTTGGCAGCATTGGAGGCGGCGATCGCTGTTGGTAAAATTCTCGTTGATAATTATCCCCCAGCATCTTCCCTGGTTGAGACACCTGATTTAGAGTCAATTCAAGCAACGATTAGTCTTTATGGCAAGTGGGTAGAACAGGCAAAACTGATTTATCAAGAGAAACTGTGGAACGGTCAATACTACCGCCTCGATAGTGAAAGTGGCTCCGATGTAGTTATGGCAGACCAACTGTGCGGTCAGTTCTACGCCCGTTTGCTGGGGCTGCCAGACATTGTACCAGGGGAGTGTAGCCAATCTGCTCTTAAGACAGTTTATGAGGCTTGCTTCCTCAAATTTGAAGGGGGTAAGTTGGGGGCGGCGAATGGTATGAAACCAGACGGCAGACGAGAAAATCCTGATGCAACTCATCCTTTAGAAGTTTGGACGGGTATTAATTTTGGCTTGGCAGCATTTTTGATTCAGTCAGGGATGAAGGATGAAGCGTTGCAAATGACTGAGGCTGTGCTCAGGCAGATTTATGAAAATGGTTTGCAGTTTCGGACACCGGAAGCTATTACAGCCGCTGGAACTTTTCGGGCTGGTCATTATTTGAGGGCGATGGCAATTTGGGGGGTTTATTTGGTGCTTAAAGAGTGATTTTTTAGGTTCCGTTCTCACCCAATTAGGAATTGTAGAACCTTGGCTACCTACTGCTATCTTAACCATGGTAGGTTTATTTGCTTTTTCAGAAGGTAGCCTTTTCTTGTTCAATCACCTTGGCAGATCGTAGCACCACTGTAGGCAACAGACCATTCACCATTAACGCTAAAACAAACATCAAAGCCTAAGGCGTAAGCTTTAGCTGCATAGTGACGATAGCCAATCATTAAGGCATTCTGTAGGGCTTCGCTGCTGCATTCAATGCGGAAAGTACGATACAACAGTAAAACCCCTAGCGTATTCTTCACTTTGTAAGTGTCAAGCACTATGTCGCAGGATCGTAGTGCGTTGCGGTGAAGCTCCTCTAAGGAATTAAGCCAGAGGGTAACGATACGATTATCTAGCTGGGCGTTTAAGGTTTGATTGTCCATGATGCCATTAAGTGCCGTAGGTAATCAATTTTCAGAAATTTAACATCTATCTCAGGGAGTATACGAAACAAAATATACCAAATCTTCTGGCTCTGGTACAAGACGGGAGTCAAGAGTTAGGAGTCTGGAGACAGGATAGTTGAGTTTATCAAGGGATAATTGCAGATTTAAATTTCTTTATATTCATCGTGGGATTTAAGCTTCCCCGCTCGCTCAGAGACGGGGCTACCAAGCTCCCCAACTATTTACGTGTTTCATGACAAAGTGGAAATGCTTTTGCGAAGTTGGATTGAGTGCGATCGCAGAAGTTCTAATAGCAGAGGGATTGGATAAAACTCTTGCTGTGGAAAGGGGTGAGGATGCAGTACTGGCTATTGAAGGGGCGCTGATTTTGTCTCAGGGATTGAATGATTTTTCTTCGTTTCAGAGGGTAATTAGCAGGTTACCGCAACAACTTTGTAGAGATTTAGTGATAGGTAAAGCTGATTTCCCTGCTGTCTAAAGATTGAGTTATGCCGCGATCGCATTCACATCATTAATTCTAAGGTGTTTTATTGGAAATATTCTTTTTTGTAGTTGCCTTCTTTGCCTTAGCTTTCTTGCTCAATTCTAAAAGTAAGTGGTGACAACGGAACTGAGCAGGATAATTTTTACCTGTCGGGACACTGCGCTTATGATCCGAAACTTTATGCTCACGTCCTAAAAAATCTGGATGATCGGATAAAGTGCAAGGAACTGCTGTTGCAATATTGTTAAACGCTATTGTAGAAATTCCCTCAAGAAGGTAACCAAGCATTCCTGCTTCGCTGGAGAAGGGTGCATATCGACACCTCAAAAAGTTCTCGGTAATGTCCTCGACGTAAGCTCTGACACCACTACTGCTATCAGAACGCAACACTTTAGCCTCAAGAGGATATGTTACTTCACGTTCCTCGGTCCATACGAAGGATAAGTCTGGTTGCTTTGGTCTAGCCGGAGCAGGACTCCTTTGCTCTGCTTCATATCTTTCATGTTGAATCACAAAAGGTTCGTATCCTGACATAACACTACGAATATCTAACTCAAGATTCTGGGTAATCATCCTTTCAAGCTGATCATCGACTTCTGATAAATCAACTTTTGATAGAACTTCTAAACAGTAAGAATCCCAGCCTTGCCAAACATAATTCCAAAGAAGTTTAAGAGCGTCAGGTTGCCAGCCTACAGCCAACTTCACGAAATCTTTTGTCTCAGGCAACCTAGGTTTTGGTTTTGCTCGTTTTCCTCTAATCATGCTATTACTGGGACGTTGCTTTTGGAGCTTTCCTTCAATTTGCCCGTTGCAGCATGATGTCTGCGGAAACTTTATCTGCATCTCGCAATGCCATAGAACGAGTCCAATAACGAATTTTGTCTGGTTTGATCAGATACACTGTTGGTATTTGCTCACCATGCCATTCGGTAGAAGCATATACTCTAGCAACACGCTGATAAAAAATCCCTCCAGTATCAGAATCGTCTTGCTCCATAAATACCTTATTCAATTGATTCAAGCGGTCGAGTAAATCCTGAGAGTTGATGGGTTCTACTTTGATTCCGTCGTGAATTGACTTATTTAGATATATCGCTACTAACCGAATAGGCAGATGATTGTCTGCCAGTTCCTGGAAAATAGTTGCACAAATTTCCTTATCTGAACCAAATCCAGACTTTATTACTCGTATGAATAATTTGCAGTATTCTTTAAGTTGCTCCTGATGAGTTGGCTGCCGTCCTGGAGACAAACTATCTCCTTTGAAATCCGGCAAAGTATAGTCGAAAAGATCTTCAATTAAGATACGTTCGCTTTCTTTTATTGAAAAAGTTTGGAAAACTTTTTCGTCAACATCTTCTAAATTTTGAATGTTACTTAGTTCAAGACTATGAGCTGATGCGGGAATAGGAACACGTAGCAAATCAGCAGGTTTAACTTCTGGTATGTAATTAGCGAATCGAGGGCTTGAAAGTAAAAGATAATAAACAGCTAATTTGCTATTGTAACTTAGGCAGGCTGCTTCCAAAATTGCAAAGTTTTGATGAGAAATATTTATGCTTACGTAACTTCCCGAACAGAGAATTCCCTCGTTCGTGGTTTTACTAGTTTCAACAATAGCGGCTTGAAATCGTTTTGAGCTGCTCTGCCAACTCATTTTGATGATCATTTGAGGACTATCAAAAGCAGAAAAATCAGTTGAAGCTCTTGAGTGTGTTTTTGGCTCAAGGTTTATGGGCAATTCTCTTGATCTAATAAATAAGAAGGTATCATCTGGAAACTCAGGTTTTTCCAGAATGCGTTTATCTAGAGTTACACTTTGCTCTTTCTTCCTATCTCCTCGTATGATACCCTGACGCGTTGCCACAATTCCTTTCTTTTCCAATTGCCCAAAATTTGAGGCTCGACTCAGCCATCGGATGAAATTAAGATCACGCCTCCCCCCCCACATCAAGCAAGACCACAATAAGCGGTCATTCAAAGCTTCTTCAGGATATATTTCATTAACGTCTTGTGCATCTATAGTGATGTAATAGTCGTCGTCGTTGCTCCGACTTGGCTTAGGACAAATATATGGGAATGGTTGGTTGTCAGGAAGTCCCTGACAAAGAGTAATTACGCAGCAAGGAGAGATTGCATTCTTAAATAATCCAAAACGTAGAGCAGATAAATTGACAATTTCTTCAACTTTATAATTTGTGAAGAGTTTTCTGCGAAATTCTTGAGCAGTACCAATTTGGTTAAATATAATAACCCCCGCAGGCTGAATCATTGAAGTTAAACCTTGAGGTTTAGTCAAGGCAAGAGCTTTGGGCAGAAACAGAGGTCCAATATTACCGTAGGTGATTGTTGCATCCCAAGCATATTGCTTTGCCCAGTTTTTTGCTAATGACGTAACTGTATTTCTACCCCAAGGAGCGTTACCCAAAACTAGGTCATAAGTCACTGTATCTTCGTTAGTGCGGAAGCCTTCCTTATCTTCTGCAAAAAAATCATAATTAATTAATCGTTGGTTCCTCAATCTAGGAAAACGAACTTCATTTTCCCAATACTCCAAAGGCTCGATGCTATCTAGCATAGTCAGGTAGAGGCTAAAGGATGCTACCCTAACAGCTTCTTTATCAATATCAACACCAAAAATATTGTTCTCAAGCAAAGTTCTTAAAACATTTGCTGGAATTCTTTGACCATCATGAGCTGTTTCCCATCGATAAATTAATCGCTGAAAAGCTTTTACTAAAAAGATTCCAGAGCCACAGGCAGGATCAAGAATTTTTAGATCCCATTCTTTTTCATTCCAAGGAAGAACACCATCTAAGATAAAGTCAACAATATATTCTGGTGTATAGTGAACACCTTTTCCTGCTTTCTTATTGACAAACTCTTCATAAATACTGCTAATAAAGTCAAGCGGAATAACATCGAAAGAATAAAACTTCCAGAGACACAGTTGTCCGCTCTGCATCTCTAAGTCGCCTCTTACAAATTGTGCAAGCTTGTTTAAATAGCGATTGTCTTCTGTCCTAACCTTCTGGATTTCAGCTTGCCATTCGTCTTCGCGCTCTTCTGGGGTTTCTCCTTTTCCAGGAAACAGATCGCCATTAAATTTATTATTAAGCCAGCGAAAGAGTTGGTATGTATCGTCAAAATCATCAAGGATTTCAGGCAACTCTCTGTATGCCTTAGATAAAATGCCTTGCCTATACAAATCTTGCAAGATACTCTCATTCAAAGCAGGCGTACCTTGAGAATCTTGCTTTTGAAATAAGAACTGGATAAAAATAATTCTTGCTAGTAAGTCATGGATTGTTTCATTATCCAATCCCTCATGCTGAAGCTGTAGTCTAACTTCCTTGAGATTGTTCAACAGCATTTGGTCAGCCGTACCACTTCTTTTGAAACGGCTTTCATGCTTTTGGAAAAATTGTCCAGAAACTAATTCAACCCATTGAATCGCATCCGCTGCTTGCTGAGTAAGGTCAGCCTCAGTTACCCTAAAAACTGGATCAGGAGCATCCCTTTCTTTCGGAGGCTCACAGCAAGACCAAACACGAAGTATCTGAGGCTCTATTGTTATAAGTGATCGTGTTCGACTAAAACTCCATGCCAATCTGTGAGTTTCTCTAATTGTTTCTGGAGAAACAGTTCTACTAAACTGACAGACAATGGCGATTGGTGCTTCTGTTTCGTCGCCCCTTGGGTTAGCTGCTAGTATACTAACTTCTACTTCTCTAGTATCCTCTGGAAACTCTCTCTTGAGTTTTCCGCCAATTTTTTCACTAGCCAATTGAGCATAGACCTTCGGACCAGCTCCACTAGGTTCCCAGATCTGGTCAGGTTCAGGCCAGTAAAGCCTTTTGTGAGCTAGTTCTAGCATCCTAGACTGCGACATAACCCCAAGCTAAGTTGCACTCAAGAGCAGCTTAATTAAATGAAGTATCTCCTCAACCTTTCAGATTGTTTTAGGCATTCAGATTGAAGCTACTTTAAGATAGAGTATCATTTTAACAGCTAACTCTCGTCAAATGTATTGCAAATTTGGCAAAAAGTAATACGTTATACTGATATTCACCTTATGTCTCTCATAGAAGGTTTTACACGACTGGAAACACTGGCTTTGACCGAAACTACGTCGAACCGCCTTCAATATCTAGAGAAGAAGGGGCTTGTTATACCTCAAAGGATTGGCAAGTCTCGCAAGCCCACCGTTATTTATACTTGGGAGCAAATTCTAGAGATTCGGGCAATAAAGCACCTTCGGCAAGAAATTTCGCTTCAAGCTGTCCGAAAAATAGTTGAGTTCCTTAACGAGAGCGGATTTGATGATAGCTTAAGGGATAAACAGATTGTTGTGATAGACAATGAGGTTTTTTGGATTCGGCAAGACTGGCAAGACTTTCCAGAGAAAATGCCCTCTGCGGTGAAGGTAGCCGGCAGAAGTGGCAGAGGTGTAGGTCAATATCTCTTACTTGTGATCCCTACCTTGATAGAGATAGTCAATGAAGTTTGGGAGGCTGCAAGAAAATCAGAGGTTATCGACTTAAACAGTTTTAAGCAAAGAGCAAAGGTGCAGTACACCAAGGTTGTGTCAGGCTAATTTTGCCTGTGATCGCCTCACGTTAACTTCCTTACACTTAACACTTCACCCATCCTTACTACTATCAATCAAAACTGATAATGTTTGGCGAGCATAGTTTGCTCCTACCGGAACCCCCTCTATAGTTGCCATTAAACTAGCTCCCCCAATTAGCAGTAAATATTGCTGGGAAAATGATTCTGCCTCAGCTACTCCTGCTTGTTGAGCTAGTTCCATAATATGAGTCCGAATCGCTTCCCTCACCCCAACAGAAATATGATGAGCAGGATGAGAAGCATTGGCAAGCTCCAAGACAGCATTAATAAAAGGACAACCACGAAAGTCGGGGCTAGCATACCATTCATACAGCACGTCAAAGGTTGCCAATAAACGCTCTTTCGGTGTATTTCCCCGTTCAGCCACAGCATCTTCAAACCAACGCAACCACTGTGTTGCACGGTGTTTCATTACTTCTTCAATTAAATCGTCTTTTGAGGGAAAGTGCCTGTAAAGAGTCCTTTTCGCTACTCCTGAAGCGGCAATTACCTCATTAATACCGACCTTTTGAATACCCTTTTGGTAGAAAAGCTCAGAGGCAGTTTCTAAGATTTGCTGGCGTGAGTTAGTGGATTGAGGTTTCATTTTTTACTAGGTAGACAAAGTTGTCTCCTTAGAGATATACTACCAGAAACAGCAAGTAGACAGGTCTGTCTACTTGTCAACTAAATTTTAGGGGACAAGGATTAGAGGTACAGCTATGGAATTGACAATTTATACCCAAGAAACAGCCCCAGAGAATTCTAAAGAAGCTTTAGCTCAAGCCAAGGAAACATTTGGTTTTATTCCCAATTTAGAGGGTATCTGTGCTGAGTCCCCTGTTTTTCTCCGAGGTTGCATGAGTTTGTGGGAACTCTTTAGCCAGTCCAGTCTTAGCACCCTTGAGCAACAAGTCGTTCATCTGACCACCAGTTACGAGAATGAGTGCCACTACTGTATGGCTGCTCACACGGGTTTAGCAAAAAAAGTAGGTCTATCTACAGACAATATTGAAGCCCTACGTAATGGTACACTTCTCCAGGAATCCAAGCTAGAAGCCCTACATCAATTTACCCAGAGTATGGTAAATAAAAGAGGTTGGGTAGAAGAAGGAGAAGTTGAGGCTTTTCTAGCCGCTGGATATAGTAAACAGCAGGTGCTTGAAGTCATCCTTGGCATTGCCCTCAAGACTATGCATAACTACACAAACCATCTAGCTCAAACGC
>JBAUJE010000429.1:0-2619 GCA_049683475.1 Coleofasciculaceae cyanobacterium | reverse complement strand
AAGACCGAGCCTTGCAAGCATTAGTCAAACAGGCGCTAGAACCAGAATGGGAAGCGCGATTTGAACCTAACTCATACGGGTTCAGACCAGGAGTGCGATTCGTTGGGTAGAAACTAGCCCTGAAATGGGTAGAGGATTACCCGCAAGTAACATAAGAACCTTGACAATCTGATAGTCATGTGGGTGAGAGAAAAGTATCCTAGAATAGCTCAAGTCCCACCCTCCAGGTGCAGGAGTGAAAGCACACAGAGCGCAGTTCTGAACTGTGTCCCCCAGGGTAGCGACTAGTCATCAATCCCTGAAGCGGGGGTGAAAGGTGTCAATGCTGGAAGCCTAATCTGGCAATCATCAAGCAAGAGTTGATGAGCAGTCACACAAAGGTATGTTTAACCATCGTCATGAATAACCAGCGGAATCAGGCTAACACGCTGGGAGTCCCAAAAGGGCAAGGATAATGGGGAGTTGGCAATTCCTGGTTGACCAACAAGCACTTCCTCTAAACCCGGTGGAGAGTACCGCTCTAAAAACTCTATCAATGGCTATCAGAAACGAAGTAACCTCTCGTAAGCTCTCAGTCAGGTCGATGACTGAGTAGGTGCTAACCGGATGCTGCGAGTAGGAAAGATTGAGTCAAAAGCCAAAGCCTGAAGCAATGTTCAGGATATGCAGACAGACTCACGATGAATTGGAAGGTAAAGTCTCAAGTAGTGAGTATAAATGTCCAAAACGAGTTTAAAGACTACGGTGGAATGGCGCTCGATTAACTGGCGCAAGCTAGAGCGGCGAGTTTACAAGCTCCAAAAGAGAATCTATCAAGCCTCAATTCGTGGCGATGTAAAAGCATTACGCAGACTCCAAAAGACGTTGATGAATTCTTGGTCAGCAAGAGCATTATCGGTTCGTAGAGTTACCCAAGATAACACTGGCAAACAAACAGCAGGAGTGGATGGAATTAAATCTCTATCCCCAGCAGCTCGTTTGAAGTTAGTAAACAACTTAAAATTGGGTTCTAAGGTCAGCCCGACCCGGAGAGTATGGATTCCAAAACCGGGAACGGAAGAGAAGCGACCTCTAGGGATACCTACAATGAAAGATCGAGCCTTGCAAGCGCTCGTCAAGATGGCACTAGAGCCTGAATGGGAAGCGCGATTTGAACCTAACAGTTATGGGTTCAGAGCCGGAAGGTCATGTCATGATGCAATTGAAGCAATATTCAATGAGATTAGGTATAAAGCCAAATACGTGCTAGATGCCGACATCTCCAAGTGTTTCGACCGCATCAACCATGTAGCACTGCTCAACAAACTTAATACATTCCCCACCATTCGCCGTCAAATACGAGCCTGGTTAAAAGCGGGAGTGATGGATAATATGCAGCACTACGAAACATCTGAGGGTACTCCACAGGGTGGGGTCATCTCCCCACTACTGGCAAATATTGCCCTCCACGGTATGGAACACCGGATTAAGCAAGCTTTCCCCAGAAGGACAATAGTCAAGAAAGGGAAAAACGCTGGTTATCAACCAGGAGCAACATTAATCAGGTATGCAGATGACTTCGTGATTCTCCACGAAGACATAACCGTTGTCCAAAGATGCCGAGAGATAATCTCGGAATGGTTAGAAGACATAGGCTTGGAATTGAAGCCTAGTAAAACAAGACTGACACACACCCTTTCAGAAATGGAGGGTGAAAAACCAGGGTTCGACTTCCTTGGTTTCAATATACGTCAGTTTCCCAAAGGAAAACACCAATCAGGTAAGAATACCCAAGGGGAAAAACTAGGGTTCAAAACTATCATCACCCCAAGCAAGCAGAAGCAAAAGGTACATTACGACCGCATCGCAAGTATAATCGAAGCCCATAAGGCAGCTCCGCAAGCGGCGCTAATCAGCCGATTAAACCCAATAATTAGGGGTTGGGCAAATTACTATGCGACCGTAGTAAGTAAGGTTGCTTACTCAGACATCGATGACCTCATGTACCAAAAGTTAAGAGCTTGGGCAAAACGCCGCCACCCTAATAAAAACGGGGAATGGGTATCAAAAAGATATTGGCACTCAATGGGCGGTGATAACTGGGTATTCGCAACCAAAGAAGAAAGGAATAACCCACTTCGGTTACTAAATCATGCTGATACTCAAATAAAAAGGCATGTGAAAGTTAAAGGCGAATCGTCACCATACGACGCAAACCTGGTTTATTGGAGTACAAGAATGGGTAACAACCCAGAAATGCCAATCAGGATATCAAAACTCCTGAAAAAGCAGAAAGGGAAATGCGCCCACTGCGGATTGTATTTTCGAGAAATCGATGTGTTAGAAGTTGACCACAGAATCCCTAAATCGCTTGGTGGAAAGGATTCTTATGATAATTGGCAACTCCTCGACAGACATTGCCACGATACAAAGACCGCCCTAGATGGCAGTCTCGGCAATAAATCTGGCTGTAATAGTGCCAAGCCTAAGCCCACCAGAAGACTTGAGAGAGTCGAGGAAAAATGGGTAATGAGGTATGCGTGACAAGCACCAAGTCATTGAGGAGCCGTGTGAGGTGAAAGTCTCATGCACGGTTTTGAAGACCAGCGGGGCTGGTGACAGTCTCGCTGAGTTTAATCG
>JBAUJE010000428.1:0-32809 GCA_049683475.1 Coleofasciculaceae cyanobacterium | reverse complement strand
TTTTTGGGCAAGAGGCAGCAAGGGGTGAGATTGTCGGACAAATTGAGGGATTGGTCGGTACAGAAGGGGCAAAAGCCATCCAAACCGCTATTGATAATGCCAATCAGCCTGATGTTAGCAGTGTTGCTTCTCTGATTAGTGTGGTGATTCTTCTCTTTAGTGCTTCTGGAGTCTTTGCTCAACTCCAAGATGCTCTCAATACTATCTGGGAAGTGCGGCCAAAACCAGGAGTTGGTATCAAGGGCTTCGTCAGGAAACGCCTGTTATCTTTTTCGGCGGTACTTGGTATTGGCTTTTTATTGATGGTTTCGTTAATTGTCAGTGCTATTTTGTCTGGTTTAAGTGGCTATGCCCAGGATTTAATTCCTGGTACAGATTGGCTCTGGCAAATTTTTAATATAGTCATTTCCTTAGGTGTACTCACGCTAATGTTTGCCCTTATTTATAAGTTCTTGCCAGATGTCAAAATTGCTTGGAATGATGTCTGGATTGGGGCAATGCTCACTGCTGTACTTTTTAGCATTGGCAAGGAAGCACTAGGTCTTTATTTAGGTCGGGGTAGTTTTGGTTCAACTTACGGTGCGGCAGGCTCTTTAGTGGTTATCTTGGCTTGGGTTTACTATTCAGCTCAAATTCTCTTTTTTGGTGCCGAATTTACTCAGGTTTATGCCAGAAGATACGGTTCAAGAATTGTTCCAGATAAACATGCTGAATCAGTTCCAGAGGCAGCTAGGGCAAAACAAGGGATGCACCGCAATCCAAACAGGTCAGGCGATCGCTAAGTGTACTAGTGGTTTATCGCAAAAATTATAATGGTTTGCTCTGTCTCCCCGTCTGCTAAATTTTTGTGGTGAAAAACTAATCTTCTTCTGGGGATAATTCCTTAGACATCTCTCGTTCTGGGCCCATTACTAGTATGGTGAGGACACCGGCAAAAATGATTGAGCTGATATTAATTGCCAGCAATTCTAACCCACCAATTCCTAGGTGCGGAGCATGAGAGATAAAAGCAATGGCGGCGGCGGCGGCGGCGGGGACTAAAGCTACAGCAGCTACAGCCCCGACTAAGGTATCAATCTTGTCCCTAACCTGGGCAATTGTTCCAGCCACACCTGCTGAGATGGCAACGGCAATACTATACCAACCGGGGTTAACCCGTTCATCTAATAGAGGTTTTTCCATAAGGTTAATTTCCGGGGGTAAGATATGGGAAAATTTGAGTAGCCAAGTCGTTGCCATTGCCAGCAACATTGCCATGAATAATCCGGCTAAGGCAACACCCAAACCTCTCATTGCCAAGCGAGGCTTACCCCCAACTAGAGCAAAAGCCACCAGGGAGAGGGGGGCAAAAGCTGGGGCAATAATCATTGAACCAATCAGGATAGGAATAGAGTTATTGAGCAAAGCGATCGCCGCTAACAGACCAGACATGCTCATTAAGACTAAGTAAGAGGTGGAAAACTCTACCTGCTGAGATAATTTAGTGATAGTAAAGTCGCTGATAATTGGTGTATTATCAGCTGTAATTACCCACTTTTTCGTATTTTCCATTATTTAAAAAGCTAATATCCTTAAGCGAGATTAGATACCATAATAAAGAAAATTACTCAGCCCAAGCTTTGAGAATGGCAAAGTATTATTCTTTATCTTCAGACTAGCCAAAGGGAGCAAGTAAATATACTTGCTCCCTTGGACAATCAGTTATTTTTCGCGATTGCTTAAACTAAGCTCACCGTTTTTAATTCTGACTGGCTTATCGTCCTTTAGGACTGAACCTGATTTCCTTCAGTGCTTCCTAATTTAAGGTCAGGATTTCTTTCAGCAAAGTACTTACTTAAGAAAGTATTGACAAAGGATAGGACAACCGGACCTAGAATTAGAGCTAGTATGCCAGCGACTCTAAATCCTGGCACGAATAAAGAAGCTAGCCAGAAACATACACCGTTAACTACTAAGGAGAAGGCTCCTAGGCTGAGAAAAGTAAGTGGTAAGGATAGTGTTGACAGAACTGGCTTGATAGCTGAGTTAACTAAACCAATGGAACCCGCAGCTATTAAGGCAGCAGGGAATGTCGCTAGGTCTACTCCTGGGACAACTAAGTCAACAACAAGAAGGCTAAGGGCAGTGGCCAATAATGTAAAAAAGAATCCAATCATAGTTTTTTCTTTGCTTTACAAAAGTTTGTATTTCTGTTCGCTTGTGCTACCTTGATCTTGTATGACAGAGGGAAATCAAAACATCTATCTCTGTAGAGATGTTCTGTCACAGATATTTTCAATCTAGCCCTATAAACGGTAAAAATTAGGTTGCCTCTCTGACAAGTAATAATCCCTAGGAGGGATGTTGCCAGGAACTTTATTGAGGAAAATGGAGTAAGAATAAATTAAGAAAAATTAAGAGTAGCACAATGAAACTACTAAGGATTGTTTTAGGTATTGTTTTACCTCCTCTCGGTGTTTTTCTAACCATGGGAGTAGGAAGCGCCCTATTAATTAACGTTTTGTTAACTCTTCTAGGATGGCTACCTGGCTCTATCCATGCTGTTTGGGTAATTGTTAAGCATGAAGAGAAGGCAGCTGGCGAAGGTGGTGCTTACTAAAGTACCAAATCATAGTAAAACTCAAGCATATAATGTTGTAAATAATAGGCTTGAGTTACTACTGCTTTAACTTCCAGTCAGATTAAAGATGACTGGAAGTTTTATTTTTTGTCAGAAACTTCAGTGTCAGTGATTGATTTCCACAGTTCTCTTAAAAGTTGTTTTACCTCCCGTTCTTTCTTCGCTAAGGCTGTGCCAGCTTTCCCTAGCTTCTCTTCAAATTCGCTTCGTTTTTGTTTAACCTGCTCAGCTACCACTTCTGCTTGAGGCTGAGCTTGTTCATACCATTTCTGAGCATCATCAAGGTGATGCTTGACTTCTTCATAGCGTTCACCATAACGGGCAGACAAGTTAGCCTTTAAAATAGCTATCTGAGTTTGTAGTTGAGCATAGCGCTTGCGCATTAAAGCCATCTCCTCAGTGTCTTTGAGAGTATCAATGGCAGATTCAACTGCTTCTTTAACAGCAGATTGGCTTTCCTGTTCTGTTTCTTGAACATCAGCCAGTACGCCATCAATTTCTGCCTGTAGCTCTTGTTCTTCTGAATCTATCTGAGCTTGCAACTGCTTGACTTCGGTTTGGTTTTTAGCAATAGCTTGGCGTCTAGTGCGGCTGATGGCTTCAATTGCCCCTTCTAGGGAGGCTGTAACCTCTTCTTTAATTTCTCCACCTTTTTCTTGGAAGTTGTCGATAACTGTAGCTACTGCACTTTTGACAACTGAACGAATTTCAGTGGAACCTTCCTTCAACTCTGCACTAGCTTGTTCTATCGCGTCTCGGACAATTTCTCGAATTCGTTCAGACCTAACTTGACCTTCTGCTTTGGCTTTTTCTAGGTCGGAGGTAATTTTATTTTTGAGAGAATCAGACATTGTTAATTAGGGCTTTATGGTAATTCTTATAATTAAGTCTAATTTTGATTGTGACATTAAGTAGCTTAGAGCGCTTCTTCCTCAAGGAAGAAAAGCAGCTTTGTTAATAGCTGTTTGTCTTAGCATTTCTTAATCAAGCTGTATCATCCTTCAACAACCGAACAGATTTTACAGTTGCTTGACCAGATATTCCTTTTTAAAGCAACGGCCTTAGTAAAGCTGAGGGATTAATTACTAAATAGATGCCCTTTCGATAGACGAACTTTGCCAAGAAGTCTGTAATGATTAAAGAATATATAGCTAGTAGAGGATAACTTGTGTTCAATAACTGGAGTGCTTTAATTCACACTCTCACTGTCGGTAGCCTTGCATATTTAATTTTAATTGTTTTGCTTCGCATCTCCGGAAAGCGGACACTTTCAAAGTGGAATGCCTTTGACTTTATCGTCACAGTAGCATTTGGTTCGATCCTGGCAACCTTACTCTTGTCACAAGAAACCTCATTAGCTCAAGGCATTCTTGGCTTTGGCCTGTTGGTGCTTCTTCAATTCTTAATTAGTTGGCTTTCCGTTCACTCTGGGGTAGTACAAAAATTAATTAAGGCAGAACCAGCTCTACTACTTGCTCAGGGTGAATTTCAGCAAAATTCCCTCAAGCGTGAGCGGGTTACCAAAGGGGAAGTGCTAGCTGCAATTCGTGCTAGTGGACTCTCGGCGATAGAAGATGTAGAAGCAGTGGTTCTCGAAACTGATGGCAGCTTTAGTGTAATCGAGAAACTCAATGGAAAGTCTGATTCCGCTCTTCGAGATGTTAAAGGCTATTCCCAAAGTGCCTCTAGGGTTAAGCAAAATGCTTAAAAAGAAAGCGGCTAAAACGATAGCCTGCGGTAAGACAAAAAAATAATGGCGGCATTTGATGAAAGCTTCAAGGAAAGAACAGCATATCTAAGGCGAAAGGTTATCCCACCGTGTTAGCATGCTCACTGCACTTAATGCTTTCCTTTCTCTTTCATTTACTGTCTTAAATTAATTCTAGTGAAACTTTGCTTCTACGGGTTTGCCTTCTTCGGGATTATTCTTTGCCGATACTTTCTTATTGCCGGAGGAACTTACTTACTCTTCTATTGGTGGCTGGGGAAGTCATCTGCTCAAAGGAAGTCCATTATCAGGGACGTTAAATTATCGGTTCTCTCTGCCGTGGTTTTTGCCCTTTATGCTGCCTTCATCATGTCAGAATATGACATGGGAGTAACCCTTTTATACACATCTCTCGACAAGTATGGACTTTGGTATTTAGGGTTTAGCTTTGTAGCGGTACTGATTCTTCAGGATGCCTGTTTCTACCTTGTCCATCGTCTGTTCCATCACCCCTTGCTCTTTAGATGGTTACACTCTGGTCACCACCGTTCAGGAGAGCCAACACCGTGGACATCTTTCGCCTTTGATTTGCCAGAGGCACTGGTACAAGGGTTATTTTTTGCCTGTGTCGTCTTCATCGTACCGCTCCATTTCATCACCCTGGCGGCTGCGCTAATGACAATGACTTTTTGGGCTGTATTGAATCATCTCGGATTTAGGCTATTTTCTTCCTCTTTTCCCTGTCAATGGCTGGGAAGGTGGCTCATTGGTCCTACGCATCACTTATGCCATCATCGTAAGTACACAGTACACTACGGACTTTACTTTACACTTTGGGACAAGCTCTTAGGCACTGACGATCCTAACTATGAGCAGGAGGAGATGTTTTCTTGAATTAAAATTTCCAATAGCCTAGAGCAACGGCTTCGCCGAACACAGTTCACCACCTTACTTAGTCATCACCTTCCTCGTCAGCATCTTCTGAAGGTTTTTCTTCATCCTTCATACGGATACTGGAGGAATTTTTTCTATCTACAGAATTGGCTAAGCCGGCTAGTAGGTTTTCCATCTGAGTTGTTAAGGCATCTGCTTGATTATTCGTTTGAGTAGAATGGGGCTTTTTCTCGCCATCTGTTTCTGCTTTCATCGGTAGGGAAGGGTTAAACCTAATTTGCTGTTGAGGTACTGGAATACCCATTTCAGCATCGTCAAATGCTAGTTTGAGACGACGGCGATATTCTCGTGATACATCCCATTGTTTAAGAGGTTTCACCTTAATCCACAAACGCACCACCAAACCTCGCTCTCCGAATTTGTCTATACCTAAAAGCTGTGGTTCTTCGAGAATTAGCTCTTTCCATTCAGCTGACTCATTCATTTCTTGAGCAACTTTATTAATCAACTCCAAAGCCTGGTTGATATTAGCGTCGTAGGAGACGGGAATTAGTATATCTGAGCGTGCCCAACGGTAAGAAAGATTTGCAGCAACTGTAATTTCACTATTGGGAATGGTAATTAATCGACCTTCTGCGTCTCGTAGCTGGGTAATTCGCAAATCCATATTTTCTACCAAGCCGCCTATTTGGTTTAAGGTTTCTAAGACAATCACATCACCAATGGCGTATTGGTCTTCTAAAATAATAAAAAAGCTATTAATTGCACCTTTAATTAGATTTTGGGAACCTAGGGTTATCACTAAACCAACGACACCAAATCCGGCTATTATTGAACCAAAACTAATTCCTGAAACGCTTAAAGCAACCAGAACACCAATTAAAATACAAGCGAGCCTAGCAATTCTTCTCAGAACACTGGAGACAGTATTAATTCGCAGTTCCAGTCGTCTTGAATCTTGTTCTTCAATAAAATCACTCTGGGCAAATTCAGAGACAAATCTGTCAATTAAAACGTAGCTTAGGCGAGTTCCTACATAGGCGACAAAGATTACAACTCCTACTAGCAGGGGAATTTGCAAACCAGAAATTAGTGCAACTTGCAGAGGACGGGTGTAGGGAAATAGCCCCAAAATAAGTACCGGTCCACCTATCCAAGTAGCACCTTGAGCTAGTTGTAGGAGGTGATGCTCAATAGCTCTTAAATTCTCTTGCTGCTGCTGAGTAAGCTTGTCAGAAATCGATTGAGGTGTCAATGCCTTAATAGCGGTCCACCTCAGATGGGAATATCTTTGGGCAATGCCAATTACCACGCTAACTACCACTATACCCAAGGCAATAGCCACAGCTTTTTTAATTTGTTGGGCTAAATATTCGTGATGCTGCTCTTGCTTTGCTTGTTTGAGGGCTTCTGGTAGCGTTTTTTCTAGCTCTTTGACAATGTCCCAAGGAGTTGTACCTTGCAGTTTAGCATCCTCTGGGGTAATGGTCAGGAGGTAGAAACCATTGACATAAATTTCGGGTAAATTATTGTCTGTTTGCTTAATAGCTTCGACTTCCACTTCTGAAGTTTCTTGCTTAATGAAATCAGAGCTAATTTGTTCTAATTTTTCTTCTACTTGCTCCCGACGCTTTGATATAGCTGTCTGGGGAGCAGCAATCATAAATACCCTATTACCATCTAAGCGCACCCAATCTTTAACAGTTTTAGAACCAGAGTTACTGCTACTAATTTGGGCGGAAGTCGGAGCTACTGTGGTGGCTGTAACTATAACTAATCCCACAAAGAGAAATGAGCGAAGACTTTGCCTTAGACTAGGCTTGAGACGAATCCTCCAATGAGGTGGAAAACTCACTGCTAAACCTCCAGCATATGCAGTTGAATATTGAAGAAAGGTAGTTACTCATTAAGTAGGAGATTTTCAAGCCTAACAATTGCTCCAGAAAAACCTTAGTTGCTAGAACAACGGTCAAACATCTTTTGGTAACTTTCCTGAAGTTCTGCTTTCTCCACTACAATTTCCACGCGTATCTTTGCACACCCATGATGTTTTTGTAAAGCGATCGCCCCTAAAACCTCGCTAGCTGCCTGAGGAGAAAGGAACTCACCGGAGACGGTACGATTTCCCTGAGAACTAAAAGTTGCATCGGCTTCTAAACCTGTTACTTGCCCTCTGCCTAAATCTATTTCTGCTAAGGGTTCCGATTCAAAGCCAACTCGTTCAACAATTAATTTTTCTCGTCGAACTGGCACCTCTACTATTTCAGTTTCGATTTGTTTGCGAACTACAACCTCACCTACCTTGCGCTTACTACGGTTTACGACCAATCGTTCTTCTAGCAAGCGAATAATTTCTTCTTCCAATACTTCTGGTTTTTCCTCTGATCGGGTATTTTGCTCTAAGTTTTTGTCATCTGTAAACGCTTCTAGAGAATGTTCAACTGATTCTTGTCTCTGATTATCAGTAGCTTGGTGTGCAGACAAATTCTCAAAATCTGCCTTAACTAGGTCTACGAACACTGACTTACTTTGAGGATCAACTCTCTCAATGTGTTCACTACCTAATAAGAATTGAGAAGAATCAACTGTCGCTGAAGGCTGAGATATAACTAAACTAAGATGACGGTTGTTGTCTATACGGAAGTTAGCAATCTCTCCTAGTACCTGACCTTTTGTGTCAATTACATTAAAGGAGAGCATCTTACTTCTGAGTCTTTTCAGTAAATTGTCAGCTTTGTCTCTAGCTTGTTCCTGCTCCGTACTGTTATTAATCACTTTAGTCATCCTCTACTTTATTAATCAGATTTTTACAAAAGCATAGGCAGAGCCAAGTAACTTGAGTTACTAGCTCCGCCTACACCATTTATCTATGAAGGCTATCTTAACTCCTTCTGTCAGGTTATTCCTGGATTAACTACTCAAGTTACTTACTAATCTAACGCCTTTCGTGAATGTTTTTCTTCTTGCCATCTACATCAACTTCTAATTCTTCGCGACGAACTTTTTCAGTTGCTTCTACGGTGTCGCGGTCAACTTCTTTTCTGACACCAACTTCTTCGCGCACAAAGGCCTTCTTATCAATATTTGCTGACTCTTCGTAGACTTCCATGCGAGCGACTTCTCCTTCTTGGAAGTCTACGGAACCGGGAGCAACCTCTCTAGCATCAGATGGGCTACTGCGCTCAATAACTACCCGCTCTTTCTCGATGGGAACGGAAACACTCGCGGTTTCAGTCTCAACGCGCTTACCGACAGCAACTTCACCAGTCTTACGGCGCTGTTTCTCGGCAATTAGCTTTTCTTCGTAGAGTTTGAGAACTTTATTCTTACTCTCATCTACTCCGTAGAGATCACGGTCGTAATCGTAGTTGTAGGAGTTGCGGTCGTAGGTAGGACGACTTGTTGTAGCTTTTGTACCAGATGTTCTCATACCACGATAAGCGTTTCTGACTCTCTCTTCGTAGTCGTAGTCGATGGTCATATCGCTCTTGTATTCAGGCAAACTTTCTGCTTGCTCTTTAGTCATACCTGCTACATAGACTCGACCTTGATCGTAATCAACACGAGCATGACCAACAGGGAGTAATACATTCTTACCAAAAATCCAGAAGCCTGTATCGATTACTAGATAACGGAAGTGACCAGACTCATCTAGTAGAGCGTCATGAACATCACCGATTTTTTCATCTCTGTCAGCGTAGACGCTAAACTTTTTGATGTCGTAACCAGCAAAAATTTCTTCTTTGTAATTATGGTTGAAATCTGCGATTTTTACGAGAGCCATATTTAGATTCTCCTATATTTTGTCTGTTGGTAACAAGCTTACTAAAAGTTTAATTTCTGTTTCATCTTTCTAAAGGAATACTACTTGTGCTTTAACAACAAAAATAAAAGTTTTATCTTATACAGATAAGTTAGTCATACATATTAGATGTAGATATACAAAAAAACAAGCTCAAACTTATTGCTGGTTATGAGCTTGCTTAAAAAGTCAGGAATTGACAACAATTATTCTCTGGGATAATTGCTTACTTGCTTACTTGTTTTGAACCTTTATAAATCCAAAAATCCTCACCGAGCATTATTGATCCTAATTGGCTGGAGGAACAACTTGTACGTCAACTGTTACCGCCTTAACGCCTTTAATTTCCTTTGCCAAGGGTTCAATCGTCTCGTATTCCTTCTGATCAGGCACCGTTCCTTTAATGGCAACAGTTCCGTCCTCGGCCTCAACTGCTAGCTTACCACGGGGAATATTAGCTTCTAGCTTAGCGCGAACTTCGCTTTCTAAGTCAGAGTCGGCTCTTACTTGCTCATCGCCTAATACTTCGTTACGCTGTTCTCTAGCTCGAATATCAGAGTTGAGTTGATCTTGACGAACTTCGCTAGCAGCATCCTCTTTTGTTTCCTCTACTTCTCCCTTATCTTCGACCTTATCTGTCATAGAATCGGGAGCATCGGCACTGGTTTTAGCAGGATCACTACAAGCAGCTACTCCAATCAGCAAGACGCTACTTAACAGAAAAATACTCAATTTTTTCATCTTATTTTCTCCAGTTAACTTACTTAAATCTCAATTACTACATGGCTAATTAATCTGATGGAAAACGTCAGCAACCTCCATTTTCAGTATCGTAAGCAAACTTTTTAGCTTTGTTGCTCCAGAACTTCTTCTAAGTAACTATGGTTGCTGACAAATAACCAGATTTTTAGCTGTAGCTACGTTTGTTAACGTTTGTCAACAATAACTACATCTGGCCCATCGTTAGTAATGGTCTTGCGATCAGCACTAGATACATTCACTTGAGATGGATCGTAGATACCAAACTCCTGACCACCTCGACTGTTGAGAATAGTTTCAGCGCGACGAAGTTCGTCATCTGTACCTTTGACCGCCACTAAATAGTTACCCCGTTCTAATCGGCTAGTGTATAGCTGTGAGCGCTCAGGAGGAATTCCCCAGCTAGCATAGTTGTCCACCCGACTTCTCATGTCAATGCCTGCCAGACGATTAACTCGGTCTGCCTCTTGAGCAACTATGAAAACTTGACTGGCCGGCAGACCAGAACGGGTTAGTTCTGTGATAGCGTACTCAGCCTCTTGACGACCGGGAAAAATCCCTACCGCGTACTTGTGATGACCTAAGGCTGTGTCTGTAGTGGGACTGGTTGTAACAGGATTAGCTGTGGTGGTACGACTGGCTGTGACAGGATTAGCTGTAGTGGTAGGAGTTGTGCTAACCCCTTCTCCGTGAACATCGGGTACATCATAGATGCCCCACTCTTGAATTCCTCGACGACCGAGAATAGTTTCAGCGCGACGGATTTCCTCTTCGGTGCCGGTTATGATTACCAAGTAGTCTCCTTGGGAAACTCGCTCATCGTATACCCTAGCTCGCTCTTCAGGAATCCCTAGACCGATGAGTGCACCTAGTAAACCGCCAGCTGCCGCGCCAATTGCGGTACCAGCTGCGGTTGTTGCCAAGGCAGTTGCAACTTCTCCCGCTAGCAGAATTGGTCCTACTCCAGGAATAGCCAAAGTTCCTAGACCTACCAATAAGCCGGTAAGGCCGCCCAATACCCCCCCGGTAACAGCACCAGTTGCGGCACCTTCATCGGCTTTATTGCCAATATTTTCTTCCTTAACTCCAGCTTCTGCTAGACCATCATGCTTATCAGAATCCCGCACAATTACGGAAACCTTGTCCATAGGGAAGCCGGAGTCTTTCAGTTCTCTAAAGGCTTGTTCTGCCTCTCCATAGCTAGGGAAAACTCCTACAGCTCTCTTATTTTTTGTTGTTACCATGTGTTCACCTTGCGTAAAATTTACAGTACCTGGACTACTTTTCTTAGCGCTAGTTGCCCAAGAGAAATAAAAGTACTTGCTAGCTCAGCTGCTTAGTACTAAGAGAATTTGACCATCAATCTTTTGCTATTCGCTACTTGATGGAGATATTTTGAGGTTTTAGGTTGGACTATAGGTAAACCCCTTTAGCTTGAGTGACTCATCACTTGCCTGTGCCATGCCTAACAATCGCAGGTTAATGCTCATTGATGACCACCTAAAAACCATTACAGATTGGGTGAGATGCCAATACTGGTAGAAGTTAAAGCCAATAATTATATTACTCTTGTGCTGTTCTCTTTTATCTTTACCCTGATTAAACTAGTTTTTGAAAAATGATACAGACTAAACCTATCTAGCCTGTAGCCACGCTAACCACAATCACAGTTTTTAACTTCTAGTGCATCTACCATAGGGTATATAGCTACTTAAAAGCGGGCTAAGTTAATATACCAACCGAATAAAATATTTTCCAAAGTGAAAAACTACCATGTTGTAAATTGATATATTTAGTTTGGTTAAGTAATGTGAAGCAACTTTTGTGACCAACTCTTTAACGATAAATATTAGTCTTTTTCTCCTGGCCGCCATCGTTATTGGCTTAGCTGGTACTAAGCTAGCTGCCGTGGCAGATAAGCTAGCCGATGCCACTGGTTTAGGAGAAGCTGTAGTTGGTGCGTTGCTATTAGGAGGTACTACCTCCTTAGCGGGAATTGTCACTTCATTTGTAGCCGCATCAGGAGGTCATCCCGAACTAGCCGTTAGTAATGCTTTGGGGGGAATAGTTGCTCAAACAGCTTTTTTGGCTGTGGCTGATATTACCTACCGCAAGGCAAACCTAGAACATGCTGCCGCTTCCCTTGCCACCATAGTACAAGGTACTTTGCTAATCACCTTGCTGGCTATACCGTTAATGGCTATGGCTTCACCGCCAATACAAGTATTTGGTATTCATCCTGTAACTCTCTTGTTGCCCTTGGGCTATGTTTTTGGCTTAGGTTTAACTAACGACGCTCGCCTAACTCCTATGTGGATACCAAAGCGTACTGCTGAGACGTTAGTTGAAGAACAAGAGGAGATTAAATTAACTAAATGGGCATTGGTCAGGCTGTGGCTTGGGTTTATTTTGCTAGCACTCCTTACTGCTGTTGGGGGCTACGCACTAGCCAGAACAGGAATAGCGATCGCCATGCAGACTGGTCTTTCTGAGACAATTGTGGGAGGCTTATTTACTGCAGTCTCAACTTCCCTGCCAGAGCTAGTAACAGCAATTGCTGCTGTCAAACAAGGAGCCTTAACCTTAGCAGTTAGCGGTATTATTGGGGGCAATAGCTTTGATGTTTTAATGCTTGCCTTGTCAGATCTAGCCTATCGCCAAGGCTCAATTTACCACGCCCTCGGTCAGCAGCAGGTTTTTGTTATTGCTTTGTCAATTCTCATGACCAGCGTGCTTTTATTGGGGCTGTTGCGTCGGGAAAAGTATGGCATTGGCAATATTGGCTTTGAGAGTTTTATGATCTTAATTCTCTATTTAGGCGGTTTTTTCTTCTTGTTTTTAAACAATTAAACTTAATGTCTTCCTCAGTAATCTCACTATTAAGACATTTTCTTCAGTAATTTTTCTTCACACAATACATTACTACTTACGATAGAAGATAAGTTTAGGTATAAACTATAGTATTAACCCATTAGATAAAAATTAATGACCGATAAGCAAAGCTCAGCTAACCCTAAGTTAGGTAAGCAGCTTAAACACGAGTCCAATAGTTAAGGCTACTTGTAATCGAGTCGTTTATATATATTATTTCTTGGATTTGAGGAGATGAACCATATGTTTAAACAGCACAATTCTAGTAATTCTAACTTTCCTGCTCCCAAAGGCATTCGCAAAAGCGCTTTGGCTTTGGCACTAGCGGCTATGATCCTTCCTGCTTGCACTGTTAATGAGCCAGAAGCAACTGCCCCTGAAGTGCAGCCAAACGTTGAGGCAGAAGAGGTTGCAGAGGAAACAGAAAACCTAATTGGGCAAATGGTTACTGTTAGAAACAAAGTAGGCAAAAAAATTGATGCAATCAGCTTCACAATAGTTGACAATCAGTTTTTTGGTGGCAATGAAATTCTAGTTATCAACACATCGGGATCTCCCTTTGTTCTACCCACTGACGACACAGAAGTTCAGGTAACGGGTGAAGTCCGCCAGTTTAAAGTCGTGGAGTTTGAAAGAGACTTCGGTTTAGACTTAGAGCCAAAAACGGAATATGAAAACAAACCTGTGATTGCGGCTAGTTCAATTGCCCTAGCACCCGATCCGGGGGAAATTACCCAAAACCCTGATAGATTCTACAATCAGCGTCTTGCCGTAGAAGGAGAAGTAGAAGAGATCCTTGGACCAAATGCTTTTACCCTCGACGAAGATGAGCTAGTTGGTGGCGGCGATTTGCTGGTTCTAACTGTAGCTGCCCCAGCACAAGTCCTAGGAGATGAAGATGAAGTAGTAGTGACGGGAGAAGTCAGACCGTTTGTGCTTGCCGAAGTAGAAAGGGACTACGATTTAACCTGGGATTTAGACATTAAGCAGAAGTTAGAGGCAGAATATAGCGAGAAGCCTGTACTCATTTCTGCGGGCATATACCCGAAAAAACAATAATATTTCCCTCAGTCCTAAGCTGGGTTAACGGAAACCTGGCTTAGTTAAAACCTTCGGGAGTTTGAGGGTTTTAACATTAGCCGCTGAATCTAACAGACTGTTTTTTACAGCTATCATTCCTCTGCCAACTCTAACCAGTTGTGTGCAGTTAGAAGCTGGGAGTGTATCAGCCTCAATTTTCTGATACCTCGGTATTGTTAATCAGACGCTTTTTATTACGTCCTACGGTAGAGGAAATCATTTCAGCCTAATTGGTAATCTAAACTCATCCAATAGAAAGTAAAACAATAAAAATTAAGGAGAAGCCTCTATGAATATTCTTGCATGGTTAGTTCTAGGTCTAATTGCTGGTGCGATCGCTAAAGCTATTTATCCAGGAAATCAAGGTGGAGGAATCTTTGCCACTATGGGTTTGGGTATCTTAGGTGCTTTTGTCGGCGGTTGGCTAGGTCAAATGCTGTTTGGCAGTTCTGGCGCAGCGGCCGCATCAGCAGGAATCCTAAGCATTCCTAGCATTATCTTTGCAGTACTTGGGGCAATTCTACTAATCTTCATCTGGGGTATGGTAACGAGAACTGCGTAAGATTGTTACCTTGAAACTAGACTTAGAGAACTGTATTTATCTATACATTTTCAAGCAAGGTTTTTGTAAATAAGTAAGCATTAGGTGTCAGGTAAACAGTTTACCCAGCACCTATTTTGCTTTTTAGACAAGAACTATTCCCCCTGAATGGCACTTACTACTGAAAACCCTTCTTTGCTTTCTTTTTTACCTTACGTTTAGACTTAGATTTATTCACTTCTGCCACGGCTGACTCAAAGAGTTCGTGCAGATGCTGGGGTACACTAGCTGTTTCTGGTAGTTCTGGTTCGCTAGGCTTATTAAATTTCTGGAGTATTTCTTTTAAATCGCTTTCTAGACTCAAATTTGGACGCTCTAAAAAAGTTTGCAAGATTTTTTCTAGCTGGGTGGGATACTGTTCCCCTAGTTGTTGCCAAATAAAGAAATTAATCTGAGGATCTTCGAGATATTTACGCACTAGCGCTTCAGCATTTGGCTCTTTCTGCCAATCCTGGGCTTCTAAGAGTGCCTTAAACTGGGAATAGGTGGGAATAAACATCTGACCCCAGCGAGGATGGGAGAAAGCAGTTACCTCTTCAGCTTTTCTAATTTCTTCAGGCAACTCAACCTTAGAAGTTACCATTGAGGATAATTTCTGGTTATTAAAAGCTTGAGCAACCGCTTGGGGATTTACACCCGCTTCTTGGGCTACAGCACTCAATTCTGCTTCATCTGTACCAGACTCTTTGGCAATTTCTAACAATGATTTAGAGTCGTCAATACCTGCCTTATCTAAACTTTTTTTAGTCAAACTTTGATAAATTTCACTAATTTTTTGGTTAAGTTTATTTCCTGATAAGGTGACTTGATTACTTCCCAAAAATTCAACAAATTCTTGATGATAAAGAGCCACAGACTCCCATGACTGTTCCAGCAAGTCTGGGGCATCGCTATATAAATAACTCTTGTAATTTTGCTTGAACTCTCCTATGGCTACCGCCAGTTTCGGTTTGCCTAGTTTACCTTTGGCCAGATAAGAACCAAAGAACATCCAATAGTCAGAGTTGACTGGAGCAATGCGAGTAAGTAAGATATCTCCAGTTTGTAGCCGTGTAGTTTCTTCAGAAGCTGTAGGATTGTTAGCAACAACCTGGTACTGTTTGGCAGTAAGCCAGTTCATCACTATAAAGCATTCAGGTAGAATCTGGATTATTTCAAACAGACCAATAAAACTGCGGTGCCAGTTACTGATTAAGTCGCGCTGACTCTCCTTTAAATCAGGTTGCTCCTCTAAAAACAGCTCTAAAGGAGTTTTATTTCCCACTTTCCCCTCACATAGGAAAGTATCAACCAGCATATTTCGCTGTTTAATATCGTAGCTTCCTTGGGATAAATGCTCAGCAGTGTACGTTTCGAGGGCAACAGCTATATCTCCCTCTGCCTCAAGCACAAACTCTGTTAGGGCTTGCTTTAGTTCCCCTGCTCTCTTCAGTAATGCATTCACTTGTTTGTAAAATTAAGCCTCAACATTACTAGATTACAAGCAGAAAGACTTAAGCGCTGTGTCTAGCTGTGTATTTCCATGCTACTTACCAACTTTGGCTACATAGTCATGGACATACTTCTCAATGAGGATTAACCAGTTAGCTAATTCATTCTAAAGTCAGATAGCATCTCTATCTTTAGGAGGATAAACTCTATGTCTACTAGCTGCTATAGTTGAAAGTGAGTAGTCATAATGGCAATTTCGCAAAAGTGAAGGTTGCTTTCAAACCAGCATCAAGCTTGTAAGATAATAAACAGGCTGAGAACAAGTCAGCAAAATAGCGCTGTTAATTATCCTTAAAAAATAATCTAAATCTCTAAATACAAAAAATAAAACCAAATCGCTATCTTACGATTTACATAATTGCACTAATGCCTAAACAGTCTTGGCTTGAAGACGACCCCAAACTGTTTAGCCTAACTGGGTGTTAACTGGTGGTCGTTAGCCTCTGTAGGCACAACTATTATACTGCTACATTCGCTTTCGCTCTATCACTTAGCACTATGTTAGAAAATAACTATCTACTCTGAGAGTTAATTAGGCTTACTTGCTAGCTAGTAGAGAGTAACTCAACAGTCTCTTTCTAAAATTTTACTTGCATCTAGTCTACTTAGACTAATCTACTTATCTAGGGTAAATATCTATCTAAGGTATGATTTATTGTCTATCAGCACTTAGCTGTTTTGACTATCTTCCTTTAGGATGATTATAACAGTTACCTTTAACTGATAAAAGAAATTATGTTGATACTGATTAGTAGAGAAAAAACTATGCAAACCGTTCGCCTTAGCTCATTGACTTTAAATCCAGTACGCTTGCTGATTATTGCTTTCATCTGCACTTTAATGTTTTTCTCCAGCGTCTTGCCTGCTGCTGCGATTGGCATGGGTCAAAACAAAGGTGAGGATCAGTTAAAAGGGATTGAGCAGAAATCTGAAGAAGTACTCAAATCAGGTCCTCGTTCCCTAGAACAAACCAAGTCCGAAGCGAACCAAGGGATTAATGCAGTACAAGGTGGTGCTGATGTTAACAAAATGAAAGACCAAGGTAATTCTCAGAAAGCCAAATCTGTAGAGGAGCAAATCAAGGAAACCGTGCAAGACATTATGGGTGACTAACCCTAGAGAATAACTTCTCTTTTTATTCCCTGAAAGAGTTAGGTATTACACGTCAAGATCGGCAGAAGAAAAATTGGCGATTAAGTTAATGAAGAAGAAGTTCTTTAGCAGCTCTCAGTTGGACGAGGTACAGACTACTAGATTGTAGGAAACAGGGAATGGATTAGACGTTAAATGTACCTCACTAGCAAAGGAAAAACTATACAAAGCCAGGCTGAAAAAAACCTGGGCTTTTACTCTTCTTAACTTCACTTAAAAGGACAAGCTTTTCTTGGTGTCTAGGTCTTAGGAGCAGAGCAACGGCGGAACTATCTAAATATAATTAAGCAATAAAGTTCCGCCTTTTGATTAGTGGGCTTTATGGTTACAAACCCTGAAATTATTGCAGTCTAACTTAACCAGGTTTTGTGATACTAGGATATCTAGCCTGCAAGTTCTTATTTATCAACTTTAGGCACTACATCAGGACGCTCTTTATTTTCCCAGCCATTAGGACGCTTAGAGTTGTACCAAGCAATGGAGCCGATAGAGACGGCAGCAATAAAGCCGACAACGTAGACTAAAGTGGCAGAGATAGGAAAATGGCTAGTTTCTACTGCAGCTTGTAATAGGAAATACATAAATCAATTTACCTCAGTTTCTGATCCAGAAATAAACTTAGCAAACTGAGAGCAATTAAACATCTACTCAAAGAAATTTCATTGTTTATAACCCAGGGTGGATGCAGAAGTATTTAGTTGAGAATACAATCCCTTCAGCTCAGATAGCAAAGACTAGCAAAATCATTAGGTTATAGGCTTATATAACCACGAAATAATAACTAAAAATCAACAGCAATAAAGATAATGCTCTTATTGCCATGATAGGAAAGCTTCCTTTCCTGTCATACCTTTGATGACTCATCTTATAAAGATTGTCAGGGAAGGCATTTTTACTTTCACACCTAACAGAAATTCAAGGAGAAACCCATGATATTGCAGAGCGCGGGAATGGCACTATTCCTCAATATACCAATTTTAAAGTTGGCACAAGTCATCATTGAGCGGGAGGGTCAGACAGCAGAGGATGCAGCATTAATATTTAGTGGACCACAATTTTTTGCTGCCTTGATTGCTGGAGTAGTACTAGCTTTTGCTTTTCAGTTACTGCTAACTAATCTTGGCGTTGCTGTTGGCATTTCTGCCACCGGAGGCTCATCCTCTTCCTCTCACCAAAACCAAGAGTCCGACAGCCTAGGTCAAACCATCAGCAAGATTGGTCTGGCGTTGGGACTAGGAACCTTAATTAGCGTCACCATAACCCTCTTCTTCGCTAGTCTACTGGCGGTGAAACTGAGCCTGCTAGTTGCACCCGGTCTTGGTGCAATAATTGGTTTGGTGATTTGGGCAACCTACTTCTCCTTGCTAGTTTGGGTTAGTTCTACCACTGTTGGTTCCTTGGTTGGCTCAGTGGTTAACACTGCAACATCTGGTTTTCAAGCCCTGGTGGGTACAGCAACGGCGGCCATCGGTGGTGGTGCCGTGAGTCGGCAAGTAGTGGCTACAGCTGAAGCAGCAGCTTCGGCTGTTCGCAGGGAAATAGGCTCAGCTATTGACCCGGAAGGTATTCGGGAGAACCTAGAAGATTATTTAGGAGCACTGCGACCTTCACAACTCGATCTAGGCTCAATTCGTTCGGAATTTGAGCAAATACTTAGAGATCCTAACTTGCAAGAAATTGCTGGCAGTGATAGCCTGCAAGAAATTGACCGCAAGACCTTTGTCAATCTAGTTAGCAACCGCACCGACTTATCTAGACAAGAAGTTAACCGTATTGCAGGTGATCTAGAAAATGTGTGGCGGCAAACAGTGAGCAAATTACCGCCAAAAAGAGATCCCTTAGGAGAACTAGTTGACTATCTGAAGTCTGCTCAACCAGAACAGCTAATCGGCAATGAGTTTAGCCAAAAGCTAGATGAACTAGTTGGGGAACTACGGGCCGGCCGCCAGTCCCAAAGCCAGGGGGGTCCCATTCAGCAAGCAATGACTACCAGCTTTAACAGTCTGATTGGACTAGTGATGGGAAGGACAGATCTTTCCGATCTCAATGTAGAAAAAGTTGTTAATCAGCTGCAAAAAGTTAAAGGTTATGTCGGGGATCAGGCAAGTCAGGTTACTAGTAGTGGGGGTGGGGAAACACAAGAAGCTCCTAGTGTAGTGCGAACAGATGTGGAAAACTACTTGCTCAATAGCTACTCCTGGCAAATGAAGCGAGAAACCGTTGAGCGGGAGTTTAGAGATGTAATTTATGATCCTGAGGCTGACCCAGAAGTCGCAGCTCAAGAAATAGAACAGCTTAATCGCTCCTATTTTGCCGATTTGCTGCAACGGCGAGGGGTCTTTACCCAACAAAGAATTAGAGAAATTTCTATCTGGCTCGAAAGTATTCGCAGAGAAGCTTTGACTACAGCGATCGCCGCCAGGGAGCGAGCTAGAAGCCTCGCCTTGTTCTCTGAAGTGGAACAATATCTACTCACCACACCTAGAGCAGATTTCACCCCGGAAAAGATACAGCTCAACTTTAAGCCAATTCTGCAAGACCCAGAAGCTGATTATGGTCAACTGAGTAACCGTCTGGTTCAATTCGATGGCTTAACCCTAAGACGCTTACTTGAGCAACGCTCTGACCTGAGTACAGTAGAGTTAGAAGCAATTATTATTGAACTGGAAAAGGCACGTGATCGCGTCTTATTAGAAGGGCAAGAACTACAAGAAGCTGGCAAGGCAAAAGTTGAGGCGCAGTGGCTCAAACTTCAATCCTATCTCCGTGACACTGGCAAAGCAGAACTGAATCCTCAATCGATTGAGCGGGAACTGAAACTGCTCTTAGATGACCCCCAAGCCGGAATTTCTGCCCTGCGAACCAGAGCATCTCGGTTTGACCGGGATACTTTGGTACAACTCCTTAACCAGCGTCAAGACTTGAACGAGGAGCAGATTAATCAAGCTCTTGACCAAGTAGAAAAAACCTGGACTAACATCCGCTATGCGCCGCAACAGCTGGTAGGAAAAGCCCAAGAGCAATACGACCAAACCATGTCGGCCATTGCCCAATACCTGCGTAATACAGGTAAAGAAGAACTTAATCCTCAAGGAATTAAGCGAGATTTAAGTAAACTACTTGAAGATCCCCAGCTGGGCATCCGAGCGATTGGACGGCGCTTATCTGCAATGGATCGAGATACCTTAGTGCAGTTGCTCTCTCAACGAGATGACCTCAGTGAGCAACAAGTTAATCAAATTATTGACGAGACTCTATCAACAATTCGCACTATTGTCAAGGCACCCCGTCGCCTTGCTAGTCGTACTCAAGTACAAGTGCAAAATTTCCAAGCAGCCCTGACCGATTATCTACACTCTACCGATAAAGAGGAACTTAATCCCCAAGGCATTAAGCGTGACGTACAACTACTAATCAACGATCCTAGGGCGGGGATGGAAAGTTTGCAGGAGCGTATCTCTCAAATTGATCGTTCCACCTTAGTAGCACTCTTATCCCAGCGGGAGGATATCTCTGAGAGGGATGTCAACCAGATTATTGATCAAGTCATTGAGGTGCGAGATCAATTTGTTGAACAACTACGTGCCATCGAGCTGCGCATCAAGTCCGTCATTGAGAGGATATTTAGCCAAATCCGTGATTATCTCAACAGCCTTGAACGACCAGAACTTAACTACGACGGTATTAAGCACGATGTCCGCCAGTTATTTGATGACCCAGAGGCTGGTTTTGATTCCTTGCGCGATCGCCTCTCTCAGTTTGACCGCAATACCCTAGTCGCAATTATGAGTTCCCGCGATGACATCTCTGAAGCTGATGCCAACCGGGTAATTGACCAAATTGAGCTGACCCGCACTCGCATACTGCAACGAGCCGAACGTCTACAACTAGAAACCCAACTGCGCCTAGAAGAAGTCAAACAACAAACTCAGCGTCAGCTCGAAGAAACTCGTAAAGCTGCCGCAGCTGCTTCTTGGTGGCTATTTTTCACAGCCTTAGTTTCTGCTGCGGCTTCAGCTGCAGGAGGCGCTTTAGGTGTCGTTGATTAAGCTAATGGACATTTAACGAAGCATATTTAGCAGGTTTCTTGAGAAAAACTCAAACTCTCTCACCGTCTGTGCCAATTTTCAAATTAAGTGTATGACAGCTTAGCTATTTGTAAAGAGGTACTTCCCGTAAGATAAAGTTGGCATTTCACTACCTCAAAAGTGGTGTAAATGTCAACTTTTAGTTTGAGGAAAAGGTTATACTAGTAGAAGCATGTAGATACGTAAAGCAAAGTAAATTATCTTAATTTTTCTACAAAAAATTAGTATCTATCAGCTATGCTGCTCCCGAACCAGGAAAGCAATGGTGCTTGATGAATTGAGCCTTAGTCTTCCTAACTACCCTTCAGCAGCCTTTTGAGTGGGGCAAGTCCCCAATAAACTTAAGCCTTCTGCTGGATACCTTGGTTGCATTAACTAGCTCAGCTACATCTCTGGCATTTAGTCAAACAGCCAAGCTGAGTAGATACTTTGGGTAAGCAACTTGTTTCGAGATGCGGAAATTTTACTGTTGACTTTAGCTGGCAATGTCTCTACTCCTCCGTGGTACTTATATAAACTGTGGGACTGGAGAAAGCGTCACCTGTCAAATACAACTATCATTTTGACAGTGTGAGCGTACCATGATTGAGAAATTGCTCTTATTTGCCGATAGTCAAATAGCTGTTTGCCTAGGTTTGAGTGCACTAGTTGCTGCCATGGGAACGTGGCAATGGCGGCAGAGGCAACTTTCTACGACTTGGCAAGAAAGCCAAGCTAAGTGGCAGTCTTTTGTACAGATGGCTGGCAATGTACTAATTTGCCTCTCACCTAGTTGTAGCATCTTGGAATGGAACCCAGAAGCGGAAAAAGTCTATGGTTTGCGACGGGACGAGGTAATAGGTCAAGACTATTTGACCTTGCTACCAGAAACAGTGCGAGACACTTTTCTCACTCAGTGCCAAATCGTTTTGGCAAATAAAGTATCTCGTCGTTTTGAGCATCAAGTCTTTACCCCTGATGGTGAACAACGCCTTCTCGACTGGAAAATTACCTCTTGGTTAGATTCTCAGGGTAATTCCATTGGTATTATTGCTAGTGGCGAGGAGTTTGTAGAACGTAAGCGGATTGAAGAAAGGTTACTGCTTCTAGAATCTGTGGTGGTTAGTGCTAACGATACAATTGTCATCACTGAAGCTGAGCCGATTGATTTGCCAGGACCCAAAATTATCTATGTTAATAAAGCCTTTGTTGAGCATACTGGCTACTCTACAGAAGAAATTTTTCATAAAACACCAAGAATATTACAAGGAGAAAATACAGATCGTAAAAAGCTCACTGAGATCCGTACTGCTCTAAATAACCAACAATCAATCCGCCTAGAACTAATTAACTATCGCAAAGATGGTTCTCAATACTGGGTAGACTTGAGCATTGTCCCGGTGAGTAACGAACAAGGTAAAGTTACCCACTTTGTTTCAGTACAACGCGACATCACAGAATTCAAAAATCAGCAAGCAGCCTTAGTTGCAGCAAGAGAGCAAGCCCTAAAAGCATCTCAAACTAAATCTCAGTTTCTGGCCCAAATGTCTCATGAGATCCGCACTCCCATGAATGGTGTGCTAGGCATGGCAGAACTACTGCAAAGGACAAATCTGACCCCCCAACAACAAGATTACACTCGCACTATCACGAGCAGTGCCAAACATCTTCTGGCAGTCATTAATGACATTCTCGATCTCTCCAAGCTAGAAGCTGGGGAAACGCGGTTAGAGAATATCGATTTTGACCTAGAAGCTTGTTTGAGTAGCGTAATAGATTTACTGGCATCTAAAGCTGAGGAAAAAGATTTAGAGTTGGTGCTTTTTATCGCCAGTAATTTGCCCAGACAAGTTAAAGGTGATGCAGTGCGACTACGCCAAGTTTTGCTCAATCTGGTCAATAATGCCATTAAGTTTACCGAGAAAGGTTGCGTGGTAATTCAGGCCGCTTTGCTGTGCCAAACTGACCAAGAACCTGAAAAGATATACTTTACCGTCATTGACACAGGAATTGGCATTGCCACCGAAAAGCAGTCAGAACTTTTCCAACCCTTTAGTCAAGCTAGTTCTGATACTAATCGCAAGTACGGCGGAACGGGTTTGGGACTCTCCATCTGTCAGCAGTTTGTGCAACTCATGGGGGGGGAAATTGGTGTAGAAAGCACTCCCGGACAAGGTTCAACTTTTTGGTTTACAGCTGAATTTGGCTTCTCAGAAGAAAGTGTAATCAGCAAAGTTGCCAACAATTTGGCAAATATGAAACTTTTGATTGTTGACAGTAGTGCCTTAGTTCGTAATTCTGTACGGTATCTGGCTCAGAATTTGGAAGTAGAGGTTAGAGATGCAGACACGGCCTCTGCGGCCCTCACAACTTGGCAACAAGAACTTGCTCAAGGAACTCCCTATGATTTTGTGCTTATTGACCTGCGCCTTTTAGAAAAAGATAGTGCCAAGTTAGTGCGCTTAATGCATGCTGACTCAGTTCAAACTCGCACAAAAGTCATTTTGATGAGTAACATGAAGCAGCGTCAGCATGTTGAGCAGCTTTTGAAGTTGGGAGCATTCGGCTATTTACTCAAACCTATCACCCCTTCGCGTCTACTTAATAGCTTACTCACGGCTTTACAAGCACCAGAGCAACCTACTCAAGCAAGAGCAAGTCAGGCAGAGAGGGGAGAAAACCTAACTTCAGATACCTTTATCTCAGCCAACCCATCTCTAAAAATTCTGCTAGCAGAAGATGATCTTGTTAATCAAGAGGTTATTTTGGCTCAGCTAAAACTGTTAGGTTACCAGGCTAGTTTAGCAACCAATGGGCAAGAAGTTTTAGAAGTAATAGCTCAACAAGAATATGACCTTGTCCTAATGGATTGCCAAATGCCAATTTTGGACGGTTATGAAACCACCCGCTTGATTCGTCAGCGAGAAGGCTTACAACACCGCACCACAATTTTAGCCCTGACGGCAAGTGCCCTATCTACTGACCGTGAAAAGTGCCTGAAAGCTGGTATGGATGATTATGTTAGTAAACCTGTTGAGTTAGAAAAGTTAGGGGCAATTTTGCGGTACTGGGCTAACCAAAGCGAGATAAAAAATATTGCTGGTGAGTCTAAGACTAAAGTAATTGCCGATTCTGCACCCTTAGCAGAAATAGCCAACCTTTCCCCTAGTCAGGTAGAAGATAATCAATTCAACATAGTAATGAACCAGGAATCCAGCTCTCCCATTGACTTAGAGCGTTTGAACCAAGTCTTCAGAGGAAAAGCAGAAGCTCAGCAAAAGTTCCTAGGGATTTTTATCGAGCAAGCACAGGCTAGAATTGAGACAATTCGTAAGACACTAGATAGTGAAGACTTTGATAGTCTTAGACAACAGGCTCATCGTCTTAAGGGTTCTAGCGCCAACGCTGGTGTAAATCAGATATCAGAGTTAGCCAAAGAACTAGAAGCTTTAGCTCGTAACCAGAACCTTGAAGGAGCCTGGGAATTAGTTGTAAAGCTGCAAGAGTGCCTTGAACAAGTTCAAATATTTCTACAACGTTGGAAACCTAGCTAGTGTAAGGTAGGTAATGTTTCTAACCAGCTTGGAAAATAATAGGGGGGATAGGGAGATAACCAGGAAAAATTTTTATCTGCCTAGATGATAAATCAAGGTAGGAGTAGTCTATTTTCGGCTTATTATTCAGAAATCTAATTGGGAAAACTTAAGTACCTGCTGCTGTCTATGTCTGATAGTCAACTTCCCACCCGTGGGCAAATGGAACGAACCCTCTCACAGCGCATACAAGCCTTGTATCGCGAACAATTAGGACATCAACCTGGTAAAGTTGCCGTTACTATTGTAGGAGAGAAAATTACCATCATCATTGATGATGTCATCACTCAGCCAGAAAAGCTCCTGGTTGATATGGGTCAAGAAGAACTAACTGAGCAGGTACGAGCTGATTTGGATCAAGCTATCGAGAGCCATTTAAAAGAGGCGATAGAGGAAGTCGTTAAGTTAGAGGTTGTTGATCTACTTTGTGATACCACCTTAGCAACCGGCAGAACTGGAACTATTGCCCTGTTAGCTGATAAACCAAAGTTTCGCAATTCTGTAGGGAAAACATCATCTGCTAAGAAAAATACTTCTACTTCTTCTCAGGAGTGATTGATGAAACAATTCCCTCTTGGTCTTGGCATACCTCCTTAAATTTAGGTTAATTGTAATCAAACTGGTGTTTTAAGCCTGGGAAAACACCAGAACTTCTAATCCTAGGCAGGAAAATGTCTAAAATTTAAGACCTTGGATGGTTGAAAATGAGTAAAATTCGTGTAGTTCTAGTTGAAGACCACGACTTGACCAGAATTGGATTGCGAACGGCTTTGCAACAGCGTGATGAGATTGAAGTCGTGGGAGAAGCCGCCAATGCTGGCGAAGGTTTAAAGATACTAAAATCGGTAAGACCAGATGTGGGGATAGTTGATATTGGCTTACCGGAAATAGATGGAATTGAATTAACACGCCAATTTAAAGAAGAGATGGCATCGTCAGATGGAAATAAAACCAAAATTCTGATGTTGACATTGCAAGATCAAGAAGAAGCAGTAATGGCCGCTTTTGCTGCTGGTGCTGATTCCTACTGCATGAAAGATATTAGTTTAGAAGTTTTAGTTAAAGCCATCTGCAATACTTACGAAGGTAATGCTTGGATTGATCCAGCAATTGCGAGGGTTGTCCTTAAGCAAGCCAAGTCAGTAGCTAAAGACAATCTCCAAGAAGCAGAAGGAAGGGAAGAAACAGTAAAAATTCATGCCATCCAAAGCGAGTATGGCGCAATTATTGAAGCATATCCTCTGACGGAGAGAGAATTGGAAGTTTTGCAGCTAATTGTTGATGGTCATAGTAATGCAGCAATCGCTCAAAAACTGTATATCTCTATCGGTACCGTCAAAACTCATGTTCGCAACATCTTAAACAAGCTATGTGCTGACGATCGCACCCAAGCGGCTGTCTGTGCTCTTCGCTCTGGTTTAGTGAGCTAGATAGACTTTATGCAGCCAATTACCAATGGAGAATGGTTAATTGAAAATGTAAAAACAGCTCAACCTTTTGACATAACTCATAATTTAATAATGTTTTCTATTGACAATCTGCAACCTAAAAGTGGCACAATAGAAGTTCATAATCTTTCACTTAAGGTCATTGGTGCAGGGGATTTATTGTCTAACCAACGAGTCATGCTTTCTCTTCGGCTCAACACTTTCTTTAAGAGCCAAAAGAGAGTTAACTTGCGTCATTAACTGATCTAGCTCAACAGGTTTATGAATGAGAGCATCTGCATCTGCTTCTGATTTTTGCAGAGAAAGGGAGTTCTCACAGGCTGTCACCAGCAGGATCGGAATGAAAGGTAAATTAGAGTTTTCACGAATACGCTTAGTTACTTCGTAACCATTCATTCCTGGCATCATGACATCAAGTAATATCAGATCCGGAGGGAATTCCTCTATCTTGGCCAGAGCCTCCACACCATCTTCTGCCGTTCTAGTTTCGTATCCTGCTCCTTGCAGCATCATCTCTAGCAAAAACAAGTTATCGGGAGAGTCATCTACAACTAACAGATGATTAGCTCTCCTACTTTGGCTATTTTGAAAGTTAAACAAATTATCCATGGCAGCAAATATTGCTTTTAGCTTTTATTTTATTAGACCTTTGTCCACTATCGTGCACCTAAATTCCTTATTCTACATCATTCTCAGGAGATACTTTGATAATTAACTTTGATTATGGGCTTGATCAGACAGATGATGACCAACTAGGCTGGGAGAGGTTAAACTTTGTATACGAGCTACATAACGCATTTCTATCTGGTGAGGTAAAAAGTACTAAGTTTTAGGGAGTAGGGAGTAGGGAAAAAGGAATAGCTAAGGAAACTTAGGGGACTTCATTAGTTGGAGAAAGGCAATAAGCCTAACTAATTTATGTTTAGACAAGAGTTTTAGAGAAAACCTAAGGAGGAATTGCAATCTAAGAGCCAATTTATTAGGTTCAAAGCCGATAAGTTCACATGGTAAAGCTGTAATTGCTCAAATTTCCTAAAGTTAATAATGACTAAAGGAATTCTTATTGATATAGATTGCCCAAAATCTTATTTAATTTAAATAGATGTTCTCCTTAACTCAAAATAGTTCCCGGCAGCGCGAAATTTTGGAAATTGTCTTCAGCAACGGCTGGGACTACATGCGAGGACTCCTAACAGGTGGCAAAACTGATGAACCCCAACTGCCCACACCTGCTGTCCTCCGTAACATTCTTATCGATTTAGGACCAGTCTACGTTAAATTAGGGCAACTACTTTCTACTCGCCCTGATTTATTGCCAGCAGACTATGTAGAAACCCTAACTGACTTACAAGCTAATGTACCAGCAGTACCTTGGAGTGAAGTAGAAATTCTAATTCGGCAACAGTTGCAACAGCCTTTAGAGGAAACTTTTTCTGAGCTTAACCCTCAAGCTGTCGCTGCTGGTTCAATTGCCCAAACTCACAAGGCGACTTTAAAGACTGGTCAGGAAGTAGCCCTGAAGGTACAACGTCCCGGCATTGATCGGATTGTTGCTCAGGATATCGCTCTAATTAAGAGCATAGCAGAGTTGGTAGCTCGTACCGACTTTGGCAAAGAATATGATGTTGTTGCCTTAGCCGAAGAGTTTACCAATGCCTTACAAGCAGAGTTAGATTTCACCATAGAAGCAGCCTATACTGACCAACTACGGCGCAAACTTTCCACTAGCCGTTGGTTTGACCCAGAACAGTTGGTAGTGCCTACAATTTATTGGGATTTGACCACCACAAAGTTGATGGTGATGGAGTGGCTAGATGGTGTACCGATACTAAAAGCGCAGCTGCCAAACCAGCGAGATGGGAAAGATACCGACACTCAGCGCCGAGAGATTACCACATTACTGTTTCGCGCTTTTTTCCAGCAAATTTACATTGACGGTTTCTTCCACGCCGATCCCCATCCGGGTAACATCTTTTATCTTCAAGATGGCCGCACCGCCTTGTTAGACTGTGGCATGGTTGGTCGTATCGATCCCCGCACTCAGCAGATTTTGACAGAGATGTTATTGGCGATTGTAGACTTAGATGCTCAGCGATGTGTGCAATTAACTCTGCAACTATCTGATTCAGGTCAACTAGTTAACTTGATTCGCCTGGAAAATGATTACAATCGCATGTTGCGTAAATATTACAACCTCAGTCTGTCGCAGATTAATTTTAGTGAGGTGTTTTACGAGATTTTACAAGTCTCGCGCAACAATAAAGTGCGCTTGCCCAGCAACATGGGTTTATATGCCAAAACCCTGGCCAATTTGGAAGGAGTTGCCCGTAGTTTTGACCCAGAAATCAATTTTTTAGAGCAAATCAAACCCCTGATTGCTGATTTATTTCGTCGTCAGTTGCTAGGAGATAATCCTGTACCAACATTACTGAGAACGGCCCTTGACCTCAAAAGTCTATCTTTGCAAACACCCCGTCAGTTAGAGTTATTCTTAGATCGGGTTACCTCGGAAACTTTGAAATGGAATATTACTCTGCGAGATCTTGACCCCTTGCGACGTAGTTTAGATGATTCAGCCAACCGACTCTCCTTTAGTATTTTGGTTGGTTCTTTAATTATGGGGGCAGCAATTATTTCTACGGGAACCCAGGCAAGTCAGCTTTCTGTTTTGAGTAATGTCTTGTTTACTGTGGCCAGTTTTTTGGGTTTGTGGTTAGTTGTTAGTATCTTGCGTTCTGGCCGACTTAAGTAGAGGTGTTATATCATGTGCGGTTGAATACTTATACTTTGGTGGGCAGAGGGCAGAAGGCAGAAGGCAGAGGGCAGAAGGCAGAGGGCAGAAGGCAGAGGGCAGAGGGCAGAAGGCAGAAGGCAGAAGGCAGAGGGCAGAAGGCAGAAGGCAGAGGGCAGAGGGCAGAAGGAAGGAGTAAGGAGAGCAAGTTAGACGGAAATAATAAGTGTTTTAGCGAACATGATATTAAATGTGCATTAGCTCAACCTATCAACAAACTCAATTCAGCCGTTTAATCATTGAAAAAGATTGACTTGCGTAACCTAGCCTTTTGTAAAGAGTTAAAGCGGGTTGGTTACCTTGAAAGACCTGTAAGCCAATCTGGCGATCGCCTCTTTCCCTAGCCCAATCTTCCGCCTGACGCATTAAGGCAGAACCAATACCTTGGCGACGGTGTTCCGGTAATACGTGCAGTAAAAAAATGTGAGAGTAGCGATCGCCTCTCACCTGATCTACGGCATTTCCCAACCAAAGACAAGCTACAGGTTCAGTCAGGTTTGAAGCTGAATCTTTACCTACGGTTTCTACCCACCAGAGAGGGGTTTGTGGGGAAAAGTACTTGCTAATTGTCTCCTTGAGATGAGAAAAATCATTGTGTTCAGGGAAAAGCTCTTGATAACTCAGTTTAAGAAACTTTAACAGGGTTGACCTTTGTCGGCCTGAACCAATGCACAACTGATAACCCGGTGGTAATTTATAAGACAACAATAACAAAAAATTCTTTTAACTACGATTCAAATTAGGTAAGCTTGGGGCCTCATCTAGGCTAGGTGCTGGCTGGCTAGCAGAGTCAACCTCCTCAATGGGTGCAGGTGCTGCTAAATCATCAACTAAAAAGATGCGAGCGCTAACTGCCAGTAAAGCAACAGCAAAGACGAGTACGATTAGCAGTGGGGCTATAAACTGACGGAAAAAAGCCATAGTTAGGATGTGTTATTTCTCAGCCGAGATAGATTAACATTTGTTACAGTATCCTCATCTATCCTACAATCTTTAGAGGGAACAGGGAATAGGGGAGACGAGGGAGTAAGGAGTAAGGAGTAAGGAGTAATGAGTAATGAGACAGAATGACAGAATATTGATTAGAATTCTCCGCGTCCGCGCCTCCCCCATCACCTTCTCACATCCCATATCGCTTCGACCAATGTTGTGATTATTTTTTTCTAAATTCTAAATTCTAAATTCTAAATTCTAAATTTGCTTCATCACTCATCATCTAAACCTGGTCTAGGCATGGGCAATCTCCTCTGGTTAAGTTGACGCAGCCACATACCACCGACAACAGCTGTAACTAAGGATAACCAACCAGTTAGAGGTTGGAGCAGTAAAAAACCACCAATGGCAAACATTGCCCCAAACAGTAGTAAAATCGAGGCGAGAATCTTAGTTATGTCCTTCGTCAAATCTTGGATGGGTTCTAGTCCGGTGCGATCGCGCTGACGTTGCCAACCAGGGCCGCCAGGACGTACCAACTGATAAAATGCATCTAGGGTAGCGTCTGATTCTGGTGGAGTTATCAACATTACCACTACCCAGGCAACTCCTGTAATTCCTGCCGTTACCAACAAACGCAAGCCAAAATCATCAATTTTGAGAATTGGCACAACGCTAGTTATTAAACCGACAACAAAACCGCTTACCATTGCTGTTAGTTCTGCTGCTGCATTGATGCGCCACCAGAACCAGCGCAAAATTAAAACTAAGCCTGGGCCAGTACCAATAGCAATTACTAGTCGAAAGACAGTGGCTACATCTTTAGAGAAAAAGGCTGCCATTGCCCCCAAAGCAGTAACAATTAATGAGGCAATGCGTCCAGCTAACACTAGTTCTGACTGTTGAGCATTGGGTCGAAAAAAGCGCTGATAAAGGTCATTAGTAAGATAGGAAGCTCCCCAATTAATAGAAGTAGATACCGTACTCATAAAAGCGGCAAATAAGGAAGTTACCACTAATCCCAACATGACTGGTGGGAGGAAATCTAACATTAGTTTGGGATAGCCTAATTCTCGATCTGCTAAATCGGGATAGACGACAATTGCCACTAAAGCTACAACTATCCAAGGCCAAGTACGCACTACATAATGAAGAATATTAAATAACCAAGCGGCCTTCTCTGCTTCTGCTTCATCTTTAGAAGCTGCAAAACGTTGTACAAATTCTCCTCCTCCGTCACTGCGTCGAAATGCCCACCACTGAAGGAAAATATAAGCAAAAAATGTGCTCGCACTGATGCCAGCTGTCTCAGTCCAGCGCACGCCTCCTGAACTAAATGTTAAAGGTAAAAAAGACAAAACATCTTGTTGAGTTGCCTGCTGCACAGCTGGTACAAGTTCATGAATACCACCAACATGACTAACCGCAGCAAAAGCAACAACAAAAGCCCCGAAAACTGCCAAGAAGAACTGGAAAAAATCGTTAGTAACAACTCCCCACAAACCAGCAAAACCAGAGTAAATTAAGACAAGAACACTAACACCGATAACACTCCAAATTTTGAGACTTTCTCCGGGTTGCACACCCAAACTTTGCCAAAGTTCGAGAGCATCAACTACTTTCACCATAGCCAACATAGCGTAACCAATGGCAATGCAGTTAATAGGAACTGCAAACAGGAAAGCTTTAGTTCCCCGCAGGATAGCAGCCATTGAACCACCGTAGCGAACCTCTGTTAGTTCTGCATCGGTGACAACTTTTGAGCGTCGCCACAGTCTGGCAAAAATATAAATCATCACCAAATGAGCGATGCCAAAACTCCACCATTCCCAGTTACCAGCAATTCCCCTAGTACCAACCACACCCGCAATGTAAAGGGGGGTATCAATGGAAAAAGTGGTAGCAGCCATACTAGTACCAGCTAACCACCAAGGAAGCGATCGCCCTGAAATGAAAAAATCCACCATACTTCCCGATGCTTTGCGGGACAGATAGAGTCCCAAAGCCATCGAGAGGACAAGGTAGAGTAGGACAATCAGCCAGTCAACAGTTTGCATAATTCTAGGCTTGCTTTTGCGGCATCTAGACATCATGCCATAGGGAGGCTAGGAAATGGTGATTGGTTCGTTTAAATGCTAATTAGGTTGGTGCGTGCGATCGCCTACGACATTGGTTAATGCGATCGCCTGAAGAGGTGGCGGCTTTTGAAAATGCCTTAGCTGAACTGGCAGAAAATCCTCAGCCTGAAGATTTGCCTTCTCTGCATTTGGTGCTAGATGATCTGTGTCAGCATCAAGAGGTAATGTTTAGTTTGGTTCACTTTCTGGAAACTTTTGATGTCAAAGAACAGCTTCAAGCATTTGTTGCTGTCGTACCTCAATTAATTGTTATTGCTCCGGAGTGGACAAGAGTTATTCATGACCGCATATTGAATGATGAGTCAGTATGTAAGTTGTATCAGGAGATTTTGCATGAGGTTAATTCTAAAAGCCAGAATTTTTTCTGTCAGTTGTTAGAAGATAGTGCTAAGAGTAAGTTAAATCAATTGGCTTTGTACTCAGAGTTAGCGGCTAGGTAAAGGTTAGGTATTTTAGGCGATCGCGCTAGTAGAGAAATGATAAGGACAAATCGTGTTGGTTGGGGATGGAGATGCGATCGCTTTCGGTAGTAGTGGTATAGGAACATGCCTTTATAACTGGTCGTAAGCAGAAAAAATAGAATTTCGGTTGATGTTGGACAGGAGAAGCTCGATATTGGGCGTGTTCTTGTAGGATTTTTTTTATGATGTCTGGGTATTTTAATCGGTTATCCATTGGATAATTGCCTCACTTTCTTCATAGATGTCTCGCCTTGACGTGCCGATTTATATGCTTTGTTACAGCGGTTCCCGCTGTTATGCGGCACAGTTAATTTGAGTTTTGGACAAGGGCGATATAACGAATGAAAGCATATTCAGTCGATTTGCGAGAAAAAATCGTGACAGCACATTTAGCAGAAAA
>JBAUJE010000427.1:0-4284 GCA_049683475.1 Coleofasciculaceae cyanobacterium | reverse complement strand
AGACTGTATTAACCAACTCACCTTGAAGCGACTTGCGATGAGCAGCTAATTTTCGTTCAATATTGGCTTTGCGATCTTGAATTTTTAGGTAACGCTTAGAACGATTCTTTTGGCGTTTACCTTTAATACATTGAAGCTGGTCAAAGGGAAGGTGCTCAGTTGTTGTGTGGCGGTGGTAAAGTTGGCTCCCAAGGTTATTTTATTGAGCCTACCGTCTTTGCTGATGTACAAGATGGCATGAAGATTGCTCAAGAGGAAATCTTTGGCCCAGTGATGAGCATTATTAAGTTCAAGGATATTGATGAGGTGGTTCAGCGGGCTAATAATACTATCTATGGTCTAGCGGCGGCTGTTTGGACTAAAGATATTACCAAGGCTCATGCGATCGCTAACAGCGTCCGAGCTGGTACTGTTTGGGTTAACGGCTACGATGTCTTTGATGCTGCTGCTCCCTTTGGTGGTTTTAAACAATCGGGGATGGGTCGTGAACTAGGGGAGTATGGTTTGCAGCAGTATACGGAAGTTAAGACTGTGACGGTGAAGTTGTAGGCCTTCTTCTTTTGCCATTAATTTTTGTAGGGGCGAAGCATTTGTACCAATGATCTGAAAAAATAGCTAAAAGCTATATATACAAATGCTTCGCCCAATCTTTATCTGGTTTATCTAAGATTGGAGATCTCGCGCAATAAGCTAATTGACTTTAGGAGTCGCGCAGAAATAACTTACCTTTTTTAAGAGTTACAGAAGAAACTGAACAGACGCTATATCAGCATTTTGTCTCAAATATTTCCTCTTTTCTCTTGTTTAAACGGAAAACTTATTTTTTCGTGAGTCTTTAGTGTACCAGCCACTCTTAGAGCATCATCACCGACAAGGATGATAAGATAATTACCGTGTTGCACGTCAGTTTTACGACAGTTACAAATCAATTACACGTTAGATATCCAAGTAAAATTGTGTAATTCAAGAGCCATTTTTAATATCCTTGTGATTAACTAATAATTTATTTATGCGAATAATTTTCTATTAACCTTTGATTACAATCTCGATTTGTTCTGGAGCAATACCAAATTTCTTTGATAGTCCCTCTTTTGCTTGTTCAATTGATAAAGGCTGTATTTCAGTTTCAGCCTGTTTTTCTACCTTTTGTATTTTTTCAAACTTAAGAGTAGAAGGATCGATTCCTAAATCCTCCAAAGTAGTGTAGTGAACGGGATTTTGCCAAGAGGGTAATGAGCTAGGAGAGTATCTGCCCGACCCAGAAGCACAGCTAGAGGAAGAAAGCGAGCGGTTGAAGGCGAAAAACCAACTTGAGGCTGACAAGAAATGCTTGGACATCGCTCAGGAGTATGGCGGGACTGATGCCAAGGCGAAGCCCATTGGTAAAAAACTACTCGATTGTAGATTCAAGGTTTGGAGGTAAGAAAAATGACTGTAGCTACTAGTAAAAACTTACTCAGGGATGTTTGGACAACAGGTATCCCCAATGTATTCGCTATAGCTCACCCATTCCCTGGTAGTCCCTACTTGCCTCTAACAGGTGGTGGTACGATACACATGCCCCTAGAGCAATACCTGAAAGACCTGGAAAAGGATTGTCAAAAGCAGCGGGGGGACTACTTTGCTTGGGTTTGGGACTACTACGAATCAGGAGACGAAGCGGACATGTTCTACCTCAAAACCTGGCAGGTATGCCCTCCTACTGATGGTATCTACGAGGCTGTAGTTATCCTTTACTACGCTCCTACTGATGAAGCCGCTACCATCGCAAAGCACATGCCTGATTAAGCAAAAGCCCCCTCCCATTGCAGACTACTAGCTAAATAATCGCGGCCTCCAACATACGAATAGTTCCCTGATTGGCATCAATTTCTACTTCCACACCCACTGGCACCGTAAACTTATCCGTAACATGGCCAATCATTGAACCATACCAAGCGGGAACTCCCAAAGGTTTAATCTGATCTGCTAAAACTTGCTCTAAGGTTAGGGAGGGATCACCATCTTCCCCTTCCGGACATCTAGTACACCGTCCAAAAATAAAACCAGCTACTTGGGGTAAAATTCCCGCTAAATTTAGCTGAGTTAACAGTCGGTCGATCCGATAAACATCTTCCCTAATATCTTCTACAAATAAGATAGTTTGTCTCCATTCTGGTAAGTAAGGTGAACCTACTAGTGCAGCTAGTACTGACAAATTACCTCCCAAAAGACGACCTCTAGCTTTACCCCCAGTAATAGTTTCAACAGGTACATCCTCAGAATTTTTCAGTTTTAAGGCTTCCCCATCAAACAAAATCCGCCGCATATAACTGGTAGAAAAGGGATTCCAGGTTGATGTTCCCATTGGACCGTGAAAGGTAACAACTCCACTGTGAGCATAAATAGATAAAAGTAATGAGGTAATATCGCTATAACCCAGCAAAATTTTAGGATGCCGACGAATTAGGCTGTAGTCGAGTAAAGGTAAAAGGCGATTACCTCCCCAACCTCCTCCCATGCACAAAAGTCCCTGAACAGAGGAGTCAGCAAACATTTTATGAATATCAGCAGCACGGTCAGCATCTCTACCAGCTAAATAGCCGTACTCATCAAGAACATGGTTGCCTAATTTAACTTTTAATCCTAGTTTAGAAAGAACCTCTATAAAATCCTGGACATCTTCCTTATCTACAGGACTAGCAGGACTTACCAATCCCACCGTATCACCTCTCCTTAAACGAGCAGGTTTAAGTATTGCTTTCGGAGATTGAGTACTATGAGCTACCGTAGCTGGTAACTGGCTAGCTAGCAGGCTTAGTCCTAGCAGTTTGAGTAGGCGGCGGCGATTGGTTTGGGGATTAGGGTACAAAGTTTAATCTTCCTTTCGGCTAGATACTCGATAGAAGGTCAAGGCGGTGTTACTGTAAACTTTCTCTCGGCAGATTTCTAGTCCAGGCAATATTAGGTTCTGGTTTTGTAAGTTATCTGAACTATGCTCTACGGCTAGCTCACCTGTAGCATCAAGTAGTTGGTAATTAGCGATCGCCTCTAGTACTGGCTGGTACAATTCACTAGCATAAGGAGGATCGAAGTAAATCCTATCAAACTGCTGACTAGCAAGACTTTTTAACCTGACTCTCACATCTCCCCGTAAGACCTGAAATTTTTGTTCTGGTTGAGCAATCTGTTGCCAATTTTGGTGCATAACTGCACAGGCTTTTGCCCACTTGTCAATCCCTACAACTAGAGAAGCACCTCTACACAATGCCTCGGCCCCCATTGAACCAGTACCAGCACACAAATCTAGCCATCGACAACCGGGGATCGTACCTTGCCAAATGTTAAATACTGCTTCCCTAACCCGCGCCAGGGTTGGTCGAGTTGTTTGTCCTGGCAAGGTTTTTAATTGACGGTTGCCATAAATTCTCATTGAGAATGCTAAAGACTAACTAGAAACATTTAATTAATTCAAAATCCAAAATCGGCAGTTCAGTCTCAGACTGCCACTTTAGTTGTGACACTAGCTACGAAGTTAGATAGTATCTGTAGACCTGTAGAAGAAGATTTTTCTGGGTGAAACTGTACTGCCACTAAGTTATCCTGAGCGATCGCGGCTGTTATCGTTTGACTACCATGAGTTACAGTTGCTGCCTTAATTTTAGGATCAACGGGATCAACATAATAAGAATGGACAAAATAGACTCGCTGATTGCCAGGTATGTTTTTCCACAAAGAGCAGTCAGGTTGAGTAAATTCCAGTTGGTTCCAACCCATGTGGGGAATAGTAATTCCTGGTTCTGGTACAAATTTGCGTACAGTACCAGCAATGATGCCTAAACCAGGTTCAGAACCTTCTTCGCTACCTTCAAAGAGAATCTGCAAACCCAAGCAAATACCTAAGAAAGGTTTGCCCCTAGCAATAACTTGTTTGATGGGTTCAACTAATCCCCGTGAACGTAGATGTTGAACGGCCGGATCAAAAGAACCTACTCCCGGAAGAACTACAGCATCTGCTTGTTCAATCTCTGCTGATGAGTCGGTAATCTTAGTTGTGGCACCAGCTTTCTCTAAACCCTTACAAGCCGAGTGCAGGTTTCCCATGTCATAGTCTACAACGGCGATAACTGGCATAAACCGGCTCTCCCTTCTCTAGATTACTCAAATCATCTCTATTTTAAATTGTCACGTCTCTAGCAATTCCCATTTAAGTGATGTATATTTAGCTTTCTTGCCTCCCCCATCTTCCTTACCTCCCCCATCTTCCCCATCTTCCTCACCTCCCCCATCACCTCCAACTCCCCC
>JBAUJE010000426.1:0-2142 GCA_049683475.1 Coleofasciculaceae cyanobacterium | reverse complement strand
AAACCCGTAAAAGCTGGGTAGTTTGGGAAGAAGATGGCAAATATCCCAATGTCATCGTCGAAGTACTCTCCCCATCTACAGCCAATACCGATAAAGTTACTAAGAAAAAGATTTATCAAGATACCTTTCGGACTCCCGATTACTTTTTATTTGATCCAGATAAATTAGAGTTGAATGGCTTTCATCTAGTAGACGGCAAATACGAAGCACTAGAACCGAATGAGCAAGGATACTTATGGAGTCAACAGTTAGGATTGTATCTGGGAATCCATGACAATTTTGTCCGCTTTTTTACCCCAGAAGGTAAATTAGTTAGCACTCCAGAAGAACGAGCAGACAAATTAGCTGAAAAACTGCGAGAACTGAATATCGACCCTGATAAGCTTTTGTAGATTTAGATTTTGAATAGTTGGTGACGTGGGGACGTAGAGATTAAGGCAAACCGTGAGTTATCACTCATTACTCATTACTTATTACTTACCCTACTTAGGTAGAGTGCGATCGCTGTAGGTTAAGGGAAGCTTTCTATCTGGGAGCATCCCATTTTGGAAAAAAGAAAAAACTTATTCGCGATTAGTACTCGCGAATAATATCCCGACTTAAATATTTTCTTGTTCCGAGTCGAAAGAAATATCTACTAAGCTATTCTTAAGAGAATCAATCGTTTTTTGCAATTCAGAAACTATGGTTCTTCTGGCTACCCCCATCACCCCGGCAACATGAGCTTCACTTCCAGCCTTCCCCAAATGCTTATATTTACTTAGCTTGGGCGTTTCGCCTGTGGTTGCAAAGGTGGGCGAACTAGCTTGTAGCTTGTAGTACCAGTAAGCTTTTTGGAGCTGTCGGACTTGATAACGCGCTACCCAAACATCATAGGGGGCAAGTTCCCCTTGACGCTCAAAGAAATTTTTGTAGGTTTCGAGACTGGCAATCGCCGTCTGTAAACGAGTTATTCTCTCTAGTTTATCTTGTTGCGATTTTCTGGAAACTCTTCTACCCATCGCTCTCAATCTCCATCAGACATCTATTCGCGATTATAACTCGCGAATCTTGTCAAATTAGGGAGGCTCTTTAAGCAGGATTTTTAAGTGCTTAAATAGCTAGTTGACCGTTGAGATAGGCACAACGCAGTTGTAAGATATTAGCGACATTCTCTGGAAGCCACTGAGCTCCGGTTAGTTTAACTCGGTGGCTTATTTGTTTGACGGCTGATTCCACCGCACCGCTCCCAATTGAACAAATTTTCTCCCGTTGAAAACAGTGATATCCGTCCTCAAGCGGATTTTTCCTCCATCAACACTTACCTCGGATAACCCTTGTTTTAGCTCTGGCAATGGTAAGTCAATTTTGTTAACTTTTCGATGATGGGTAGAGTGACCAACTTTGAGTCCAGTTAAGATATGTAAGTCTTGCGCTGCATTTTTATACGACTCATTAGCACTTAAAAGAAGGCAACATTTTTCGAGCAGAGGACTATGGCGCGTATAAGATTCTATTCCCAAAGCATCTGCTTGTTTTTTCGTAATCTTCAGTTTTCCGAGACAGCTTTTAATGGTTCGGGTTTTTCCTCGTTTGAGAGGGGTCTTTTTTGCGATAAAAAAAGGGCAATTTGGGGACTGACGTGTTCTAAGACGTGGTTTCTGACTGCAATTTCGATATCTGCTAGGGTTTCCAAGCTATCTGTATCAGTATTGTTGTACAGGATCTCACTGGCTCGTCTTAAACAAGCTTCCAGTTCCAGGCGTTCGGCTTTCTTCATGATCAAAGCGTATGAACATCTACCTCTCTATTATGCCAGCCTCTGTAGTTGAGCCAGACAATGGTATTTCAATTCGCGAGTACTACTCGCGAATTGAAAATTAGCCCTATCCTTGTATTTTCCAAAATGGGATGCTCCCCAACAATTACGCATTTGTTTACAAAAATAAATATTTGCAATAGGACTTACGCACTCAAGTGTCATGCTGAGGTGATAGTGAAGCATCTCAGTCGTCTGGAGATCCTTCGCTATCGCTCAGGATGACATAATTCTGTGACGGTGCGTAAGTCCTAATAAGCTGATGTGCAGCTAAATTGTATGATGCGAAAACGGGAAAATTTTGTAGTGCGAGCATCTTGCTCGCTAGTATTATACAAATTAAA
>JBAUJE010000425.1:0-2425 GCA_049683475.1 Coleofasciculaceae cyanobacterium | reverse complement strand
GAATGTTGCCTTTTAAACCAATTTTCCTGGGACAGCGTCAGGCGGAGTTTTCCCGCGCTACTACTTCCCAAAAGTGTATCCGCACTAATGATATAGAAAATGTCGGACGCACAGCACGGCATCATACCTTCTTTGAGATGCTGGGTAATTTTAGCTTTGGGGATTATTTTAAAGAACAAGCGATCGCTTGGGCCTGGGAACTCTCCACGGAAGTCTTTGGTTTACCCCCAGAACGCCTTGTCCCCAGTGTCTTTAAGGAAGATGAGGAAGCTTTTGCGATTTGGCGAGATCAAATTGGTATCCCTGCCCATCGTATCCAAAAGATGGGAGAGGAAGATAACTTCTGGACATCTGGCCCCACGGGTCCCTGTGGCCCCTGTTCAGAAATTTACTATGATTTCCACCCTGAACAAGGGGACAAAAAGATTGATTTAGAAGACGACACCCGGTTTATCGAGTTTTATAACCTGGTGTTCATGCAATATAACCGGGATGCTGAGGGTAGCCTGACACCTCTGCAAAATAAGAATATTGACACAGGTATGGGACTAGAGAGGATGGCGCAAATCCTCCAGAAAGTGCCGAATAATTACGAAACTGATTTAATTTTCCCGATTATTGAAACGGCGGCGAAGATTGCAGACATTGATTACGTCAAGAGTGATGAGAAGACAAAAGTATCTTTAAAGGTAATTGGTGACCATGTGCGATCGGTTGTCCAGATGATTGCTGATGGAATTAGCGCCTCCAATATTGGTAGGGGTTATATCCTGCGTCGTTTAATTCGTCGGGTGGTGCGTCATGGTAGGTTACTAGGTATTGAAGGGGAATTTATTTGCCAAGTTGCAGAAACGGCGATCGCACTTTCTGAAACAGCCTATCCTAATGTGCGACAACGGGAAGGGGTAATTAAGGCAGAATTACAACGGGAAGAATCGCAATTTCTCAAAACCTTGGAACGAGGTGAGAAATTATTGGCAGAAATTCTTGATAAAAAGCCAAAACAAATTTCTGGTCAAGATGCCTTTACCCTCTATGACACCTACGGTTTCCCCTTAGAGTTAACCCAAGAAATCGCCGAAGAACAAGGTCTAACCGTCGATGTAGCAGGCTTTGAAGCGGAAATGGAGGCCCAACGACAACGGGCTAGAGATGCCCATGAAACCATTGATTTAACGGTACAGGGTAGCATTGATAAATTGGCAGAACATATCCACGCCACAGAATTTATCGGCTACACCCAACCCCAGTCAACAGCCAAAGTAGAAGCGCTATTAGTAGATGGTAAATCAGTAGAATTAGCAGAAGCAGGGGCTGAAGTTCAGGTAATTTTAAATCAAACTCCTTTCTATGCCGAATCCGGGGGACAAATTGGCGATCGCGGTTATTTCTCTGGTGATAATGTCTTAGTACGCATCGAAGATGTTAAGAAAGAATCCGATTTCTTTGTCCACTTCGGACGCATTGAACGGGGGACATTACAAGTAGGAGACATCGTTGCAGCACAAATTGATCGTGCTTGTCGCCGTCGTACCCAAGCTAATCATACGGCAACTCACTTATTGCAAGCAGCATTGAAAAAGATTGTTGATTCTGCTATTTCTCAGGCCGGTTCTTTAGTATCTTTTGACAGGTTGCGCTTTGATTTCAACTGTCCTCGTGCTTTAACCCCAGAAGACTTGACCCAAGTTGAGGAGCAAATTAATACTTGGATTAGTGAAGCACACGCAGCAGAAGTAACGGTAATGCCCATTGCCGAGGCAAAAGCCAAAGGTGCAACTGCCATGTTTGGGGAAAAGTACGGCGATGATGTCAGAGTAATTGATTTTCCTGATGTTTCCATGGAATTATGCGGTGGTACTCATGTTAGTAACACGGCAGAGATTGGTGTATTTAAGATTATCTCAGAAGCAGGTATTTCTTCAGGTATCAGGAGAATTGAAGCAGTAGCAGGGCCAGCGATTCTCGATTACTTAAACGTGCGGGATAAAGTAGTGAAAGAATTAAGCGATCGCTTCAAGGCAAAGCCAGAAGAATTACCAGAACGTATTACCAACTTACAAACTGAACTGAAGGCAACTCAGAAACAATTAGACGCTACTAAACAGGAACTTGCCTTAGCTAAATCTGACCAATTATTAGATACAGCAGAATCTGTAGGTGAGTTTAAAGTTCTAGTTGCAGAACTGGGAGAATTTGACCCAGATGCTTTAAAAACTGCCGCAGAAAGGTTGCAGCAGAAATTAGGAGAAAGTGCCGTAGTTTTAGGTTCCGTTCCCTCAGAAGGAAAGGTAAGTTTAGTAGCAGCTTTCAGTCCCAAAGTTCACAAAGAGAAGAAGTTACAAGCAGGTAAGTTTATCGGTGCTGTTGCCAAGATGTGTGGTGGTGGTGGCGGTGGACGACCGAACTTGGCCCAAGCTGGGGG
>JBAUJE010000424.1:0-2894 GCA_049683475.1 Coleofasciculaceae cyanobacterium | reverse complement strand
AAGCAATTGCCCAAGGAAAAAACCCTGGCCCTTTAGCTGGTGTTCCCTTTGCTGTCAAAAACTTATTTGATATTGCCAATTTAACCACCCTAGCAGGCTCAATAATTAACGCAGAAAATCCCCCAGCTACCCGTGATGCTACGGCTATTAGCAAACTTAAACAAGCAGGTGCAATACTAGTTGGTGCCTTAAATATGGATGAGTATGCCTATGGCTTTGTTACAGAAAACAGCCATTATGGTGCTACCCCCAACCCCCACGATCCAACCCGTATTGCTGGCGGTTCCTCTGGTGGTTCAGCTGCTGCGGTGGCTGCGGGTTTAGTCCCTCTCACCCTCGGTTCTGACACTAATGGTTCAATCCGTGTTCCCGCTTCCCTCTGCGGTGTTTTTGGTCTAAAACCTACCTATGGTCGTCTCTCTAGAGCTGGTGCCGTTTTATTTTCTAGTAGCTTAGACCATATTGGCCCTTTTGCTCGTTCTGTAAGGGACATTGCCACGGTTTTTGATTTACTACAGGGTGCAGATCTGGCTGATCCAATCTGTACCCATCGCCCTCTAGAACCTTGTTTACCCCAATTAGAACAAGGTATTGAGGGGTTGCGTATTGCTGTTGCCGATGGTTACTTTGCCCAAAGTGCAGAACCAGCAGCCTTAGAAGCTGTTACTAAAGTAGCTTCCGCCCTTAATGTAACTGCAACTGTGAGCATACCAGAAGCTGCTCGTGCCCGTGCTGCGGCTTATATTATTACGGCTTCTGAAGGGGCAAATTTACACTTAAAGAACTTGCGATCGCGTCCCCAAGATTTTGACCCCGCTACACGCGATCGCTTTCTTGCTGGTGCCTTAATTCCTGCTACCTGGTATATTCAAGCCCAAAGATTTAGACAATGGTACCGCGATCAGCTAAAAAAAATCTTCCTAAATGTAGATGTCATTCTTGCTCCAACCACTCCTTGTGTTGCGCCAAAACTTGGTCAAGAGAAAATAATAATTGCTGGTGAAGAGGTCTTAGTTCGCCCCAACTTGGGATTATTTACTCAACCTCTCTCTTTTATTGGTTTACCTGTTTTATCAGCGCCAATTCAAAATTTCGGTAATTTACCTATAGGACTGCAAATTATTGCTGCCCCCTATCAGGAAAAACTGATTATGCAAGTTGCTAAGGTGCTAGAAAATCATGGTTTTGCCTTAGCGCAAACTGTAAAATAACAATGTATTTTAATTTAAACTTGGTTATTTATTTAGACTTGCTGTAGCTCTTTTAGGTATAACTGATAATTCTCAAGAAAGTATCGTTCCTCTAGGCTCAAACTAGTTAGGGGCTTTCCTTTCAGAGAGAGGTAACGTTCAAGTGCTGCTTGGCGAAGTAGCTCCTTTTGGGGATCTGGTTTGTTATTTTGCTCTTGTTTCTTTGACACAACTTTTTTTACCTAAAATTTACTTTTTTTATAGTCTTTGTTCTAAATTTAATTGTGATATCCCTTAATATTCTTCAAACTTAAGTAATCTTTAAGTTTGTTTGATTGTTGATTAATTTTAATTATTTGTAATAATTCGAGATAGAGCGAAAGCTTCTACTAATGGCAAAGGAAAATTCAGTAAAGTAATAAGTGGCGACTAACAGGGAATTTATGGCAACTTATGACTGGATTGTGGTTGGTGGCGGTATCACGGGTGCAGCCTTAGCTTACGAACTGCGTCGCCTGAGTTTTACTGTTTTGCTATTAGAGCAAAATGCCATCCCCGATAATGCTACCCGCTATAGCTACGGTGGTTTGGCTTATTGGTCAGGGACTTCAGAGTTGACAAGAGTGCTATGTCAAGAAGGAAAAGAAATCCACCTTCACCTATCTGAGGAATTAGAGGGTGATACTCAATTCCGGGAATTGGATTTGTTGCTGACAATTGACCAAAATGATGACCCCCAAGCAAAGGCAGATGAATATGCTCGGTTTGCCATTCCTGCCACACTGCTCAGTGTAGAGGAAGCTTGCCAGATGGAACCGTTATTAAATAAAGAGGCGATCGCCGCAGCACTGACAGTCCGCCATGGCCATATTAACCCCGACAAAACCACTCAAGCTTATCTTCAAGCTTTCCGCCGCGCTGGGGGTGAGGTGCAAATTGCTCAAGTTGGGGAACTGTTGCGAAGTGGTAATCAAATCAAGGGAGTAAAAACCCCTCAACAGAATTATTATGCTGCCAACACTGTGGTTTGTGCTGGTGGACTTAGCCGTGCTTTACTCAAAGTGTCTGGTATTCATGTACCCTTATATTTCACCCGTGCAGAGATGATTGAAACCCCAGTAGTTGAGGCGAAGTTACAGACAATCGTCATGCCAGCTGATACGAAAAGATTTCAAATAGAAGCACAAGCCAGCACTGCTGATTTAGAACCTCTTTGGGATGAACCAGATCATGAGCTAGTGCCGGCCATTATAGATGCTAGTGTAGTTCAGTTCATTGATGGTAGTTTACGCATTGGTCAAATTAGCCGCGTTCTCACTAATCCCTATGCTCAAGTCTCAAGAGAGCAAAGTGAGGCAACAATTCGCAGACAAGTAGGACAAGTTTTACCAGTCATAGAGAACTTGCCAGGAATTTGGCATGATTGTTTAGTGGCTTTTAGCAATAACAATTTACCAGTAGTTGGCTCTATTGCTGGCGTAGAGGGAGTTTATGTTTTCTCCGGATTTACCAATCCCCTAGTATTTGTACCACCTTTAGCAAAGCGCTTTGCTAACTGGGTTGCAGGAGGGGAAGATGGGATTTTAGAGGAGTTGTCTCCGGGGTGAAGGGGAGCTGGGGGAGACAAGGAGGTAGAAAGAATTAAGAATTCAGAATTAAGAATGCAGAAAGATGGGGAAGCAGGGGAGGCAGGGGAAGCAGGGG
>JBAUJE010000423.1:0-8481 GCA_049683475.1 Coleofasciculaceae cyanobacterium | reverse complement strand
GAGTATAGAAATGTCCTAACATTAACGCGTGGTGCTATACACTATCTTCTAAAAGCCGCCACCTTTTCAAGCGATCGCCTCAGAAAACAGCGTAGAGACGTTCCATGGAACGTCTCTAAAAACCCATTATTATTTAATTAACGCGCCCAATCTTCTACTTCATAAAGAAAGCGAGTTCCTCCTATCAACTTGCGATTAGCTGAAGTACTTTGCACAAAAACTACATATTTTTCTAAATTACTCGGTTTAATCCGCACCGTTTCACCCATCGGCAAACCTAACATTTCTCGTGCAGCTTCTCCGGCAAATAAATCTCCAGTTTCTCGTTCCATCAAAATGATTTCTTTCTTACCTTGAATCGTTTCTGTCTTAGTAAATTCGTAGAAACCTCGCCCCGTTTTAAAAGTCAAACCATTTTCTAAGACAAAAGCCTTGATAGAAATGTTTTCATCAACATCTAAAACTTGAAAACGTCCTGGTGGTACAGCCTTGAGTGAGCTTGGTTCATAAACAGTAACAGCTTCTCGTTCCAGCATGGTATTAAACATTTTGTTTAAACCACGATTCATCCGACCTTTATCAATTACTTCTTGCTCATAAGCTTGTAATTGCTCATCAGAAGATTGCTGATAACAAACCGCCAAAAACAAATCAGTAATGTAAGAAAACTGGTCTAAATTGAGATGAAAACCTCCGCTTTTTTCCGCTAACTCCTTATAGAATTGGGTGGCATGACGACGGTTGAGAGCTTGTACCCCATAAACTGCTACTCCCATTTCCTCTAGCTTTTTCACTTCCTTACGCCAGTTGATCTTTTGAGGGGTCTGCGCTGGAGCATGGGGAATATCATCACCAATTAAAACTAGAGTTTTCGAGTTAGTTGGTGTCCAAGATAAAGACTGAGCTTGATGCAAAACTAATTCATAACATTCTGGCGCATCACCTCCGCCAGTTGGTTCTACATTTTGAACGAAATTACAAATTTCATCTACGTCTCCTGATAAATCAAAGATTTTAGTAACGTAAGTTCTTCCTTCATCACAATAGTCACCGTGGGCGATAATACCGATACGTATTCCGGGAATTTCGTAGAGCAGTCGAGTAACCGTTTCCTTAATTTTGCGGCGAACTTGAGTTAGGCAAGGATACATACTACCCGTGGTATCAAAGCTAAAAACTACTTCGATATTGCTGTTTGTCATTGGTTAAGCCTCACGAATTTTAGGTAGGAATTGCTCGGTTGTTTCTATTTAGTTGTTGTTAATTGCTTTCTGTATTTATTATAGCAACAACTACTTGCCTTGGCAGCCATGAAACCCATACAGACAAAGAAGTTCATCAAAACTTTAAATTCAAATACACGATGTTATACTTGGTATGTTTACTTATTTAAAAGGTGATAAATATGGTTAGACATGTCATCACGTCAACCACTAATTTAACCTCACATAAATATAATTAAATAGCCAAAATAAGTACCACTAGACTAAGATCGGTAAAAGCCACCTAGCAACTATTTCTTCAGCAGACATGGCAAAACCATTAAACAGATTAGGCACTGCTTGCTTAGCTACTCTACTATCACTATTAATAGGCTGCTCTCCCTCAACTCCCCCAGCAACCCAAACTGACAGCCAAGAGAGTGCAGCAGTAGACTCCACAGACTCTGCAACTGACGCGATCGCACCAGCGCCAGAGGCGATCGCATTAAACCAAGAAGATGCTAGAAAATACCTATACGACAACGCCAAGAGATTAGGCATTTGTGAAGATAACTTTGACCCGGAAGCGGCAGAAACTGAATCCAGTCTTTACCAAGTGGGCGAGAAAAAATATTTAGTGCAACTGATGTGCTTTATGGCGGCTTATCAGGGGGCTTACGAATACCTACTACTAACCCAAACTCCCAATGGACTTGAAGCTCAACCCCTCACCCTGACAAGATTTGAAGAAGATAGTACTGGTAAACTACAAAAAACCGATGCCCGTTCTATCGGTGGACTCACTGAATATGACCCAGAAAAGCAATTATTAACTGTCTTCACCAAATACAGAGGCATAGGAGATTGTGGTTCTTTAGCGCAGTATAAATTCTCAGAAGACCAATTGCAGTTAGTTGAATACAAGGCAAAACAAGAATGTGACGGGAATTATGTAGAACCTGATGAGTATCCCCAAGTTTATCCTTAGTAAGGAGTAATGAGTAAGGAGTATTGAGTAAGGAGTATTGAGTAAGGAGTATTGAGTAGGGAGTATTGAGTAATGAGTATTGAACGCTACCGTGGCTGTCTGTTGGGTTTAGCAACAGGAGATGCACTAGGAACTACTTTAGAATTTAGACGACCTGGTTCCTTTACTCCCCTTGAGGACATGGTTGGTGGTGGGCCTTTTGGTTTAAAACCCGGTTACTGGACTGATGATACTTCTATGGCTTTATGCCTAGCCGAAAGTTTGATTGAAAATAAGGGTTTTAATCCAGTTGACCAATTGCAAAGATATGTGCAATGGTTTCGGCAAGGTCATTTAAGTAGTACCGATCGCTGTTTTGATATTGGCAATACTGTCAGGCATGCTTTACTTCTGTTTGAACAAACTCAAAATCCCTACTGTGGTTCAACAGAACCTCGCAGTGCAGGTAATGGCTCAATTATGCGCTTAGGGCCAGTACCTCTGTTTTATGCCAACACTCCCCAAGAAGCGATCGCTAAATCTGCTGATAGTTCCCGTACTACCCACGCTACACCAGCCGCAGTTGATGCCTGTCGCTATCTGGCAGCTTTGTTAGTTGGTGCTGTTCAGGGAGTTAGTAAAGAGGAACTGCTAAGAGAATATTACAGTCCCATACCTGGATACTGGCAGGAAAATCCCCTAGTCGAAGAAATTGACGAAATTGCTCAAGGTTCCTTTAAACGCCGCCAACCCCCAGAAATTAAAGGGACTGGTTATGTAGTTAAATCCCTAGAGGCTGCATTATGGGCTTTTTATCAGAGTAGTTCTTTTCAGGAAGGATGTTTACTGGCTGTTAATTTGGGTGATGATGCAGATACGACGGGTGCAGTTTATGGACAATTAGCAGGAGCATTTTATGGTGAGGGAGGGATACCTGCTGATTGGCTATCTAAGTTAGCTAAGCGTCAACTAATTGAATCGATGGCTGAGCAATTATTTACTCTGGCTCAAGTTTAATGGTAAAAATATGGATAAACTCTCTCTGTGCGTCCCCGCGTCCCCGCGTCTCCCCGTCTCCTCACCTACTCCGCCTCTCCCACCAAAGTAAAGGCTGCCCAATTCCTCGGTTTATCACGATTTTCCTCCATAATTGTCAGCATCGCTTGGCGTAATGCTTGAGCTTTATTAAATTCTGGATTTTGCAGGTTTTGATAGAACAGAGTCATTAATTCTGCCGTAGGAGCATCGGGGACTGACCAGAGAGAGACTACTACGCTTGGGGTTCCGGCCAGGAAGAGGGAACGGGATAAGCCGATTACTCCATCGCCTGTAATTCTTCCTCGTCCAGTGTTGCAGGCACTTAAGACTACTAAATCAGCATTTAGTTTTAGATTAAGGATTTCTGCGGCGGTGAGTAAGCCGTTGTCTGTATCTGTGGGGGCCAAAGCGATGGAACTTTCTAATCCTTGCACACCATCAAATAAGCCGTGGGTGGCAAAATGAATGATGCGAGCTTGGGAAAGTTTGGTTTTGAGTGCAGTTTCTGTGGCTGCACTGCCAATTAGGGGTTGGGTTTGGAATAAAGAGGCAATTGTTTCTGCTTCTTGTTCTGCACCTGGTAAGCTTGGTAACTGTTGTGGTTCTTGACCAATTTTTGGGGCAAAACTAGGCATAGTCGGATTTCCCACTACTAAAACCTCATCTCCCCCGACTCCCGACTCCCGACTCCCGACTCCCCTCTTTTGCTGTTGGGTGAGTTCTAAGACCTGAATTGCTGGGGCAGTTAAGATAGTATGTTTTTCTACTAGATATTTTCCTTCATTGTCTTGCAGTGCGGGGAAGGGAACGAGGAAGAGTTCACCTTGAGGGACAAAGATAACGTGTTCTTCTGGGTTGGTGGGGAGGAGTTCGGCGATGGGTTCGATGAGGATTTGATGGAGTTGCTCTAAGCTTTGTTTTTGTGCTATTCCAGGCTCGAAGCTAATTTCAAGACTGCGATCTCTTGCACCAATAGTATGGCGGGTATTAATGACGAGGTCGGCTAGGGTGATGTTTTGTTCTTGTAGTAGGGGTTTGAGGTCAACTTGTTTAAAGGTAATTTCTCCGGTGGGTTTGACTACCCAGATGTAGAGTTCTGATTGGTGGGTTTGTTCTTTACCTTCAACTTGGAATACATCATAAATAATTGAGTATTGAACCAGGGTAGAATTTTGGGCTTTGGCAATTTGTTTAATCTGCTCAAGGCTGGGTGGGGGTGGGGTGGATTCCTCTGTTGGATTAAGCTTAGTTGCTAGTAATTCGACAAAGGCGCGCGCTCTACCTCGTTCTGCAATTTCCAAGGCTTGGTTAGTTTTATTTTGGGCAACGAGGACTTGTTGCTGTGTGCGGTAGGTATTAGCTTGTGTTTCAAAGATGGAAACTTTCCAGTCATCATTATTATTGCCTAGTTGACCTCGCAGAGATTCGTAAACATTCATTCCTTCGTTGAGGGCTTTTTCTGCTGCTGAGAGATTGCCAGAATCGAAAAGGGTTACTCCCAGATTGTTAAGAGCAGCCCCTTCACTGCTACGGTCACCAATTTCTTTGGCAATTGCCAAGGACTGTTGATGATAATCAATAGCTTGGGCATAGTCCCCTAGTTTTTGGTAAGTAAGTCCCAGATTGCCCAACGCCTTACTTTCGCCTTGACGATCCTTAATCTCACGCGCAATTGCCAAGCGGGACTGGAGGTAATCAATAGCTTGGGCATAGTCCCCTAGGTTACGGTAAATAGCTCCCAGATTTCCCAGCGCTTTCCCTTCGCTGTTGCGATCGCCAATTTCTTCAGCAATTGCCAACCACTGCTGTTGGTAATCAATAGCTTGGCTATAGTCGCCCAAACTTAAGTAAGCACTACCCAAATTTCCTAAAGCTTTTCCCTCGCCTTGACGATCCTTAATCTCACGCGCAATTGCCAACCACTGCTGCTGGTAATCAATAGCTTGGCTATAGTCGCCCAAACTTAAGTAAGCAAGACCCAAATTTCCTAAAGCTTTTCCCTCGATTTGACGATCCTTAATCTCTAGAGCGATTTCCAATGCCTGGTTCCCATACTCAATAGCTTGGCTATAATCACCTAGATTTAAGTAAGCAAGACTCAAATTTCCCAAAGTTGCCCCTTCCTTTGGAAGATCATTTTTCTCTTGCGAAATCATTAAAAGCGGTTTGAGATACTCAAGGGCTTTAGTAGAATCTCCTAAGTTGATGTAAGCCTCTGCCAGATTAATCAGTGCTTTCGCTTCATTTTGACTGTCTCTAATCTTCTGTGCGATGGCTAAAGATTGCATAGAGTACTCAATTGCTTTTTCATTATCGTTTAGCTTTAAGTAAGCACGACTTAAATTTTCCAGCGTTGCTCCTTCGTTTTGGTAGTCTTTAGTTACGCGTGTGATTTCTAAAGTCTGTTGAAGGTACTCAATCGCTTTGCTAGGGTCGCCTAGGCTCAAGTAAACAAGACCAAGATTGCCTAATGCCCTTCCCTCACCTCGAAGGTCATGAATCTCCCGTGCTATTTTTAAACGCGGCTGAAGATACTCAAGAGCTTTGGTATAGTTACCCAACTTCAAATAGGCAAGACCCAAAGAACCAAGTGCTGCCCCCTCACTCTGACGATCATTAATTTCCCTTGCTATTGCTAAATTCTGTTGGCAATATTCAATAGCTTTGGTGTACTCCCCCAAAGCTATATAGACGTTGCCTAAGTTGCCAAGGGTCTTCCCCTCACTACTACGGTCGTTAACTTCCCGTGCAATTTCCAAAACTTGCTCGAAGTGTTCAACAGCTTTAGTGTTATCTCCCAAAATAGTGTAGGCATTTCCTAGATTTCCCAAAGTCCACCCTTCACCTTTGCGATCGCCAATTTCTCTAGCAATTGTCAACAACTGTTGAAGGTAATCAATAGCTTGGGCATAGTTCCCTTGGTAAAGGTCAGCTAATCCCAGATTGCTCAGAGTCCTCCCCTCACCAAAGTGATCGCCAATTTCCCTATAAATAGCTAAAGCCTCTTGCCAAGACTGAATAGCCTTTTCAAATTGACTAGTGTTAAGCTGCTCAAACCCCTGCTGCAACAGTCGATCAGCTTCTGCTTTCCGAGCATCTACGCTTTGAGCCACTGCTGGCAACCCTGAAAAAGTTACCGGAAAGTCCAACCTCCCAGAGGGCAAAATAACTAGTGGTAGAGTAAGCAGCGCAACTTGGCAAAATCTTTTCAGTCCCATCACCTTAAGAATCCAACGGCAGTGTTTTAGATATTCACTTCTATCTAGTTCTAGCCTGCGGAAGGATATGCAGAAATGTCAGCATTCTTGGCTAGAGGGTATTTTACAGACAAGGAGGACAAGGGAAAGGGGAGGTTTTGCTCATTAAAGAGGTTCCAAGACTCTCTAGAGAGTGTCAAAGACTCATTAAAGAGGTTCCAGGACTCTCTAGAGAGTATCAAAGACTCATTAAAGAGTATCCAGGACTCTCTAGAGAGTAGTAAAGACTCATTAAAGAGTGTCCAGGACTCTCTAGAGAGTAAAAAAGACTCATTAAAGAGTGTCCAAGACTCTCTAGAGAGTAGTAAAGACTCATTAAAGAGTATCCAGGACTCTCTAGAGAGTATCAAAGACTCATTAAAGAATGTCCAAGACTCTCTAGGGAGTAAAAAAGACTTATTAAAGAGTGTCCAAGACTCTCTAGAGAGTATCAAAGACTCACTAAAGAGGTTCCAGGACTCTCTAGAGAGTAGTAAAGAATCATTAAAGAGTATCCAGGACTCTCTAGAGAGTAAAAAAGACTCATTAAACTCAGATTTCCCGCCAACCCTCTTACCCGCCAGGGGTTCAAACCCCTGTCTAATAGCGAAAGTCCTCTCAAGAGGACTATAACACTACACGATGAGGGGCTTGTAGATTGTTGATTTTAGATTTTAGATTAGTGATTTGAGGATTTAGGAATTTTGGATTTTGGATTATCCCTCACTTCAAAAGACCTCTTGCAAAAGTCAGTTTTTAGCTGTAGGGGCGTAGCATTTGCGCCCGGATTTATCAGTAAAATCAAGGTTTTTATCCGCAAATGCTACGCCCTTCTAGGATTTATGCAAGAGGTCTAAAATTGACAGACTATGTAGCATGGAATTTGGAATAGGGGAAGTTGAAAATGTCTCGGCTTAAGCGTCGTCAATTCTTACAATTTGCCGCCTCAACCCTAGCGACTCTCGGCATTAGTCAGCTAGACATCCAGCGCCAAGGATTACGCTACGGCAAAAGTCTTGCCCAAAGCACATCTCGTAAGTTAGCTCTTTTGGTGGGGATTAATGGCTATGCAGATGCTCCTTTGCAAGGCTGTATTAATGATGTTTATTTGCAAAGAGAACTATTAATTCACCGCTTTGGCTTCAATCCCAAAGATATTTTATTGGTAACTGACGAGGCAGACATCAAACCAACTCGTGCTGGCATAGTGCAAGCCTTTGAAGAACATTTAATTAAACAAGCTAAACCAGGTGATGTGGTCGTCTATCATTTTTCTGGACATGGTTCTCAAGTATACGACCCAGACAGTGGCTTTGCAGACCAGCTTAACAGTACCTTTGTACCGATAGATCGGGTTGTTTCCCAGGCAGAACGCACAATGGTTTCCGACATCATGGGAGAAACTCTCTTCTTGTGGATGTCTGCCTTAGCCACAGATAATGTCAGTGTTGTATTAGATAGCTGTCATTCCGGTGGAGGTAAGCGGGGCAACCTGACAATCCGTGCTATGAATGGAGGAACAGAAGTTGAGCCAAGTCCCCTGGAGAGGGAATATCAACAGCAGTTGAGGTCACAACTTGGTCTAAGTGCTGAACAAGTTAAGAAATTACGCCAAGCAGATATTGCCAAAGGTGTGGTCATTGCATCGGCTGCACGGGAACAACTCGCCGCTGACACTCCCTTCGATGGCTTTCATGCTGGAGCATTTACCTACGCCTTAACTCAGTATCTTTGGCAAGCAACGGGTAACGAGGGAGTTAGCAGTGTTATTGCCAATGTCTCCCGCAGTACGACTAGGATTTCCAGTACCAGACAGATACCGGAATTAGAGGCGAAACGAGGCACAGGTAACGAAAGCAAACTTACTTACTTTCTCGACCAACAAACACCCCCGGCTGAAGCCGTCATTAGTAAAGTTGAGGGAGATACCGTCGAGTTTTGGCTAGGGGGGATTGAACCCCAAGCAATGGCAGCGTTTAACAAAAGTGCAGTTTTCTTACTCTTAGACGAGCAAGGTCAAAACTTAGGGGTTGTTAAA
>JBAUJE010000422.1:0-6033 GCA_049683475.1 Coleofasciculaceae cyanobacterium | reverse complement strand
GGAGGTGAGGGGGTGAGGAGGTGAGGGGGTGAGGGGGTGAGGAGGTGAGTAGTTAGTAGAGTGGGTGTGGCTGGAACGAGATTAGAATAAAAGTAGTAACCCTCTTTAACTACACCCATGCCCTCTCCTTTTCCTGGCATGAACCCCTATCTGGAATACCCAGACCGTTGGCCGACTTTTCACAACCGATTAATTGTTGGTTTAGCTGACTTTTTTACTCCTTTGCTTTTGCCTAAGTATCAAGTTGATATCGATAAACGGGTTTATGAAGTCAGCGATCTCAATACGTTGCTGGTGGGAAGACCTGATGTTACGGTTCAGCAGTCTCGTTCTCCACGTCAGAGTATAAGTTCTGACAACTCATCAGGTATTGCTGTGACGGCTAAAGCACCGCTTTCAGTCAGGCTAGCAATGCCGCAGGAAGTGCGGGAGGCTTATCTAGAAGTCAAGGAGGTTGCAACTCAAAAAGTGGTGGTTGCAATTGAAATTCTCTCTCCTACCAACAAGCGTGGTGAGGGAAGACAAAAATATGAAGTGAAACGACAAAAGGTTTTAAACAGTCAAACCCACCTGGTTGAAATTGATCTACTCTCTCAAGGAGAACCTCTCCCTTTAGCAGAGGGTGCAGTGGAGAGTGATTACCGCATTTTGGTAAGCCGATGGGAAAGTCGTCCCATGGCAGATTTGTATCCCTTCAATTTACCAGAACCTATTCCCGTTTTTCCCCTGCCTCTTAGCCGCGATGAGCAAGAACCGATGATTGACCTTCAGACTTTATTGCATCAGGTTTATGAGCGTTCAGGTTACGACTACTTTATTGATTATCAACCAGAAGTTTTACTGCCATTTGCGGATTTAGAACTAGCTTGGATTGATGAGATTTTGCGAAGAAAGGGTTTGCGACATGGTAAATAGGAGAGGGAGTAAGCTCTCAAGCATTTAATTTGACTATTGGGAAAGGCGAGAAGACATCGATACCAAAGCTACGGGAGCTATTGCCGTGACACTGATTACTGCCAAATGGACAGTCGAAGACTATCACCGCATGATAACAGCTGGTATCTTAACCGGGCGGCATGTGGAGCTGATTAAGGGAGAAATTGTTGAGATGGCACCAGAGGGAGAACCTCACGCCTACAGCAGCGATGAAGCTGGAGAATATTTGATTTATCTGTTGGGCACTCGTGCCAAAGTCCGTCAGGCTAAACCAATTACCCTGCTAGAAAGCAATTCTGAACCAGAACCTGATATCTCAATTGTCCAGCGTTTAGGACGGGATTATCGTCAGCATCATCCCTATCCAGAAAATGTTTTTTGGCTGATTGAGTATGCAAATTCAAGCCTTAATAAGGATACTGAGGTTAAAACTCGACTTTATGCAGCAGCAGGTATTCCTGAATACTGGGTAATTAATTTAAAGAAGATGCAACTCATTGTCTTTCGACTGCCTACGAACAATGGTTATCAGTCAAAAGAAACTTTGGTTGAAGGTGTTGTTTCCCCGTTAGCGTTTCCAGATATAGAAATTGTGGTTGAGCGATTGTTAAATAGGTAAGTAGGAGAGGGAGTAGAGTTAAGGCAGAGCTATTTCTTTTTTTTGGGTACTAGGGGTATTAGTTTCGATAACCCAGGCCATAAGCGAATTAGCAGCCAAGCGAAGGCTGCTGCAACAATGGCAACGCTGACTTTTTGGGCCATTGGTATTAAAGATTGTGGAAATGGAACCTCAGATTTGCTTTCAGTTTTACATACTTTTTCTTTTTCTTTTTCTGATGACGGCAAAAATGAAGCAACGCTCCATCCTACACCTAAAATGGCGATCACATCTTGGAAGTTGCGATCGCGTTCGGCTTTTTCCACTTCGACGCGACTACGCACGGCGTTAATGGTATCCTCTTGTAATTTCAAAATTCGCTTGAGGTTTTCTGAGTCTTTGGCAATTTGTAGCAGGTATTTACCTTTTACTAACTTGGGAAATTTATCAAAGAAGCTTAGGTCATCTTCTGTGTTTTTTTTAGTTGTTTTTAATCGCTCTTGAATAGTTTCTAGACGTTTTTGATAATTGCTTAAATTTATGTCAATTATGCCGCCTTGAAATTCAATTTGATATAACTCAATTGTATAAAAATTCATATTGTTTTGTACTCTTTTTAAAACATCCCGCAATTGTTCTTCTTGATAGTTGCTCTGATGTTGGCTGATTGCTTGTCTATGTTTTTCAATATCAGCAGAACGATTTTTTATTGCTCGTTTGAGTAATCGACTCTGAGCGTAAGACCAGAGGATTTTGTGTCGATAGCTAAATAAACGTAACCAGTGGTGATAAAAGTTAGCAGATTTTTCGGCTGTTTCTTTATCTGGATAAATTATGATAATAACGTGTTGGTTTTCTTGGGAGTTTGGAATTGTTTGCGGCGATGCTCCTCCCTCTGGTATGACAATGCGGTAGTGGGAAAGTTCAAAAACCGTTGCCCCTAAAAACTGCCCTTGTCCTTCTAGATTCCGTTCCCAATTTGAACCTGGCATTAAGGCTTTATAGCAGGCTTGAGCAATAGCTTCTGGGGATTGTTCTTCAGACTGAGGTAGCCAGCCAGAAATCATCCAGGTTTGCCCCATTGTCACGGGTTGATGGTTTAATCTTTGCTCAAGTTCGGCTTTGAGTTCCTTAAAAGATTCTGCGGGTTGAGCATCAGTTTGATTGTTGACTGAACAGTCTAGTAGCAATCCGTACATATCATTGAGACGTACAGGATAGTAATAACCTCCTAAGGGGTAGGGTTCATTACTTGTTTGAAAGCCTTTTACCTTAGAAAGAAGTTCTATATATTCGTCTTCAAAGACAGTATCTTTTTGAAAGAGAATGTCATGAGTGTCGCTGGGAAGTTTTGCCTGAAAAAATTCTCGATTTTTTTGAAGTTCGTCGTGACCTTCACCTAAAGCATTTCTTAAATCGTAAACAAATAGGTCAAGGGTAGGATAGATGATGTCTGTCATAGTTTCCTCTACATCACCTATTCTCTGTTTCTTGTTCCCTGTTCCCTTGAAGAAATTGTTTTAATTTTTCAAGACTGCTGAGTTTTTGAGCGGTTTCTGGGGGGTTGGGGGTTGTTAGAACGTTAATCACCATGTTGTTGATTTCCTGGCTTTCATCGTCTTCCATAACTGGTGCAAAACCTCGTGTTTCTGGAGTTTGAAGGGAAGGGATTGCTTGTTGGAGTTGAGCTTGGGTTGGTAATAAGGTGGAGGGGATTTTACTATTTAGGGCATCAAGTTGGGATTTAGTAGTTTGATACTGTTGGTTTAAGTGGGGATTAGCTTCAATTACCCTGAGCAAGTCTGCTTCGTATTTTGACCAATTAGCAGAATCGAAGTACTGTCGAGCGGCGGCATCTCTAAAGGCGTTTTGTTCGTTTTCGCTAAGATTTTCTAAGTCTTTGATAGCAAGTACTAGAGCAAGTAAGGTTTTGTTAACAGTTACAGTCATAAACAGCCTCTAATTTTTGGTAAGTATATAATAAGCTACATATGATAACCGCAGCTTTCCAGATACTTTCTCAAATTGGGTATGAGTGGACACAGAGAAGCTTTGGTAGTAGGTATTAATGATTATCCTCTTACGGACAAGCTCAAACATCTTAAGAAACCAGCTGTGGATGCAGAGGCGATCGCCCAAATTTTAGAAAAATACGGTAACTTCACAGTACGTCGCTTGCCAGAAGTGTGTTCCCCAGAGGGGACACGGGGAGTTGATCCTAACCCACCCCCACAAAATCTGGTGGAAGTAACAGATTTGCAAGAAGCGATCGCTCAGTTATTCAATCCACAAGGAAAGAGTATACCCAATACTTCTTTGCTATTTTTTGCTGGTCATGGCTGGCAGAAAAAACAGGGAGGAGTTACGGAAGGGTTTTTGGCGACGAGTTATGTCAACCCTGACGAGGGAAAGTGGGGGCTTTCTTTGGGGTGGTTGCGCCAATTGTTGCAAGAAAGTCCGGTGCGACAGCAAGTTATTTGGCTTGATTGCTGCCATAGTGGAGAGTTATTAGATATTTTGGATGAAGCGAATCCCCGCAAGAAAGGCAAAACTTTTGACCGATGTTTAATTGCTGCCTGTCGAGGGTTTGAGGAGAGTCGGGAAAAGCCGAAACGGAAACACGGTATTCTGACAGATGCACTATTACAAGGGTTAGACCCGGATGGGGATGTTGATGGCTGGGTGAGTAATAATAAGCTAGCTGATTTTATTAATCGGCAGATGTCGGCAGAACTACAGCGCCCGATGTTTCACAATTCCGGTGGCGCAATTATCCTAACTGATAAAACCCATGGGATACAACGGCAGATTGATGGGCATTTGCAGGGCAAGTGTCCTTACAAAGCTTTGGAGTATTTTACCCAGCAACAAGAAGACGCTATCTTTTTCTCTGGGCGAACGGCACTGACGGATGAGTTAATTGATCTAGTTCGCACCGAAAATTTTATCGCTGTCTTGGGGGCATCGGGAAGTGGTAAGTCTTCAGTATTGAGGGCAGGATTACTCTATCAACTCAAGCGGGGACAAAAACTATCAGGGAGCGATCGCTGGCAATATTATGGGCCTTTTACTCCGGGGGAGCATCCTGGGGAGATTTTGGGGGAATTGGGAATTGGGGAATTGGGGAGATGGGGGGACGCGGGGACACGGAGACGCGGAGAAGTTGATCGGCAAAATTCCCCTTCTGCCTCCTGCCCCCTGCCTCCTGCCTTCCGAGAACGGACGGTGCTGGTTATTGATCAGTTTGAAGAATGCTTTACGATGTGCCGAGATGAGCAAGAACGGGAGGAGTTTTTTGCTTGTTTGTTGCAGGCGGTAGAACAAAGTAATAATCAACTCTGCTTGGTGTTGGGGATGCGGGCAGACTTTCTAGGGAAATGTGCTGAATATAGGCAGTTAGCTGAGAAAATTGACAGGTATCTGGTGACGGTTAAGCCGATGACTAAGCAGGAGATAGAGGAGGCGATTAAGGAACCAGCCGAAAAGGTGGGTTTAAAGGTGGAGAAAGCCTTAGTTACTAAGATGAAGGGGGATGTGATTGATTCTCCGGGAAGTTTGCCCCTACTCCAGTACACCTTGACAGAACTTTGGAACCAGGCCAAGACTAGCGCCAATCCCAATCGCTTGACCCTGGAGTCTTATGATCAGTTGGGTGGAATTGAGAAAACCCTCCCTCAACGAGCGAATCAGGTTTATAACTCTCTGAAGGACGAGGAGAAATCGGTTGCTAAGCGCATCTTTTTGGAACTGACGCAGTTGGGGGAGGCAAGTGATACCCGCAGGCGGGTACGCAAACAGGATTTAGTGAATCCTCAGCATTCAGAGGAACTGTTGGATCGGACGATTGAGCAGTTGGTTCAGGCGAAGTTAATTGTGACAAGCAATGAATCACAACCTTCCGATGGCAAACCGGGAGTAATCTTAGATATTGTCCATGAAGCCTTGATTCGTCATTGGCGGGAGTTGCGCCAATGGGTGAAAGAGAACCAAGTGGCATTGGAAAAAGAGCGCAAGATTGAAGCTAGGGCGAAAGAATGGGAACTTAAGGGAAAAAAGGTTGATTTCCTATTACGAGGGGCAGAATTGAAAGAGGCGGAGACATATTTAGAGAAATACCTTTGCCTGGGACTGTTAGACGGTATTGCCCAAGAATATATTGAGGTGAGTCAAAACGAGCGCACTCACCTGGAAAAAGCAGAAAAAGAGCGCCAAGATCGAGAACTGAAAGCCATTCGCAGTAGGAATCGAACTCTAGTTGGCTCGTTGGTAGTGGTGAGTGCCGCCGCTATTGGAGCTTTGCTTCTCTGGCAGCTAGCTCGACAGCAAACTAAAATAGCGAAGCTGCGAGAGAATGCAGCTCGTGTTCAGTTGTTAGTACAGATTGACCCAGTAGAAGCACTGGCTCGAGCTATTCAGCTAACTGGCGAGAGCCAAGCGTTGGCATCCAATACGGTTCTGCCCCAAGTGCAGTCTAGTTTACGGGATGCGATCGCAGAGGT
>JBAUJE010000421.1:0-3616 GCA_049683475.1 Coleofasciculaceae cyanobacterium | reverse complement strand
GGAAAGAAATCTCGTTGCCAAAGTACGGCCTTTCTCCAATTCCATGACTCTTGCTCAGGAAACTACCATTGCTGCTAAGGTGCGTCAAGACTTCCCCATTTTGCATCAGGAAGTTAACGGTAAGCCTTTACTTTATTTTGACAATGCTGCCACCTCTCAAAAACCCGTGGCTGTACTAGAAGCTCTGCGCCACTACTACGAATGTGATAATGCTAACGTCCACCGTGGTGCTCATACCCTGAGCGGAAGGGCCACAGACTCCTACGAAGGAGCTAGGGACAAGGTAGCTAAATTTGTTAATGCCGCTTCCCGACAAGAGATTATCTTTACCCGCAACGCCTCTGAAGCAATTAATTTGGTTGCCTACAGCTGGGGTTTAAATAATTTGCAGCGGGGAGATGAGATTATTATCTCGGTGATGGAACACCACAGCAATATTGTGCCTTGGCAAATCATTGCTCAGAAGACAGGAGCAGTCCTCAAACATGTAGGACTGACTGAGACTGAAGAGTTTGATTTAGAACATTTTAAGTCTCTAGTTTCTGACAAGACTAAGCTGGTGAGTGTGGTACATGTCTCTAATACTTTGGGTTGTATTAATCCGGTAGAAGAAATCGCAGCAATTGCCCACCAACAGGGAGCCAAAGTATTAATAGATGCTTGCCAGAGTGTCCCCCATATGCCCATAGATGTCCAGGCAATGGACTGTGATTGGTTAGTGGCATCTGGTCATAAAATGTGCGCCCCGACGGGTATTGGTTTCCTTTATGGCAAACTAGATTTATTAGAAGCAATGCCTCCTTTCCTAGGTGGAGGAGAGATGATTGATGAGGTATTTTTAGATTACTCTACCTATGGTGAATTACCCCATAAATTTGAAGCAGGAACACCAGCAATTGGAGAAGCGATCGCTCTCGGTGCAGCGGTAGACTATTTAACTGAGATAGGTATGGAGAAAATCCATGCTTATGAAGAAGAATTAACTGCCTATTTATTTAAACAACTACGGCAAATTCCTCAAGTAAGGGTTTATGGCCCCCAACCGACAGAAGATGGTAAAGGGAGAGCAGCGCTAGCTTCTTTTACAGTAGAAGGACTAGGTTCAAGCGATATTGCCACTCTGCTTGATCAAGAAGGTGTTGCCATCCGTTCCGGTCATCATTGTACCCAACCTTTACATCGTCTGTTGGGTTTAACAGGTACAGCTAGGGCAAGTTTGTATTTCTACAATACGCGAGCAGAAATTGATCGGTTTATTGTCGCTCTCAAAGAAACTATTGAGTTTTTCCTCAGTATTTTGGAATAAAAGGAAACTCTGGAGTTCTGTTGCAATAATTCAGTTATTTACGTGGGGTGGGCAATTGCTCACCCTTTCTCTTTATCGTGTTCAAGCATTCTGAGGTTGTTGGAAAAACAATTAAGTAACGATTGCTCTCCTCAAATTTCCAAGTTTTGAGGCGAAGATTAGTCCCCTACTCAGCATTTCCAGGAAATTCGAGGCTATCAATACTAACCCCCATGCTACAATCATCTGCACAATTTACAGGAGCATACTGACAGGTTTTCAAAATGCCATTTTTATCGAGAGAAAAATATATGTGATTCTCCAACTTGTTTTTTGTAAGAAGTAAATCTCTACATTCGTTGTAAAGTTCACCAATTAATTTAAGCGGAGCGCCTTCATCATTTGAACCGAGTTCATCTTGGATTACTTCACTCCATTTTTTAATGAACTTTATTTCTGGGGCTGTCGTAATAGTATCCCTCGAATAATTGTAGGCAATATAATGTCTTTCAACTATATTTCCTTCTTTGACAATCAGAGTAGTTTTATATCTAAAACCAACCCAACTCGCAAACTCAACTGTATAAGCGTATGAATCATTGTGCTGTTCTTTCTTCCTTGTCCATACATTAAGGCTATTATCCAATTGTGCAAGTTCCTGGGCATTGTGTACATCTTCATTACTACTGGCAGTACTACTATTTAATAAGATGAATACTAGAGAAATTAAAAAAGAATACTTGAGCTTCGTAAATTTCATAATATCTATCCAGATGTAAAGTGCTAGATACGCAAAGTAAGACCAAAATACTCCGGTATGAAGGCATTGACAAATGAAAAGCGTCGGCTGAGCGCTATGCATTAGTCAGAGCAGGAAATTAACACTCTTTGAAGTAAAGCCAGTAGTTCCGAGAGTGCAACAGCCTCAACGGAGGTCACAAAAGAGGAAGACTTTATGAACTTAGGTGAGCAGTTGGTATTAGTCCTGGAAGAACGTCTCGCTACCATTGAACGACCTATCATAGCAATTGATGGTCGAGGAGGTGCCGGTAAATCTACACTCGCACGAGCGATTCAGTCAAAGTATCTCGGTCTTGTTCATGTAGAGTTTGACGCGTTTCATCTCCCACTAGCGGAAGTCCAAGACTTTGAACACTTTGATATTACTCGGATTCTGAACCAGCTCATTATTCCTTTTCAGGAAGAGCAGCCATTAATTTCGTACCAGCGGTATAACTGGGGATATCTACAAGGTCGTTCAGATGGCTTAGATGAAGAGTTAGTGTCTATTGGTCCTGCAAACGGAGTAATCCTTGAGGGCTGTGGTACTTTCCACCCCAAGCTACTTCCTCATTTTGCTCTTAAGATTTGGATTGATATCCCGCTAGAGATAGCAAGAGAGCGCGGAATATCGAGAGACATACATGAGTACGGACTAGATGAAGCAAACGTTCATAGCCTTTGGAGCGATTGGGAAGTATGGCAAGAGAGATTGATTCGGCAGAACAATCCAGCAGATTACGCCGATATTATCGTGTCGTGACTAAACTGCTGTCTGGAGTGCAGGCTTCAGTGAACAGTCTAGCCTAGGGTTTGCTGAATAAGTGCTGTAGTGTTTAGGGATAGCGATCGCTTCGGTTTATTTTGCCTGGATGTTAGCAGTCAATACTGCAACCGCAAAGATCATTACAACGCCATCTCCATCACTCTGAGAGTCCTTGGTTTTGTGTTTGGGGTATGCTGGTGGCTCTGGGACTAGAGATGATTCTTGGAGGGTCCAAAATCGAAGCGATAGTACTGAAATTTCTAATTGGGTCGTAACTTGGGCAACCTGATAATTGAGGATTACAGCCATTTTCAGTTTATCAGTGCGTAAGACCTATTGGAGTGTTCAGCTCTATGAAGATTCGACATTCATCGATTAAGGGAAAGATAATGGAAGCTCAGAACTTCTCAAAATTTCTACCTGGCTAATATTTCTTAGTATCTATGGCTACCCATGACCCAGTTAAAGTTCCATTCGTCGATCTAAACCTACAGCATCAACCAATTCAAGTTGAAATTGAACAAGCGATTCAAGCTGTGATCAATAAAGGGGATTTCATTTTAGGTCAAGCTTTGGCTGATTTTGAAGCATCCTTTGCCGCCGCATCCGGTGTAGAGTACGGCATTGGTGTGGCTTCTGGCACTGATGCGATCGCCCTTGGGCTACAAGCCTGTGGCATTGGTGCTGGTGACGAGGTGATTCTGCCCACTAATACTTTTGTGGCTACCTTAATTGGTGTTATTAATGCCGGTGCCACACCCGTTTTAGTCGATTGCGATCCACAA
>JBAUJE010000420.1:0-1916 GCA_049683475.1 Coleofasciculaceae cyanobacterium | reverse complement strand
GATTGTAAGAGTGTGCCAAATTTAGATTGTCCGGATGATCACGCAATGTTTGCTCTAAATAAGGTTGAATTGCCTCAAATGTGATTTCCCCATTCTCAATTCCCGTTTCTGTCAAGATCCGGATTGCCCTCAGGCGAAAGACAACGGATACCGGACAGCTAGCAATCTTGGGAATTGCCTTGTAATATTTGGCATCAATTAGATCCTGGATAGACAACCGACGCGTAAATACTTTCGGATGCTGCAAGAGAGCAACCACCTTCTCCATCAGGGTGTAGTCTTCAGTGAAACGGCAAACCGCAGAGATAGCAGCACTTGCCGTGAGTTGGTCATCAGCATTGACAAAGGCACGAATTCTCTCTAGTGCAGCCTTATACTCTAACTTGGCCAGGGTATGGATAATCACCCGATAGGCTTGTCCTGGCTTGTCGAGCAACTGGGCAACTTCTTCGAGAATGTTTGGATCTTGAGTACCAATTTCACCAATTGCCCAAACTGCATTTTCAACGGTATAGCAGTCTTCATCTGTTAGACAGGTTCTAATTATGGGTAAGGCAAGATTTGCTTGTAACCGCCCTAGCGTCTCTAATGATTTACGTCGCACAATACGGTTATCAAGGGAGGAGTCTGTTTTCTCAATTGCCCTGATTAAAGCATTGATGGAGCGCTCAGTTGGGAAATTTACCAAATGAGAAGCTGCAATATAGCGAGAATCATCTTCACTAACTTGGTTTTGGGGCGTATCTAAAAGGGCAACAGCTTGGTCTTCCGTGAGATTGAAAAGATTAAAAAAGCGTTTATCCATATTTAAAATCACAAACCTGAGGATTCTTGGCTACAACTCAATCTCGTCTAGATCAAGTAGCCTGCCAAGAGTCCCCAGGCTTTTAGGGGAGTAATCCTACCCTAATTAGGAGATTACAAGTTTAAGATAGGCAATTCAACTACGATAGAGAGTTGATCAAGTAATCTAGGAGAGAGTTGTACTCAACTAGAGCTTGAGCAGACATATCGCGAGGAGCACAACCGCGATTGCGAGCAAACTTTAATGCTTCAACATAAGGAGCGGTTGGTAGGTTCAAAGAACGATATACTTCACGCTGACCAGCAATACCCCACTCATCGAGAGGACCAGTACCGCCAACAACCAGGCTGTACTGGATTAGGCGCATGTAGTGCTTGACGTCACGCATGCACTTATCCTTGAAGGTCTGAGTAGAATTAGCCTCGCCTTCGTCGTTGAGGTAGGGATACTTCTTGATGGCAGCATCATAAGCTTCTTTGGCCACTGCATCAAGATTACCGGCTAGCTTTTCCGCAGCTTCCATACGAGCACTGGCCCGCTGGATGCTACCCTGAACTGACTCTAGATCAGAACTGCTGGGGAAACGCCCTGCTGCGTCAGCAGCAGAAATTACGGTGGTAACAACTGATTTCATGCTTAAATCTCCAGATAAATCTTTTGAGAATATCTATGTAATTTTTTGAGTGAGAACTAGCTCAGAGCCGAAGCGACACGGTCAAAGTAGCTACCTGCTTCAGAAGTGATCGCAGAGCAGTCACCATCAGCCATTTCCATCTTGCGGAAACGCTTACCACCCATTTTCTCACTGTTGGTGTTGTTGATGTGAGCTAAAGAACTAGCCTTCATAATCTGAACGGCACGTACAGTAGAGCCTGTAGGTACACCTAGAGCAGCATAAGTTTCTTTTAAACCATTGAGGCAGCGATCATCTAGCACAGAAGCATCACCAGATAGCAAAGCATAGGTGATGTAGCGCAGGACGATTTCACCGTCACGCAGACAAGCAGCCATGCGACGGTTAGGATAGCAGTTACCACCGGCTTGGATTAAACCTTGGTTTTCGCAGATCATTCCAGCTACGGCATCAGAAACGATGCAGCTAGCATTGCTG
>JBAUJE010000419.1:0-22597 GCA_049683475.1 Coleofasciculaceae cyanobacterium | reverse complement strand
CTTGGATACTCTCTAGAGAGCCTTTTTTACTCTTTAATGAGCCTTTTTTACTCTTTAATGAGTGTTGGATACTCTTTAATGAGTCTTGGATACTCATTAGAGAGTCTTTTTTACTCATTAGAGAGCCTTGGAACCTCTTGAATGAGTCTTTACCCCTCTCTAGAGAGTCTTGGATACTCTTTAATCAGTCTCCGATACTCTTTAATGCGGATGTGCGTAGTTCATCCATGTTTACCTAGGTAAGCTTTGAGCAATTTGTAGTGAGTTGAGGGAAGTTGCAGTTGTTGGCATTGCTGAATTAGGGTATGATTTCGCCCCCCTAACCCCCCAACTTTGATACCACTGGCGAAATTAATATTGCTTTACACAAGAAGTTAAGTTAGAGAACTTTGAGTCCGGACTCCCCCAGGATTGGGGGCTGGGGGGCTTAAAAAACCTTTGTCTCGTAGCCAATGTTTCCAATTGTTAAATTCGCCAGCAGTATCAGGATTGGGGGATTTAGGGGGCTAGCTAAGAATTCTAATCACAGCAATTCATACTTTGATTCAGCAACGCCCAATTGTTAATAATGGCAAAACCCTTGTAGTGCGACCATCTAGGTCGCTACTTCTAGATAATTTCAAAAAGAATAGTAGATACAAAACTGACACAGCCGTTTAGTCTACAAGTTAATTTTGCCTTTTTTAAACTATCTCGGTTTGCTAGATTGGAGCTATCTTTTAGTATCCAGACAATATCCTCATTCATCCTGACACAAAAACACGGCATGAAAGCGGAAGAGGTTCTGAGACGATATGCAGCCGGAGAACGGGATTTTCGCCGTGTAAATCTTCGTGGTCAATCGTTCAAAGGGAAAGACCTTTCGGGAGCAGATTTTAGTGAGGCAGATATTCGAGGGGCAAATTTTACTAATGCTTACCTCAAAGATGCCAAATTTTGTGGAGTGAAAGCAGGACTTAAGAAGCGTTGGAGAACTGGACTGATAATCTTTTCACTACTACTCTTGATAGGTGCTGAATATCTTCTCCAATCTTTGGCTGGAACAATTGTTAGTCCACTTATCTTGAGTATCGTCAACCCTTACATTTTCTTCAACAATCTCAATAATTCCTATAATCCCTATAGTGCAACTGCATATTCAGCTACACTAGGCACTCTTTTAAGTTTAAGCATAATTACAGTTCTTTGGATTATTACTATCCGTAAAGGGTTTAACAAAGGAGTTGTTGCTGTCGCTGTCTTTGGCTCTACCTCTGTAAGTTTTATCCTCTACATCACTAACATCTTTGCCCTTAGAGGAACTGCCACTGCACCTACTTCTGGATTTGTTACTAACAGCATTGGGTTGATTATCAATTTCCTTATATCGAATACTGCGTCAGTTATCTTTCCAGTTATCCCCATTGCAGGAATTATCATTTTTGCTGAAACAGTCATTGGAGCTGTTGCTGGAGTTGGTGCTATTATTTTTTCTGTCGTCTTTGCTGCTGCGTTTCCTACAGTTACATACCTTTTTTGGTTTTTCTTTTGGTTGAAAACGACTGCTGTATCTGGAGCTATATCAGTTCCAAATTTCCCTGACTATAGCCCTTACCCAATTATTACCATTAATGGAGTTATATTTGCTGTAATTGTCGTTTTTACATTGCCTTGTGCCTACATTAGCTGGCGAGCTTTAGAAGGTGATGAAAAATACGCCCTCATGCGGACAGCCACCGTTGCTTTTGCTGCTATGGGCGGAACTAGCTTTCGCCGTGCCAATTTAACCGATGCTGATTTCTTTCAAGCCACCCTTAAGAGTACCGATTTCAGAGGAGCTAACCTTACCCGTACCAACTGGAAAAACGTGAAAAAACTCGATCACATTCGCCCTGGAACAACTTACCTACAAAATCCTAAAGTACGGCAATTACTGATTACAGGACAAGGACAAGACCAAAACTTTGACCGTCAAAACCTGCGGGGAGTCAATTTACAAGGTGCAAATCTAGTAGATTCTAGCTTCATCGGTGCTGACTTAAGCGAAGCCAATCTGCAAGATGCTGATTTATCTAGAGCCAAATTAGTACAAACCCAATTAGATGAAGCTGATTTAACAGGTGTAACGCTCACGGGAGCCACAATTGAAGATTGGAATATCACCAGTCATACAAAATTACAGGGGATTAGATGTCGGTATGTCTTCATGCGTTTACCGACTAAAGATAACCCAGAACCTCGCCGTAAACCAGATAACCGGGAAGAAGAGTTTGAGGACGGGGATTTTGCTGATTTTATTAAACCAATTGTTGATACCCTTGACCTCTATCATAATCAGGGAGTTGACCCTCGTGCGATCGCCATCTCCTTCAAGCAGTTAGCCGAAAATAATCCAGAGGCTGAACTAGAGATTGTGGCGATGGAGAAACGGGGACAAGACAAATTCTTACTCCGTGCGTCAACTGCTCCAAATAGCGATCGCTCTGCCTTGAGTGCTGAGTATTTTACTAAATATAACGAACTTAAAGCTTTGACAGAACAGCAAAAGGCAGTTTTAGCCGAGAAAGATAGTCGAATTTCTAGTTTAGAGAATATGGTAGAGACGGCGCTACAGCGTCAGAGTTTCTACGCACAAACTTATAATAATCAAGGAGATACCATGTCAAACGCCCCTAAAAAAATTACTAAAAATGACCTTAGAGGTGCTAGTTTTGCCGGTGGATTTGTAGATGCCGATACCGTTTATGCCGAGCAAATAGGCGGTAACATCAACAATTATCCAGCAGAACAAAAACAAAACTTAGCTGATGCAGCCGCAGAAATTCAGCAACTTCTGCAACAACTTGAACAAACTTACCCTGATGCCACCGAATTTGAAAAACAGAGTGCATTAGCCATAACTCTGCAACAAGAGATTAAGCAAAACCCAACATTCAAAGCCAGACTAAAAAATGCCCTCAAAGAAGGTGGTATCGAAGCATTAAAAGTGTTATTTGCTCCAATTGGTATTCCCATTGAGATGGTCAGGGGTTGGATTGAGGCGGAAGCGGAATAATCTACCTAATTCCTAGATTCTTATGTCGGAAGACCCTAAATATACACAGAATTTTGTCTACCTACTTAAATTGATTAACCTCCATAACTCTTCAACCTCATATAAATACCCTCTAGAGAGTAAAAAAAACTGATTAAAGACACTCAAATACTCTTTAACCTCACTCGGAAATTCTCTAGCCTCACATAAATACTCTTTCATGAGTCTTGCTGGCTGATTAATGGCCGGGGAATAGGCAATAGTGACTACTTACTGTCAACTGATAGTGTCCAACGATTTACCCCAATCAGCAAACTCTGAGTCCTACAATCAAAGAAGATAGCCAGCCCCAACCCAAAAGCCTGTGAACTCTGCTCCCTTTACCTCCGAACATCTATTATTCACCCCAGCAACTCCCTCTACTGATGCCATACCAACAATTTTTGCCTTTCCTAACGAGTACAGTGTTGGTATCACCAGCCTCGGCTATCAGGTAGTTTGGGCAACTTTAGCAACCCGCACTGACTTGCAAGTCAGCCGCTTATTTACCGATGTTCATGAACAATTACCCAGACAACCAGAATTACTAGGCTTTTCCCTCTCCTGGGAATTAGATTATGTAAATATTTTAAATCTCTTGGAATCCTTAGAAATTCCGATCCGATCAGCTAGCCGTAGCCAAGAACATCCCCTCGTTTTTGGTGGTGGCCCAGTACTAACCGCCAACCCCGAACCATTTGCTGATTTCTTCGATGTAATTTTACTCGGAGATGGAGAAAACTTACTGGGTAATTTTATCGACGCTTACCAACAAGTTCGTACCGCCAACAGAGAAACTAAACTACGACATTTAGCACAATTGCCAGGAGTTTATATTCCCAGTTTATATGAGGTAACTTATCAAGACTCCACTGGTGCTATTTCTGCTATTAAACCAATAGATGAAACAATTCCTCCTCAAATAGCTAAACAGACTTACCGAGGTAATACCCTATCTGCTTCTACAGTAGTAACAGAAAAAGCAGCTTGGGAAAATATTTACATGATAGAAGTGGTGCGTAGTTGCCCAGAAATGTGCCGCTTCTGTTTAGCAAGTTATTTAACTTTACCCTTTCGTACTGCTAGTTTAGAAGAATCTCTGATACCTGCCATTGAGCGTGGACTAACTGTTACTAACCGTCTTGGCTTATTAGGAGCATCGGTAACTCAGCATCCAGAATTTGAGACTTTACTCGATTATCTAGCGCAACCAAAGTATGAGAATGTACGGCTAAGTATTGCCTCGGTAAGAACCAATACAGTAACTCAGAAACTAGCAGAAACTCTCAGCAAACGAGACACTCGCTCTATTACTGTTGCAGTAGAAACTGGTTCAGATAAATTGCGGCAAGTAATTAACAAGAAACTAGAAAATGAAGAAATTATCCAAGCAGCAATTAATGCCAAAGCTGGTGGTTTAAAGAATCTGAAACTTTATGGCATGGTCGGTATTCCTAGTGAGGAAATGTCAGATGTAGAGCAAACGGTAGTAATGATGCAGGAAATTAAAAAAGCTGCCCCTGGCTTACGTTTGACTTTGGGATGCTCTACTTTTGTACCCAAAGCACATACGCCGTTTCAGTGGTTTGGAGTGAATAGACAGGCAGAAAAGCGCCTAAAGTTTTTGCAGAAACAGTTGCGATCGCAAGGCATCGATTTTCGTCCCGAAAGCTATAACTGGTCAGTGATTCAAGCTTTAATTTCCCGTGGCGATCGGCGTTTGTCTCATTTGTTGGAACTAACCCGGCATTATGGGGACTCAGTCGGTAGTTTCCGCCGCGCCTTCAAACAGTTAAAAGGCAAGTTACCAGAAATGGACTTTTACGTCCATGCTGACTGGTCAACTGAGCAGGTTTTGCCGTGGTATCACCTTCAAGGGCCCCTACCGAAAGAGACACTATTGAAACATCGTGAGGTAACAATTTCTGGTTGTTAACCATTTTTGTTACTGTTTCTCTGTATTAACTACAGACATCTTCGGGAAAATCTAGGATTGATACGGGTAGTGGCATTGCAGAAGAAATTAGGGAGCGGATTTTCGATCCCTTTTTTACTACCAAAGATGTGGGTTTAGGTACAGGACTAGGGCTATCAACGGTGATTGGCATTGTTAAAAACCACGGCGGTTTTGTTCAAGTTGAGAGCGAAGTGGATGAAGGTTCTCAGGTTAAAGTTTACTTGCCAGCAGTTGAGGTAACGGAAATTAAGCAGACCGAGCAACAAATTTTATCCACGGGACAGGGAGAATTAATTCTCTTTGTTGATGACGAGAACCCAATCCTAGAGATTACTCAGATAACCTTAGAAAAGCAAAACTATAGGGTACTGACAGCTAGGGATGGGATTGAGGCTATTGTTCTCTACACCCAACATCGAGAAGAAATAAGTGTGGTTTTGATGGATTTAATAATGCCTTCAATGGACGGTCTAACAGCCATTCAGACTTTACAAAAAATTAACCCTGAGGTCAAGGTAGTTGCCATGAGTGGAATTACCTCAAAGCATCAGATTGCTATGGCTACCGAAATTGGTGTGAAAGCTTATTTAACTAAACCTTTCACAGCCCAAGAGTTATTGGAAACTTTAGGTAGCGTTACGCGCTAGGGAATAGGGAATAGGAAAATGTCCTAACAATTGTGGCGACTTTTATCAATGGATAATTGGTAATTGACAATTGTTTAATTCGGTATAAGACCTCTGACGCTCCGTTGTCGCTACCGCTAACGCTATCATTCATGAATAAATCAAAGAAAATATGTTCACTCAGGGGGATTTCTCGCTCACTTTGATTAACACCGCACCCCTAACTATAAGTTAAAATTCACCACCTAGAGCCGAGACACAACGCTCGCAAATGGTAGGATGCTCGGTAAATTCTCCCACCTGGGTTGAATAATTCCAGCAGCGATCGCATTTTTGCCCCTCGGCTTTTACTACTCCAACGGATACTGTCTCTGTCTGAGAACTGTACTCAGCCGAATTAATGGTTTCTGCTGACTCTAGTAGTTCTACCTGAGAAGCCAAAAATAGGTAGCGCAACTCATCAACTTGCTTACCACTGAGACTTTCTTGAGGATTGAATGTTTGTAGTTGCTGGCGTAGTTCGGTATCAGCTACATAAAGTAACACTTTAGCTTCTAGGGAAGAACCGATCATCTTCTCAGTTCTTGCTTGTTCTAATACCTTGTTAACTTCGCTACGAATTTGTCGTAATTTTGTCCAAACTGGATTTAATTCTGGCTTTTGCCAAGTTTTCTCTAACTTCACCCAACCTGACTCAAACACAGACTGACTTGGTTTTTCATAGGGTAAGGCTTGCCAAATATCTTCTGCCATGTGGCATAGTACTGGTGCGATCGCTGTTGCCAAATTTTCTAAGGCTACTTGCAGGACAGTTTGGCAACTGCGGCGACGGGGAGAATCAGGAGAACTGATATAAAGTCGATCTTTGGCAATATCAAGATAGAAGTTAGACAAGTCCACCACACAGAAATTCTGCACCGTCTGGAAAAAGCGGAAGAACTGATAAGTATTAAACGCCTCTGTTACTTCCCCAAACACCTCCGTTATCCGGTGCAGCATGTAACGGTCTAGTTCCGGTAACTGCTCGTAGCTTACTGCATCCGTGGCAGGATTAAAGTCATGCAAATTACCTAACAAGAATCTTGCCGTGTTACGAATCTTGCGGTAAATATCTGACAACTGCTTGAGAATATTTTTACTCAAAGCAATATCTGAGGAGTAATCTGACGAAGCAACCCACAAACGCAGAACATCTGCCCCATAGGCTGGGTCTTGCTTTTTATTCTTACCCCCTTCAATAATCTCTGTAGGGTCAATACCATTACCCAGGGATTTACTCATTTTGCGTCCCTGCTCATCAACAGTAAAGCCGTGGGTTAGGACGGTTTTATAGGGAGCAACACCATTAGTTGCCACACTGGTGAGTAAACTAGATTGGAACCAACCTCGGTGTTGGTCTGAACCTTCTAGGTATAAGTCTACGGGATAGCACAAATTATCTCGTTGTTTGGCTACCGCGGCCCAAGAGGAACCGGAGTCAAACCAAACATCCATTGTGTCGCTACCTGTACGGTAGGATTTGCCGTTATTGCGGTATTTTTCTGGTAGCAGTTCTTCTACGGAGAGTTCCCACCAAGCATCAGAACCTTTTTCGGCAAAAATCTTCTGAACGTGGGCAATGGTTTCTTCTGTTAGTAAGGGTTCGTTAGTTGCTTCGTCGTAGAATACCGGAATAGGCACACCCCAGTTCCGTTGGCGAGAAATACACCAATCAGAACGCTGGGAAACCATCGGGGTGATGCGGTTTTCCCCTTGAGATGGTACCCATTTTACTTGAGCGATCGCTTTTAGTGCTTCTTCCCGAAATCCTTCTACTGAGGCAAACCACTGTTCTGTTGCCCGGAAAATGGTAGGTTTTTTGGTACGCCAGTCGTAGGGATATTTATGTAGGTAAGGTTCTTCTTTAAGCAGAGAACCTGTTTCTGTTAGAGCTTCAATAATTGCCGGGTTGGCATCTTTCAGGACATTCAAGCCAGCAAATTTACCTGCTTGTTCTGTAAAAATTCCTTTTTCGTCTACAGGTGAGATAATGGGCAAGCCATAACGCTGACCAACAATGTAGTCTTCTTGACCATGACCAGGAGCGGTATGGACTAAGCCAGTACCCGACTCAGTGGTAATGTAATCACCACCGATAACAACTTCACTTTCTCGCTCAAAGAGGGGATGCTGATAGGTGCAATGCTCTAAAGCTTTTCCTGGCAGAGTTGCTTTTACCGTCAGCTGAGTTTCCAGTTTTTCCGACAACCTTTCTACTAAATCTGCCGCGACAATTAGATATTTAGTTGGGCTTCCTGTCGCTACTTCTACTACGGCATAGTTAAGGTCAGGATTGACAGCTACTGCCAGATTACCGGGAATTGTCCAGGGTGTTGTGGTCCAAATTGCCACCCCTAACTCTGCCAGGAAGGGCTCTAATAGCTCTTTTACTTCTGCTGCTGGCTTAATCATCTTAAAAGCCGCATAGATACTGTTGGAAGTGTGACCTTCTGGATACTCCAATTCAGCTTCTGCTAGGGCGGTACGAGAACTCGGACTCCAGTGAACTGGTTTTAAGCCGCGATAGATATAACCCTTGAGAACCATTTGCCCAAAGACACCAATTTGAGCTGCTTCGTATTCTGGTGTTAGGGTCAGGTAAGGATGCTCCCAGTCTCCCCAGACACCAAAGCGCTTAAAGCCTTCCCGCTGTTCTGCCATCGCCTTGAGGGCAAAATCTCGTGCTTTGTGACGCAGTTTCAAGGGGGTAAGTTGCTGCCGTTCTGCTGATTTCATATTTTGCAGAACTTTTAGCTCAATGGGCAAGCCGTGGCAGTCCCAACCAGGAACATAGCGTACCTTCCTACCTTGCAGCAGCTGGTATTTATTAATGATGTCTTTGAGGGTTTTATTGAGGGCATGTCCCATATGTAGGGAGCCGTTAGCGTAGGGGGGGCCATCATGCAAAACGAAAATCTCGCCAGGATTGTTCTGTGACAGTTGCTCGTAAATCTGATGTTCTTGCCAAAACTTGTGCAGTTCTGGTTCTCGCTTGGTAGCGTTTGCCCGCATGTCAAATTTTGTCTTAGGCAGATTGACGGTATCTTTATAACTTTTAGGTGCTGTCACAGTCTGGCGGAATAGGTTTTACTTAATTATCAGTGAGAATTTGCTCTAGCTTCAACTTTGCTGGGGGGGATTTTCTGGTTCAACGGGAACAACTTCTGTTGCAACGCTAACTTCTGGAGGATTTCGTCTCATTTCTGGGTCACCATCACCCATGGGTTCAGCAGAGGGTGCTAGTTCTGCTTCGGGAGCAATTTCTGCGATTTCTGGCTTTGGCTTACCTGTCTGGGCTTTTGGTTGAGCTTCCTCAACTAATTTTGCTTCAGCTGGTCGAGGAGGAACGGCTGCATCCGATTCTACCCCTTCTGCGTCGTCCTTGGTTCGGTCAACAATTGTTACCTGCTCATTTGCCTCTACCGCCGTTTGAGGCACTTCCGGTTGGCTAACTTCCTTCTTCTGTGGCTGTTTGCGAAATAAACTGGTGACTGGTTTGAGTAGCTTTTCTGTCCAACTGGCGGAGGAGAAACTCTCGATTTTTGCCTTTACCTCTGGGGAAATCTGAGTTTGTGCTTCTGGTGCCGTCAGGGCTTGCCGTAAACTGAGGGTTTGCCAGCCTAACCAACACAAGAGGGAAACGCAAGCCATTTGACCTAACAAGACAGCGCCGGTAATTCGTCCGGCACACACCCACAAAATCAAGGCGTAGAATAAGCCCAATCCGCTCCAATAAAAATCTTCCTTGCGGTGGACTTCTGGAAAAAAGAAAGCTGCCAGGTAGAAGGCAAGGCTACCAAGAGCAATGGCGATGGCGAGGACGTATGCCAACATTGTGTAGGTACTCCTTACTGTGTATCTCTACATCTCTAATTGTTGCGCGAAATTGTTTCTTTCATCACAAAGATTATTAACGATGTTGCTTTTCTTTATCTTAGTCTGAAAATTCGCTGTTAATTGCTGAGTTTATTACTAAAGACAGAGATTAAGAAACGGCTTAAACTACTACCTGCTAGTGACGTTAGTTTCAATCATGTACTAAAATACAAAGAGGAAACCTTAGTTTAAGTATTTTTACCAATTACAAAGATATCAAACTAATCCAAGAAGGTTAAATACTAAAGTTAGCAAACAAGCAAAAAACTTTTAGCTCTCTAGATAGAATTGCTGGGATATTTGTAGCTAGCAATACAGATATTTATTAGTATAGACAAGCCAAATCTTTTCTACTAATCTAATCACTGTATTTTTTGTTACTCCAGTATCATACTGATATCCAATGATTTTTAAATCCCAGCAGTTTGCTTTACAGTTCTATTAATTTGTTAAGGATTTTTTTACATGAGTAGTCCGAAGATCGGGCTAACCTGAAAGTGAAATAAGTTGTACAAACTAGCAAAGTTTGCAGAGATTTTTATGTCAAAAAGAACCTTCGGCGTAATTGGTTTGGCCGTCATGGGCGAAAACCTAGCACTCAATGTAGAAAGTCGCGGCTTCCCGATCGCAGTTTACAATCGTACTGCTGAAAAAACTAAGACGTTTATGGCAGAACGGGCCCAGGGCAAAGACATCAAAGATGCCTATTCCCTGGAAGAGTTTGTGCAAGTCCTGGAAAGACCCCGTAAAGTCTTGGTAATGGTCAAAGCAGGTGGTCCAGTTGACAAAGTAATTGAGCAACTCAAGCCCCTGCTAGAGGAAGGAGATATGATCATCGATGGTGGTAACTCCCTCTATGACGATACCGAGCGACGCACTAGAGATTTAGAAGCCACAGGTCTAGGATTTGTGGGCATGGGTGTCAGTGGTGGTGAAGAAGGTGCCCTCAACGGCCCTAGCTTAATGCCAGGTGGTACAGATAGTGCTTACAAAGAGTTAGAGCCAATTCTGACTAAGATTGCGGCTCAAGTTAACGATGGACCTTGTGTTACCTACATCGGCCCCGGTGGTTCCGGTCACTACGTAAAAATGGTACACAACGGCATCGAGTACGGTGATATGCAGCTGATTGCCGAAGCCTATGACCTACTCAAGAATGTTGGTGGTCTTGACCACAAGCAACTCCATGAGGTGTTTACCGAATGGAACGCCACAGACGAACTCAATTCTTTCTTGATTGAAATCACTGCCGATATCTTCAAGTATATTGACAAAGACACCAATACCCCATTGGTGGAATTGATTCTAGACGCTGCTGGACAAAAGGGAACAGGGCGTTGGACGGTGGTTAGTTCCTTAGAGCTAGGTGTACCCATTCCCACCATCTACGCGGCAGTTAATGCCCGTGTTATGTCTTCTTTCAAAAAAGAGCGGGTGGCAGCTTCTAAAGAGCTGTCTGGTCCTAGTGGCAAGTACGAAGGAGATGTTAAGGCTTTCATTAACAAAGTTCGTGATGCCCTTTACTGCTCCAAGATGTGCTCCTATGCTCAGGGTATGGCATTGTTGAGTAAAGCATCCAATGACTTTGGCTACGAGCTGAACTTAGCAGAAACTGCTCGTATCTGGAAAGGCGGCTGTATCATCAGAGCTGGCTTCTTGGATAAGATTAAAAACGCCTTCAACGAAAATCCCAAGCTGCCTAACCTGTTGTTAGCGCCTGAGTTTAAGCAGACAATTTTGGATAGGCAAGAAGCTTGGCGTGAAGTTCTCACAGTTGCTAATACCATGGGAATTCCTGTCCCAGCCTTTAGCGCTTCCCTCGATTACTTCGATAGCTACCGCCGCGCTAGCTTACCCCAAAACCTGACTCAAGCACAGCGCGACTACTTTGGTGCTCATACCTACGAACGCACCGATAAAGAAGGTGTATTCCATACCCAATGGGCAGAAGAAGGCTAAAAACCTAAACCAACAAAGATAACTGTGGGAATTTGCCAATAGGTAATGATACTTCCCACAGTTAGCTATTTTGGGGTTGCAGAAGATGGGAAATTGAGACGTAAACACCAGAATCTGGCTTGTATGCTCAATTTTCCATTAACAATTTTCTATTTACGAAGAAGCTATTTGATCAATTTTTGCTACTTCTTGGGCAGACAAGTTCACCTTAAGAGCACCGACTGAGTCTTCTATACTAGAAACCTTGCTTGCACCGGGGATAGGTGCAATGCAGGGCGACTTAGCTAGCAGCCAAGCCAAAACGATTTGATACTTAGATACACCTTTTTCAATAGCTAGTTGGGCAATAACTTGGTTCTCTTGCAAAAGACTAGCGCGGCTTCTACCCCCTACAGGTCTATAGGGAAAAAAGGTAATCCCCTCTTGCTGACAATACTCCAAAACTCCGTCATGCTCTGGATTACGGTGCCAAGGATTGTACTGATTCTGAACAGAGACAATTTCCACTACTTGGCGAGCACGCTTAATTTGCTCAACAGAAAAGTTAGAAACACCGACGAAGCGAATTAGACCTTCATCGACTGCTTCCTTGGCTGGTATTAATGATTCCTCAAGTTGGTAGTTTGGGTCAGGCGCGTGGAACTGCCAAACATCAATTGGTTGTGAACCTCCTAGGGCTGCAAAGCTACTGCGAATTGCCTGTCGCAGGTGGTCTGGTTTACCGTTGCGCGTCCAATTACCATCAGGTCGCATTAAACCGCCTTTAGTGGCAACCGTTACTTGACTAACATCCCCAGAGTACTGTTCAAGGGCTTTGTGAATGAGTTTTTCGTTGTGATGCTTGTCTGATTCATCTTGGCAATAGGAATCAGCTGTATCGATCAGGGTAACACCCAGGGTCAGTGCCCGATGAATCACCTCAATTGTCTGGGACTCTGGTGGTCTACCCTTCAAGGACATTGGCATACCGCCCAGACCAATGGCGCTGATGGTAATATCTGTTTTGCCGAGCTGTTTCATTTCCACTGTCTACTTAACCTCACTTGCTAGGGAACGGTGGTTTTAATTAAGGGGTTCTCTACACCCTACTCCCTACTTCCTACTCCTTTTAACCTCAACTCGAAGCGCTAGTATAAAAACGCAAGGCAAACCGCCAGAAAATGGCAGAAACAAACAGCAACCCAATTGCTAAAATACTACTGCCTATTAACCAGACTTCCTGAGAGCGACCCAACATTGCTTCTGCTGGTATCGTTGTCAGGAAGGCAACCGGCACTACAAAGGTAAAGAAAAATCGGTAAGCAACAGGATAAGCAGCGATGGGGAACCGACCAGCCTCTAGTAAACCCCGCAATACCTCGGTTACGTTGTAGATTTTAACAAACCAAATACTAGTTGCTCCTAACATAAACCAGAGACTATAGAGACTAACTAAGCCAAAAAAAAGTGGCAGGATGCCAAGCAAATAATTATCGAAACTTAAGCCCAAGCGTCTACCAGCGTAGCCAATTAGTACCACAGCCAAGATTATGTCAGGTAACCCCCAAGGCGAAACTGTGCGAGTAGAAAGCCAAAACTGAGAACTAATTGGTTTGAGCAGTATAAAGTCAAGGGTGCCGTTTTGGACGTGCTTAACAATACGGTTTAGGTTGGGAACAAGAAAGGTGCTAGAAAAACCCTGTAGTAAGGTGAAAATACCTAAAACGACTAATGCTTCTTCCCAGTTCCAGCCTTGAAAAGTGTAATCTCGGCCGTAGAACAAAAATAAACTAAACAGACTACCAATCAAGTTACCGAGACTGCTGAAACTAGCTACAAGAAAGTTAAGGCGATACTCTAACTCTGCTGCTACGGCGGTACTCCAAAAAAGCTTGAGTACTTGTAGGTATTTTTCCATTGCTCATACTATATTATGCAATCGGATTATCTTTAGTAACTTAAGCTTACCCTAACAACTTAATAGGTCAAACCTGCTCAAAACTAGCAAAAGTTGCTAATTTCAAGTAAAGTTGATAAACAACAACTAATATTATAGTTAATACTGTCAACCTCTAGACACTTTAAATTTAGATAATGAACAAGATTCTGGTAATCGAAGACGAAGTTTTTATCCGAGACAATCTAATTGAACTACTAGAAATTGAAGGTTTTGAGGCTTTAGGTGCTGAGGACGGGAAACAGGGCTTAAAGTTAGCCCAACAACAACATCCCGATTTAATTCTCTGCGATGTAATGATGCCTGAACTTGACGGTTTTGCGGTTCTAGAAAAGCTACGTCAAGACCCCATTACAACCCAAATTCCTTTCATGTTTCTCACCGCTAGTGCCGACCGCAATAATCTCAAGAAAATTAGAGAACTGGGAATTAATGACTATATACTTAAACCTTTTAATGTTGATAAGTTTATGGCATTAATTGAAGATCGACTAGGTAAACCGGAAGACACCGGAGAAATCTAGAGACAAGGGGATGAGGAAGCAGGGGGAGCAGAGAAAGATAAACAATTTTTAATTACCTCCCTACTTATTAGTTATTACTTGTTACTTCTACCGTAGTGTAACTTCTAGTAATTCACATTCCCAAATCCACCGCAACTCGGTGAGCACAAGCGAATCCAGAAAAGGCAACTGCATTTAACCCTTGTCCGGGAAAAGTACTATCTCCCACGCAATATAATCCAGGAAGAGAAGTTCGATTGAAGGGCATACCTAATAACCCCATCAACTTATGCCGAGGAATTGGTCCATAGGTGCCATCAACGCGTCCTAAAAAGCGTTGGTGGCTGCGTGCTGTCCCCACCTCCAGATAATCTAGTCCTGCGTCCAAACCGGGAAAAATCTTCTCTAGTCGCTCAATAATTTCTCCTGCTGCTTCTTCCTTTTTCTGCTCATAATCCTTGGCTGATAAACCCTGCCAGTTTTCTATCAGGCTAGGAGTAAAAGTGTGAACGATATGATAGCCTTCTGGTGCTAAATCTGGGTCAAGTAGGGTGGGAATTGAGACAAAAATGGTGCCGTGGATATCTTCTATCTTCTGCCAATCTTCTAGCAAAATGTGGTGACACTCTGTACCTACAGGTAGCACGCTTGCCTCAACTCCCAAGTGTAAACTTAAGAAACTTGGTGATTTTTGGTAGCGATCGCGCCATCTTTTCTCAGAGACTGGCATCTCTTGAGATGGCAGCAACTTCTCGAAAGTATCCCAGCGTGTGCAATTAGAAACAATTCGCTTTGCCCAATACTCTTGGCCTGTTGCTAGCCTAACACCTACTGCTTTACCATTTTCTGTAATAATTCTTTGCACCCTAGCTTTGTATTGGATTTGACTCCCTGCTTTTTCCAGTCCCTCCACCAGTTTTTGGGCAATTTGCCCTACGCCACCTTTCGGGTAATTAATACCACCGTAATGCCGATCAGAAAAAACCATCCCCGCATTAATCATCGGTGTAAGATCAGCCGGAACTACTGACCAGCAGTAACACTCCATATCAATAAACTTCAGCAATTGGGGGTCACTAATATACTTACGAGCAATATCTCCAGCATTTTGAGGTAGGTATTTTACCAATCCTAAGCAGGCTAATGGATGTTGGAAAAATACCCGTGTTAAGTAGCGAGGTTCTTCCAGGGAAAGCAACTCCATAGCGTTTAGACAGTTAAATACCTTCCAGCACTCGTCGTAAAACTTACGAATTCCTTGCTGTTCGTGAGGAAAGTAAGCTATTAGCTCTTGCAAAAATTTCTCATAGTCTTTATGGACTTTGAGTTCTAATCCCTCTGGTAGGTGGTAGTGAATCTGCACCGGATCGGGAATCGTCTCTAGGCTGACTTCAACAGCATCTAAGGCTTTAGTTAAGAGATTTGTCGTTCCCTCTGTGCCAAAACCAAAAATCATTGAGGCCCCAACATCAAAGCGGTATCCTGCTCTTTCAAAGTAACCAGAACTACCGCCAGGAATTAGATAGCTCTCTAATACCAATACTTTTGCACCCTTTGCCGCTAATTGGGTAGCAGTTACTAGACCTCCAATACCGGAGCCAATAACAATAACATCAAACGCTGATGTTTCTAGAGCGGAGTTAGATTGATTGCTCAATGGTGATGCTTGGAAAGCAGCGGTCATAGAATTAGCAGTTTTTTTATATTTTAGTTTTTTCTCTGCCAATCTCAGCAGTTCCTTCAATTAGACCCCGACTCAACCAAGTTGGTTAGAAAATTTTCCGCTTCAACGACTGCAAAAAGAAGTTCAGGAATTGTTAAATTTCTGGCTCTTGATTACATCTTCCTTGTTCTCTTTCTTAATAAGCACTATTTTTTAGCAAAAAAAAGTGGGTTACCTGCCAACCCTACAGACTCAAATAGTACAGGCTTACTTCCAGTTACTATCAGTGTCTGCTGGTATTTCGCAGCCCCACCTGCCGATCCTTTTTTAGAGGAGAACACTGAGAATCAATATAAACTTATTGATAATTTATGTCAATACCTTACTGAACACAACATCTAGAAACTGAAAGCAGTCCTGAAAAAGCTCAGTGGATGATGAAGTATCTAAAGGAAGTAGATCAAAGAAAAAAGCATTATGATTGTTCCGTTGCAGATTAGAAATAGATAGTAATCTTTGGCTTTGCCTAATATGACACTCCAACTGCGCGTATACGTACCACCTCATCCTTTAATCAAGCATTGGCTAGGAGTTGCTCGTGATGTCGCTACTCCTTCACCATTGTTTAAGAGTGCCATCACTGAGTTGGGTCGTTGGTTAACCTATGAAGCAATTCGCGATTGGTTACCTACAGAGACACTCACTGTAAACAGTCCCTTGGCTCCCTGTTCGGTGAGCATGATTAATCCAGATACACCCCTAGTAGTTGTGCCAATTCTGCGGGCAGGACTGGGTTTATTGGAGGGGGCCCAGACTTTATTACCCTTAGCTTCAGTTTACCATCTTGGTTTGGTGCGTAATGAAGACACTCTTGAAGCCAACTGTTACCTCAATAAATTGCCCCAATATTTTGCCCCTGAAACGCGAGTATTAATTACCGAAACAATGCTGGCAACTGGGGGAACAATCATGAGGGCGATGGCAGAACTAACTAAGCGTGGTTTAGATCCAGCCTCAATAAGAATTGTTAGTGTCGTAGCAGCACCGCCTGCCTTGCAAAAGCTTGGCGCATCTTATCCTAGCTTAACCGTCTACACAGCAACAATTGACGAAGAAGTCAACTCTCAGGGCTATATCGTTCCAGGGCTAGGAGATGCTGGAGATCGTATCTTTGGCACTTAAAATTAAGCTAAATTTCAGAGGTACTTACTACTCTGGCAATCTATACTCACAAGTGCAACAGTTAACTGCTGAAATTTTTCACTGGTAGGCAGTATTGCTTACTAGCCGTTAATCTTGAGAAAAGTGTCTTCTAAAAATTAAGGTTAGAAGAAAAGATGAGTGAACGTGATGGTTTTACAAGCGGCTTTCTGGTCGGGGCAGTTGCTGGCTCCCTCGTTGGTGGCGTTATAGGCACACTACTGGCCGCCCGTCTAGATAAGAACGATCAAGAAGAACAAGAGCAACCTTTGCTCTCCAAGACCAAATTCAACAAAGGTAGAAGGAGTAGGCTTAAGGCAGAGGAAAGTATAGAGGTAGCCCGTCGCAGCTTAGAAGATAAAATCGCCCAGCTCAATACTGCTATTGATGATGTTCGTCAGCAACTAGGTACAGTAAATGGGAATCCCCAAAAAGCTGAACGGGAACAAGCACTCGATCCTTAAAAACTACCATATTGCCCTCTCAATCTAGCTTAAAGGGTTTTTGGCTGGCTTCGGCAATCCGGAAGGTGGTAATATCCGTTAAACTTAATTTCAAGGCTTAAGGTCTTCTCAAACCCTTAGAAAGGAATCTTTTTTATACATGAGTGCTACAGAACTCCTGACTAACTCTCTTGCTAACTTTATCAATATTTACCTGATTTTAATTTTCGTCAGGATCTTATTGACTTGGTTTCAAACAGTAGACTGGATGAATCAAATAGCTGCTTTCCTCAGTCCTATCACCGATCCTTACCTGAATGTTTTTCGTTCTTTTATTCCGCCAATCGGAGGTTTAGACTTGTCTCCTATCTTGGCAATTATAGTTCTACAACTTGTAGCCGGACTATTAGGTGGTGTATGAACTAGTACGTTTAAGGGGGGCAAGCCGATGGGAAAGTTTGGGTTCAGCCAATTATCGCTGAGCCTACAGTTGCTATAATTAGCGACGATCCAACTTTAGCGACGGACTCTGCCGACAAATCCCGAAGCTTTAAACTGTTTGAGCTGTAGGGGCGTTGGTTGACTAGCTGGAACAGTAATCCTTATTTGAAAATCACTGACTCCCGGTGGTACTTCCTCGATTGAACCCAAACGAGTACGGTTTTGCATAATGCGATTGCCATTGGCATCGTAGATACGACCAAAAACATCGGCATTAACAACTGTTTTGTTTGATTTATTCTCAGCTTTGCCGGTAACTAAAAAGCAGTTAGCGGATTGGCTTCCACCTCCACTACTGACAATTCCTTCCGCTAACTCCGGAGGGCATTCCTGGTAAGAAATGTCTGAGACTGCTATCTGAACTACCGCCAAAGCAGCAGGGCTATACAGCCAACTAGCAAGCCAGAATAGACAAGAAAACGTCAAGGCAGCTAACCAACCTCGAATTCTCATAAATTGCACCAACAGTTATTGTTTTCTGACAACTTCACCCATCAGCTTACCGCAAATGTTCATTCAACAACTGCAAGTTGTATTTTTGCCATTCTTTAAGAGAAGTAATAACTGGTTAAGCTTCCCGATTTTAGCGGTAGTTGGGAGAAGGCAAGTAAAGCATATCTACCATGAATCGAGCTGAAATTGAAGCAGTCCTGCAGTTAGCTTTTATTCAATGTGAAGCTGTTTCATCTCCCCTCACCGATGAACAGAAGCAAATTTTGCTGCAAGTAGTTACAGAGTCGATAACTAGTGAATTTCGCAGCTTGGAGGAGAATGGTGAGCAAGATAAAGAAACCACGAATCCTCTCAATGATTTAACTCCTCAACAACGTCAAACTTTACTAGAGTTTGTTAAGGCACAGGAAAAAGAAAATATTTCTTGGAAAATTAAATTACTCAACGATTGGCTGCATAATGATCAATCGGGAGCTGTACAGTTCATCCGCGACGAGTACGGTCCTTCCTGGCTGAACCGAGTTAAGCCGATACACCTTAAGCAGTATCTTGATGCAATAACCTCGTCTGAGCAATTACAGCTGACAGTAGGCGATCGCATTGAAGTTTCCAATGGACTATGGGAATGGGTGCAAGATACTGGTCCATGTAGCCGTCAGTGGTTTCCTTGTACTGTGGTGCAACTGTCAATCCACTCAGAGAACGAAAGTTCTTATCACAACTGCATTATCCGCTTTGATAATGGCATTGAGTATGAAATTCAAGGGGTTTATCAGTGGAATCGATACTACTGGCGTTGGCTATCTTTATAAGCTGTATAGCTATCCTCTTTGAGATTTAAAAAGGAGGACAAGGAAGAGGTGTTTGTATCTCATGAAAGGATTGCCACGTTAGCAAGCCTTAGCAGTAATAGTACATTTAGAAACAATGGTTAGTGACACTTAATAAACTGTCACTTGGAGTAGTTGAGCTTAAAGAAAAAGACCTATACTTTAGTCGTGTGTGAGGAAAGAGTAAGAAGGAAAAAGCGCTTGGGGTCGAAACACGGCCAGACTCCCAGGCGCTTTTTTCCATCTTTATAGATCCAAGTACTGGTGCAGGGATTGCCGCATAACCTCTACAGGCGGGTTCTTTCCTAACCAAATTTTTAAGGCAGCAGCACCTTGTTCTACCAGCATTTCCAAGCCATCAATGATGATTGCTCCTTGTTGCTTAGCTTCTTGGAGAAACTTAGTAGGATTAGGAGTATAAACTAGGTCATAGGCGATCGCACCCTGTTGCAGTCTTGAGAGTGTTTCCCTTGCGACTGGAGACTGCTTAACCTGAGGATACATTCCCACCGGCGTGGTATTTACCAATAACTCGGCTTGAGGGATGAGTTCTGACAGTTTCTCCCAAGGATAAATATTTACGGTGATTGGTAGGTTTGTTTCGTGCCAACTTTGCTGAAACTGATTAAGTTTAGACGGGTTACGGCCTACGACATGAATATCGGTGCAGCCGAGTTGACTACAACCAACTACTACAGCCCTCGCCGCACCGCCATATCCTAAAATTACTACTACTGTTTCACTCCAATCACGCTGGTAAGCTTGCAAGGGGGCAATAAAACCTGTCACATCTGTATTAGTACCACCCCAACCCTCATCTGTCAGATAAACAGTGTTGACTGCTCCAACAATTTGAGCAATCGATGAAACTTCACAGAGGAGGGGTATAATTGCTTGTTTGTGGGGAATAGTGACACTGAAACCCTGCAAACCAATAGCACGAAAACCAGCAAGAGCAGTTTTTAAGTTGGCTAACTTGACAGGTAAAGGCAGATAAACATAGTCAACACCCAGAGAAGCGATCGCTTGGTTATGCATGATTGGTGAAAAGGAATGTTCAACTGGATCACCAATGATGCCTAGCAGTTTTGTTGTCCCTGTAATTAGCTGCATCGAGGCTTATTACTCCTCAAATAAGCATCTTACCTCAAGGACAAGAAAATTAGACGAGAAACACTCGATACAATTAGGTAGTTGAGCGGTAGAGAGATTGTATCGTGCTGTTGGAATTAATTTGAGCTAATTTTATGGATTATCTATTGTCAAATAGGATTGAATTTGATTTAAAATAATTCCTAAAATTTTATCTAATTGATTAATATAATATTCGACTAAATCAATGCAGACTTGACTCTCACTCAAAGTCAAGAAACGCCAACTTGTCCCGCTAGTAACAGCACCATAAATAACCGAAATATTAATCCCCTGACGTTGATTAAAAATCTGAGCAGCAACCATTTCCGCTATACATTGACCCAAACCACCAATAATATTTTCATTTTTCGCTTCAACAATTGTAATTACCGGAGCGCTAATAAAAAACTGTTCCCTAGATGCACTAATTAAAAAATCACAGTATCCGAGAAGTCCTCTACCAATATCGACATTAAAATCAGTACCGGAAAACAAGCTAACTCGATAGTTTAACTGTCGTCTGACTTCACTTAAAATCGGTGCAATCAGAAATTCTGACCGCGCTTTCTCTGTACCAATTGCTGTGGCTAAGGGAATATAGTCTTGTAAGATAACCGTTAATAGTTCCGATGGCTGAATGGCTTCAACATCAGCAAACAGGTTTTGTCTTTCATCGATTGTTAAATCAAAATCTTCCTTGACTTTAGCTAAGGTAAAATTGCTATATGCCATTGGTAGAACTATTAATATCCTGGAATTTCCAGCGCTGCGTATTTTGAGTATTACAAATCCCTAAGTCAACAATTCCTGCACCCATCGTACATCTTTCTCTGATAAAGCTGGAGGCGGTGGCAGTTGAGTATAATCAATAGATAACTCGTAGGCTGCCTCATCATAAATATCAGCCATTACTTGAGAAAGTTCTAGGGGTACATCAGGATCAGGAGAACGTAAAGGCACAGGAATAATTGGTAAAGAGTCTATCAATTCCAAAGGCCACAAATCAATTAAGCCAGAACCAGCAATAGTTAAGGCGATCGCATAAGGTACATTAGGTAGGTGAGGATGACTAAAAGGTCGAGTTCCCCTACGCAGCAAATCCAATTCAATTACATGGACACCTGCTTGGTAAAGGCGCTGGCGCTTCTGACGGTAGGTAGTTAAACCTGGTTCACGCTTGTTAACGGGTGAGAGAATCTCAATACAAGTGACCAAAACATTTTGAGCTGTATCTCGAATTTCTACGTTAACTAACCGTACTGGTACAGATTGAAAAATCGGTAGAGTTAGGGGTGCCTGACTAATAGCTACAGATGGAGAACTAGTAAGGCTAGCATCCCGCTTTTTAACCCGCATTATCTCCACATCGGGATACAAAATGCCTACCTCACTTTCCGGGAAACTATCTTCAACCACATAAATTTCTAAGCGTGCAGTATAGCGAGGACGTAACTTAGGAGTTAACTGCTGCCGAATTTTACTGGCTAGGGCATTATGGACATCTGGCCAAAGGTATCCTTCAAGATAGGGGTCCATTCCAGGAAATGGTGATGGCATATAGAACGTGGTGGGGGTAAGGAGTCAACTCGATTTTGGATTTTAGATTGTTGATTTTAGATTTTCCCATCCTTAAAAGAAAGGGCTTGCAGATTGTTGATTTTAGATTTTTGATTAGTCAGGAGACAGAAGACAGGAGGGAAAAGCCTTTGAGTTTATTTTAAGTATTAGAGAATACGATAATCCTACAAGACTTAAGCACTCGAACATTTAAGATAGCTGTAATTCCCTGTTGCCTGTTCCCTGTTCCCTGTTCCCTAAAATCCTTAAGATGCCACCGCTAACTCTAAACTTTCGGCAATACTTCGACCCACTGCTGCTGCCACAGGTCTTAAAATATTAACCAAATCCACCATATCTTCGAGGGAAAGTGCCTGACGTGCATCGGAGACAGATTTTTCTGGTTCCGGATGACACTCAATAATTAATCCATCTGCACCAGTAGCAATGGCTGCTTTTGCCAAAGGTGCTATCAATTCCCGCTTACCTGCGGCGTGAGAAGGATCGACAATTACGGGTAAATGAGTTATCTGTTTAAGTGCTGCTACTGCTCCTAAATCTAGAACATTACGGGTGTAATTATCGAAACTGCGAATACCTCTTTCACACAAGACTACCTGAGAATTACCGTGGCTGAGAATGTATTCTGCTGCCATGACAAATTCCTCAATAGTAGAAGCCAGTCCCCGCTTCAGCAATACTGGTTTATTCGCCTCACCTAAAGCTTTGAGTAAATCGAAGTTTTGCATATTCCTGCTACCAACTTGCAGCATATCAGCATGGGCTGCAACTAAGGGAATTTGGGTAACTGACATTACCTCTGTAACTACTGGTATGTTGTGGCGCGATCGCACTTCTGATAGTATTT
>JBAUJE010000418.1:0-5696 GCA_049683475.1 Coleofasciculaceae cyanobacterium | reverse complement strand
CCCATACTACCGCCCATAAAGCGGAAGTCCATTACACCCAAGGCCACAGGACAACCATCTAGCTGACCATTACCCGTTTTGACCGAGTCTACCAACTGGGTTTTTTCTTGAGTCTCTCGCAGTCTGTCACTATAGTTTTTGCGATCACGAAACTTGAGGGGATCAGTGGGACGCACCTGCTCATCAAGAGGCATCCAGGTATTGGCGTCAATTAGCTGACGGATACGTTCTTCGCTATCGACTCGCAAATGGTGGTTACACTCCAAGCAGACCATTTGGTTAGCTTGCAGGTCTTTGGTGTAGGCAAGAGCCCCACAAGCTGTACACTTTGTCCATAGCCCGTCAGCAATTTCTGGCTCTTGCCGTTGGGGGCTAGTCGGCTCTGCTTTGCGTCGATTTGCAAACCAATCGAATAGAGACATAAAACTTACTTATTCCTTAAATTTTTACTGCTTTTTTTATTGGTTATCTGTCACTTCTGAAGAGTCCTCTTCAGGAGAACTCAACAGGAGTAAGGCTGTCCATTGATCTTGGGAACGAACTTGTAACACAGCCGGACTACCTGCACCAAAATAGGCGATTACCCCGGTTTCGATAATGCGACTAGGGATATTGTGGGATGCTAGAACCTGCTGCATCAACTCAGCTTCCCAGAGGGCATTAGCGGTTTTAAGTGTTATCCAGGACACAGGCTGCTCTTAAGTTAGTACTACAACAGTTGACCCGATCTTCTGTGATTTTGCTAAACATTACGAGAATGTTATAGTATCTAACTAAGGTAAGTTTGCCAATAAGTTCTTCGTGATTGTTAAACCTAGAGCCAGGTAGTTCATGCCAATTCTCTGGTAAGGGAATCGACCTTACTGTTGCCTAGTATACTTTTGCTACCAATTAACTCAGTTTAGGTTGCGCTTAAAGGGAAAAATAGCCGCAAGTAGCTTGACAAAATTAACTCTCCCCAAAAAACCGTCAATCCAGCCCCGATAGCCAGAAACGGACCAAAAGGCATAGGTTGTCGGCGACTAAGATAGCCTAAGGCAATTGCCCCACCACCAACAAAGGCTCCTATCGCGCAAGCGAGGAAACCACTTAAAAGCAGATATTTCCAACCTAACCAAGCTCCTAACATAGCTGCTAGTTTGGCATCTCCTCCACCCATTGCTGCTTGGGAGAAGACGACTCCTCCTAGTAAGGCAACAATGTCAAACAACCAAATACCTAATACTGCACCAAAAATACCAACGATTAGCTGTTGCCAAATCCCGGCCAAGCCTGATCCTTGCTCGAAACCGCTACTAACTTGAAAGACCAAACCAGCAATTAATCCTGACTGGGTAAGGGAGTTGGGTAAAGTCATCGTATCTAGATCAATAAGAGAGAGAGCTAACAACCAGCTCAAAAAAGCCCAGTATCCTAAAGTTGCAGCGCTCCAGCCGTATTGCCAGAAAACTAGTAAGAACAAAATACCCGTTGTCGCTTCTACTAGGGGATAACGTGGTGAAATGGGACTTCGACAGTGGCGACAGCGTCCTTTTAACCACAGCCAGCCGAAGACAGGAATATTTTCCTTTTTCCCCAACTGACGTAAGCAATGGGGACAACGGGAAGGAGGCCAAAGAATTGACAGTTTAGCTGGTAGTCGGTAAACCACCACATTCAAGAAGCTACCAATAGAGGCACCCAGAGCAAAAATAATCACAAAGGCAATTAGGATCTGCATGAACCTAATAAACTTCTGCCTCTAGTTGACTAAAAGGCACAAAACATTCCTGTGGTAGTAGTATGGCTTTTTCTCGGAAAATTAGCTTTCCCCTGTGGGTATATCGATTAATGGCTATCCCATAAGGACGCTGTTCATCTGGGTGAACTTCGTAATAAACGCGATAGATACGTCGAGCTGCTCTTAGTAAATTAGGTTCTAGCAGCATCGGTATATCCATCCGATCCTCGTAATTTTCTTGCCATTGCTGTGATGTGTATACCACCTGCCTATTCCCTATTATTTGAGCTCGACTTTAATTGATCAGTACCAATACAGCAGTAAGTGTAGAGATGTAAAGCTGTTGTCATCTTTCTTGAGACTAAGCACCCTCTAGAGCCTGAAGCAGCGCCTCTCCCATAGCACGGCAACCTAACAGATTCATTCCTTCTGACATGATATCTCCCGTACGGTTACCTTTATCCAAAACCTGTAACACTGCTTGCTCAATTTTGTCAGCTGCCGTAGGCTGGTTCAAGGCGTAGCGTAGCATCATAGCAGCACTCAGTACCTGAGCCAAGGGATTAGCCTTATCTTGCCCAGCAATGTCGGGAGCTGAGCCATGGACGGGTTCAAAGACACCGGGATTATTTTCTCCTAAACTGGCAGAAGGTAGCATACCAATACTGCCTGTGAGCATAGCCGCAGCATCGGAAAGAATATCTCCGAAGAGGTTGCCGGTAACGATAGTATCAAACTGTTTCGGCGCTCTCAACAACTGCATAGCCGCATTATCAACATATAGGTGAGATAGCTCAACATCAGGATATTCTGGTGCCAACTGATTGATGCGATCGCGCCACAACTGGGACACTTCTAGCACATTGGCCTTATCTACTGAGCAGAGTTTGCCCTGGCGCTTTCTTGCTGTCTCAAAGGCTACTTTACCAATTCTATCAATTTCTGCTTCGGTGTAAGCCATGGTATTGACTCCCCGCTTCTCGCCGGTTTCACTAGCAAAAATACCCTTAGGTTGTCCAAAGTAGACACCGCCTGTGAGTTCTCTAACCACCATAATATCAACACCTTCGACTACTTCCCTTTTTAAGGTCGAGGCATCAATCAGTTGAGGTAATATTGTCGCTGGTCTTAAATTGGCAAATAAACCCAATTGGGATCTTAATCCTAATAATCCTGTTTCTGGTCGTTGCTGGCGAGGTAAGTTATCCCACTTGTAGCCACCAATGGCTGCTAACAGAACAGCATCACTCCGGCGACAGGTTTCTAGAGTATCGTCCGGTAGAGGTTTACCCGTAGCGTCAATTGCCGCACCACCAATTAGTGCTTCACTAAACTCAAAACTAAGTTCGAGCTGTTTGCCGATAGCTTTTAGAACATCTACTGCCACAGCCATAATTTCTGGGCCAATACCATCGCCGGGAAGTAAGGTAATGCGGTAAGACTGTCTCATGGGGGTTCTGACTGGGATGCAATGCAAAAAAGGTCATAAGCTACTGTACCTCTAAATTGCTTAGGATTGTTAGAGCATTTTGGGTTGAGTGTGTGACCTGTCAAAAGAAAAAGAAATTTAAAACAATTATGTCCTTCGACAGTAGTTTTTCAGTTTAACTAGGCTTACCATCAGTGTTATTAAAGATTGTGTTCCGGAGTGCTTCTACTGTCAAAAATTGCGCTTTTGGAGCAATGCATTTGATGGGAACTAAGAGAAATCAATCAGCCACTGCTAGCAGAGTTACACTACTCAGCTTATGTTTCGGTTTATTAGCAACTGGACAGGTAAAAGCAACGACTTTCAGCTACAGTAAAATTGCTGATACAAATGACACCTTTACTTCCTTTGCTTTTGGTAACGGACCAGCTATTAACAATGAGGGAGCTGTAGCTTTCTTAGCTTCTATCGAAGCACTAGAGTTGTATCCATATAGTTCACCGGATTACGGCATTTTCACAGGTGGTCGTACAACCACTACCATTATTCCTAATACTTTAGGTAATGTTTCTGTCATGGGAGGTATTACTAATGAGGGAATGGTTGTCTTTGAACCTTTCCAACCAAATCGAAATCTTGTCGCCAGCGATGGGACAAATACTAAGACCATTATCGACCTGAGCAATAGTCCCTTTACCTACTTAGGACAATCCTTAAGCAATGATTTGGGGACTGTAGCATTTGTAGGTATTATGTCTGGTCAACCAGGCCAAGAACCCAGAGGTATTTTTACCAGTGATGGAACAAAGACTACTACGATTTTACCTACAGATAACTCCTGGGAGATTTTTAGTATTAATGCAATCAACAATCGGGGAATAGTAGCCTTTACAACGCAAAAAAGGGAAGGTCAAAGAAGTATTTTCCTCAGCGATGGAACTATAACTAGCAAAATAGCTGCTACTGGCGACAACTTTAAATCTTTAGGTAACGCCTCCCTGAATGACTTGGGTAAAATTGCCTTCTTTGCCTCTTTAACTGATGGAAATGCCGGGATATTCACTAGTGATGGAATAACAATTAGCAATGTTGTTGACCTTAATAGTAGTCCCTTTGAAAGCCTAGGAGGTGGCATCATTAATAATGAAGATACAGTAGTCTTTTTTGCGAGGCTGGCAGAAGGCGATAGTGGCATTTATATTGGAGCTGACCCCACAAATGACAAGGTAATCGCTGCCGGAGATGAGCTGTTTGATTCTAAAGTTCAATTCGTAGATTTTTCCAATTTAGGGTTTAATGACATTGGTCAGGTTGCCTTCCGAGCCTTATTAGAAGATGGAACTGATGGTATTTATGTGGCTACTCCTGAATTATCGGCTCAAAAAGAAAGCATTGCTGAACCAACCTCAGCACTAGCTATAGTGGGTTTTGGTGTCTTGGTGGCGGGAGAAGTTCTCAAACGACAACAGAGGCTCTAGCTAATTTACTCCAGGGCAAAGCAATGACTAGCTGATCATGCTTTGCCCTACAGAGAGACAATACATTTGTTAGATTGGGTCTTTCATAGGGAACTCTAAAAATAGAGTATTTTTTTCAAGGGAGACTAGGACTATGAGATTCACAGTTTTAACAAGCACAATCCTGTTGGTCATAATGGGATTAGCAAATCGTCCCAGCCTTGCTCAAACTGATTTGAATGTTGAACTCAAGCAGGCATTATGTGACCAAAACTGGGGAAAAGCGATTGAAATTGTCGATCAAATGAGGGCTGAGGCACCCCAATCAGCTGAGGAACTAGTTATGTATCGGAGTCGGTTACAAGCTTTAATTGACTCAGGAGCAAGAGTTGATAATTGGCCATCGGATTGTCCCAAGGAAGATAATGATAGTACCTCTAGTAGCCAGGGAACTAATTAATTAATCCCAATCCCAATCACAGCACAATTCCTCTTCTCTGCCGGAGGGATAAAGGGCACAGTTTATGCCTTCCTTGCCGTGGTAATATCGACACACCTTGCAAGGTTTTGTTTGCCCTAATTTTGCCTGTAAATAATCCCATCTCCTCTGGGTAATAGCCAGATATTCAGCAGCATTAGAATAAGTTGGGTCAACAGATAAAGCTTTTGTAAAAGCAGCAAGAGTACATTGATAAAGCTTAATAACTTGGCTGCTGTAGTTTGTCCAGACATCAGCACGGCATTTATATAGTTCAATAGTGTCGAGAATTAAACAACCATATTCTGTCCAGGTTTTGCCAGAAGCCGACTCAGGTAAATTTTCGGTGCCTATTAGGACTCTTTTAAGAGTGTCGAGTAATTCTCGCGGTTGCCAAGGCTTACCGATATACGCCTCGGCATGTTTTATTCCCCAGTAGAGAGCAAGTTTTTGTTCTTTGCCGGTGAGAAATACGACGGGTATGTTCCTTGTATCGGGGTTAGCCTTAATCAGGCGACAAACACCATAGCCATCCAGCCGAGGCATGATGACATCAAGGAGTACCAAATCAGGAGAATTAGCCCAAATTTTCTCTAGTGCTTCGACACCATC
>JBAUJE010000417.1:0-32239 GCA_049683475.1 Coleofasciculaceae cyanobacterium | reverse complement strand
CCATTAGGCCAATTACAACGACCAGGACAAGGGCGATAAGATGTGAGATGTACCGTTTCATAACCATAAAAAATCCCCAGTGGACGGCATTTCAAAATTAGAACCTATCCTATCTTGTATTGGTGCTGTGGGGATCAAATTTTTGAGATAGTTGAGCGTAGAATTGCGCATTATACATTGGTGCGGAAACTACAATCAACTATCAACCTTGAGCTTGCAACGATTAGCGATTAGCGGAGCATTTTCCTTGTTTAGATAGGGGACAAGGTTAGCATCAATTGTATTGAGGAAATTGTCAGCCTTATAGAGCGGATAATTATGCCAGTCTTAGAAGCTTCTACTTAACCAAAACGCCCACTGACATAGTCTTTAGTCGCTTGCTCTTGTGGACTTTGGAAGATTAATTCAGTTTGATTGTACTCGACTAAATAACCTCTTTTGCCCCCTGTTTCTGTTGCCTGAGCATTAAAAAAGGCTGTCATATCAGCTACCCTAGTTGCCTGCTGCATATTATGAGTAACAATGACAATGCTGTACTGCCCCTTGAGTTCATGCATTAATTCTTCTATTTTGAGGGTAGAGATAGGGTCAAGGGAAGCACAAGGCTCATCCATCAAAACCACGTCAGGATTAATAGCGATCGCACGAGCAATACACAAGCGTTGCTGTTGTCCACCAGAGATGGAAAGACCATTGGCATTTAGTTTGTCTTTAACTTCATCCCACAAAACTGCACGCCGTAAGGATGTCTCTACCAGCTCATCCATGTCTCCTTTAAAACCATTAACCCGCGCACCGTAGGCAATATTGTCATAAATAGATTTAGGGAAAGGGTTGGGCTTCTGGAAAACCATGCCAATCCGTCGCCTTACTTCTACAGGATCTACGCCTTGGGCATAGATATCTTGATCTCGATAGTAAACTTTACCATCGATATGAAAACTTTCAATTAAATCATTGAGGCGATTAAAGCAGCGAAGCAAGGTACTCTTACCACAACCCGATGGACCAATAAAGGCAGTAACTTGTCCCTTCGGGATATCAAGGAAAACCTTTTCAACGGCTTTAAAACTGCCGTAGTAAATATCGAGGTTCTCGGCGCGCAAAACAGTATCTGTCTGTTCTGCATTGGGCTGATGATTATTGACAGTTTTTTGGCTGTAAGACATGAGAATCAAACCTCGGTTTTAGACAATTAACAAATTTATTTTTCTCAATAGTTCTGCTGACGAGTTGCCCAGCGAGAGAGTACGCTAGTCAGTAGAACTAACAACACCAAGATTAAAGAAGCGGCCCAAGCATACTCCTGTAAAACCTCATCGAAACTGGTAGCGAAGTTGTAAACCAAAACGGATAAACTCGGCGTTGGCTCAAATAAGCCACGGGGCCAGAAATTAGAATTAAGTGCCGTGAAAATCAAAGGAGCTGTTTCTCCTGCCGCACGGGCAATGGCAAGGGTAACTCCAGTTAAAATAGCGGGCAGAGCAGCTGGTAAAACTATTCTTAGAACTGTTTGATAGTTAGATGCTCCCACTCCTACCGATGCCCACCTCACATCTTGAGGCACTATTTTTAGACCTTCGTCGGTAGTCCTGATAATTGTCGGTAACATTAGTACTGCCAGTGCAACTCCACCAGCTACTGCGGAGAATTGCCCTGTCGTTGCCACAATAATGCCATAAGCAAATATACCAGAAATAATTGAAGGCACACCACTGAGAACATTAGTAGCAAAGCGTATCCAGCTAGCTAGTTTGCCCGAACTAAATTCCGACAGGTAAACAGCTGCTAGAACACCAAAGGGAACGGCAATAGCAGCGGCAATACCCACCACCATTAATGTACCAAGGATCGCATTAGCAATACCACCAGTTTGCTGTCCGGCAGCGGGAGGCAGTTCAGTAAATAAATCTAAATTAAGGCGGCTGAACCCCTTAATTGTTACATAGCTCAGTACAGCAAATAAGGGAATTAGGCTAATGACTAGACAAGCTGCTGATAATCCTGTCATTACCTTCCCTAATAACGTTTTAGAATTATTAGCTCGACGCAAATTGAGGGAGGCAGATTCTCCAGAAAATTGATTGGGGGTACTAGTTGACATACTGTTAAGACTCTACAGATCTAATAGCAATAGCTAGTGGCAAGGGAAAATCAGCCTTAACCACTAGCTCTCGAGAGTAGGCTAAAACTTTTTCACTTGATTAACGATAAACTGAGCCAAGATATTAACTACCAGGGTTAGGAAGAAAAGTATCAGTCCTGCGTACATCAAGGCGGCTATTTGCAAGCCACCAGCCTCAGCAAACTGACTAGCTAGCAGGGAAGCAATGGAATTGGCTGGAGCCAACAAAGAGATATTAAGTTGGTTGGAGTTGCCGATTAACATTGTCACAGCCATAGTTTCACCCATGGCACGTCCCAAACCAAGCATGATACCCCCGACAATACCAGAAAAAGCCGCTGGTACTAGCACCCTAAAAATAGTCTCCCAGCGAGTTGCCCCCAAACCTAAAGAAGCTTGCCGTAGTTCTGGCGGAAGAGCCGCCAGAGAGTCGCGGGAGATAGCTGTAATAATCGGCAAAACCATAATCGCCAAGATTATACCAGCTGGCAACATCCCCAAGTTACTTGTAGGGTCGGTACCAAAGAGAGGCAACCAACCAAAGCTATTGTGTAGCCATTCTGCTATGGGCCTGACAATGGGACTGAGAACAAAAATACCCCATAAACCGTAGACCACACTGGGAATGGCTGCCAGAAGCTGTACTAAAAATACTAGTACTGTCCTCATGGATAGGGGTATAAAATCCTCACTCAAAAAGATGGCTGTTCCCAAGCCTAGAGGGACGGCTAGTAACAGTGCGATCGCTGAGCTAACTAGCGTCCCGTAGATCATCGGCAGTGCGCCATAATCATCTTCAACCGGATTCCAGGCGCTAGAGGTGATAAACCCTAAACCGTACTTGGAGATGGCAGGTAAAGCACTAATCCCCATCTCAATCCCTATCCAGATCAAGATTAGGGCAACTCCCACAGCGAAGAAACCAGTTAGCCAGATAAAGCCTCGATCTAGGGTTTTTTCTGTTGATGAGCGAGATTGAGCTGCTACTTCAGGAGCAGTCACTTGTGAGTTCATGAGCGTCTAAGGAAGTGTGCCTTCCTGAAAGTGAGGAGCGAAGGATATTTTGAGTAGTAAAGACCGATTCCCTGTTAATACAGAGGATCGGCTCTAGCTAGAGATAAAGAGCGTTACGAACTGATGCTATTGAACTTCAATGTCGTATTCTGGACTGATGGCATCCGCGGCGGCAGCAACTTTCTCTCGCACATTCTGAGGCAGCTTAATGTACCCTAATTCTGGCGCTACTTCCTGACCTTCGTTCAGACCATACTCAATGGCAGCTTCTAAAGCTTTAGCCTTTTGGGGATCGTCGTACTCCTTGTATGCCATCAACCAAGTGTAGGTGACAATAGGATAGGATTCTGCTCCTTCAGGATCGGTAACAAAGGCGCGGAGATTTTCTGGTAGTTCTACAGCTTCTAACGTTTTAGAAGCTGATTCGTCGGTAGGTTCAACAAATTCCCCTTCTTTATTTTCTAGAGCAGCAACGGCTAAGCCTTTGCTCTTTGCGTAGCCGTACTCAACGTAGCCAATGGCACCTTCATTCTGACTGATTTGGGCAGTCACACCGTCATTCTTAGCACCACCTACACCTGTTGGCCACTCAACAGTTTTACCTTCGCCAACTTTTTCTTGCCACTCTGGACTAATGGCACTGAGATGCTTGGTAAAGACACCCGTGGTACCACTACCATCGGAACGGTGTACCACAGTGATTTGTAAATCTGGCAGCTCGATATCTGGGTTTGCTTCAACAATCTTCGGGTCATTCCAATTGGTAATTTTACCCAAGAGGATATCTACATAGGTTTCCCGGGGAAGTTTAAGTCCCGTTTCTACACCAGGAACGTTGTAGGCTAGTACGATGCTACCGGCAGTCATGGGCAGTAGCAGAACGCCTCTCTGGACTTCAGCAATTTCTTCGTCCTTCATGGCAACATCGCTGGCTCCAAAATCTACCGTACCAGCGGTAAACTGTTTGACACCAGCTCCACTACCGACAGACTGATAATCAACCTGTAGGTTAGGATTTTTTTGGTTAAGATCGACAAACCAGCGTTGGTACAGAGGTGCCGGGAAAGATGCGCCAGCACCTGTGAGGGCAACGGTTTCACTCAAAGCAAGTTTATCTGAATCAGCACCGGGAGCTGATGCATTTCCATCAGTTGCTGCCGTATCTGAAGGCTCTGAACCACCGCAAGCGGCTAAGCTAACTGTTAAGACTGCCACGGAAATGGAGGCAGCTAGGCGAATTGGATTATTAAAATTGAGACGAAAAAGCATTGGCATCAAATCTTCAAATCTAGAGTAGGTATAGTCAGTCATTAGCAGGATAACGGCAAAAAGTAAAGATAAGGTTAACTTAGATGAACATAAAGCCTTTGTTAACTACAAAATCGCTTCAGAGAAAATAGCTTTACCTAACTTGAGAAGTCTATCTAGTGTTGATGGTGGACTTTATCGTGATAGGCTTTTAACTTGTACATTTTCTGCTCCTAGCTTCTAGCTAACTGTGTCTGCTCCCAATGAACTTCTGTGGGCGTTATTTGGTTTACTTCTGACAATCGGTGGTACTTTTCTGGAAGCCTTTGTTACCAGTCCACCTTGGGATTGGTCAGCTCAAGGGGTGCATACGGTATCTCTAGGAGTTACCTGCCAAATCGGAGCTGTACTTCTTGCTGGCTGTTTCGGTGGCAAAAATGCCGGTGCCCTTTCCCAAGTTGCCTATATTTTCTTGGGGTTGTTCCTACCTGTTTTTGATCAAGGTGGCGGTATTAGCTATGTAAGAGAACTCAGATTTGGCTACATACTTGCTTTTGTTCCAGGTGCTTGGGTTTGTGGTTTACTGGCTTTTCGGCTACCAACACGGTTAGAGTCTCTAGCTTTTAGTTGTCTTTGTGGTCTACTAACTATCCATCTTTATGGTCTAACCTATCTAGTAATTTTCCATCTGGCTTTTAACTGGGCAAACACGGGTGGTTTAACCTTAATAGGGGCAATTATGAAATACTCAGTTGAGCCTCTACCTGGGCAACTTGTCGTTGTCTGTGCGGTTTCAGTGGTAGCCTTTATCCTACGGCAAGTGACTTTTTATTAAATGAGGGAATAGGAAATAGGCAATGGGCAATAGGCAGATATTCCATCAAAAATGATTGCATACTTAATTTTGGCAAGATGTCTAATAATCAATTGCTATGGCTCTGAAAAACCGGCTTTTCTGGGTTGCTGCCTTAAATAGTTTGATACTAGATCAGCTAACTAAGTATTGGGTGGTAGGTAATTTTCAGGTAGAAGATACTTTACCGCTCTGGCAAGATGTCTTCCACTTCACCTATGTAAGAAACGATGGCGCTGCCTTTAGTATGTTTAGTGGAGGTGGAGACTGGTTGCGCTGGCTTTCTTTAGCAGTAAGTCTTGGCTTGGTTGCATTGGCTTGGTTAGGACCGAGGCTCAATACCTTTGAGCAGCTTGGCTATGGCTTTATTTTGGGTGGAGCTTTAGGCAATGGTATTGACAGATTTGTTCTAGGTTACGTAGTGGACTTCCTTGACTTTCGCCTCATCCAATTCCCCATCTTTAATGTGGCAGATGTTTGTATCAACTTAGGTATTATCTGCCTACTAGTTGCTAGCCTAAGGCAGCGGAAATAAATTAATAAACCTTTATCATAGCACATAATAAGTAGGAATCAAAGAACTCAGCACTTTGCCAAAATTTATGACAGGGAATGGTTCGGCTGATGAGCTCCATCATAAGCTTCTCAATAATTCTCAATAAAACTATGAGATTAATTTTCAATTAACTCAGCTAATTGAAAATGATAGCTACTCGCAGCTATGATTGTCAGTAAGGGGTTTTATTTGAGAGGGTTATTATGGCTAGTTATACAGCCTCTTCACTAAAAGCTGAACTTAACTCCCGGGGTTGGCGGATGACACCGCAACGGGAGACTATTTTGCACGTCTTTCAAAATCTGCCGAGAGGAGATCATCTTAGTGCAGAAGAACTTCATAATCTGCTGCAACAACGTGGAGAGCCAATAAGCTTATCGACAATCTACCGTAGCGTCAAGTTAATGGCCCGCATGGGTATCTTGCGGGAACTAGAACTCGCAGAAGGGCATAAACACTACGAACTGAATCAACCTTTCCCAAACCACCACCATCATCTAGTTTGCATTCAGTGCAACCAGACGATTGAATTTAAAAACGACTCTATCTTGAAACAAGGCATGAAACAGGTGGAAAAAGAGGGTTTCCAGCTAATTGACTGCCAACTGACAATTCATACTATCTGTCCAGAGGCGTTGCGAATGGGATGGCCTTCTTCATTACCCAGTAATTGGCGTTGCTCAAGAGCTATTGCTCAAGATATGAGGAAGAGTCATGAAAACTAGTTAGGGAGCTTTTACCAGTTAGCCTATCCAATTTTTTAATCAGTAATTAATTGGGTAAGTACCTGGTTCTAGGAGAATTTCCGTAATAAAGCTTGTACTCTAGTTAATCGTTGCCGATGTGAAATTATCAACCCCTAGTTGGAGGAAATTTACGAAATTAAATGAAGTCATCTTAATATCAGTGCCAGCTGGCGATCGTCAAAAATTGGCTTGATCTTAATATTCTAGAGAACTAGGGCATTATCTACATTTCAGTTAGAAAAATAAAGATGATAATAATTGTCAATATATTGAGGATATTTTGTGTTAGTGGTGGCAGGGGAGGCAGAAGAAGTAAGGCATTCATGGTCGGAAATAAGTATTAACTATCTTAACAATTCTCTACTTATTAGTAACGAGTATAGCGTTTCTCATACTTATGAGGTACATAGCTGTCGGCTTTAAGGCAGAGGGCAGAAGTTAATGTACTACACTCATTTGAGAACTGCTATATCTGTTAATGTAGCCCAAGGTCATTCGGATTTTAGATTTTGGATTTTGCGATTTTGGATTATCCCCGGCTTTTAAGTCAGGGGCAAGTGGTAATTTATAATCCAAAATACTCGCTATGCTGCTAGCGCACCTTAGCGTAGCGGTAGCGACGTAAGGAGCATCTGCTTAGCAAACGCTATCAGCAGTTAGTTTAAGAATTAGGGATAAATGTAACTTTAAAGCACTCATATGGTGAGCTATTTGAGTCGTGAAGATGAGGAAGGGGAATAGGGAACGGGGAACAGGGAACAGTAAAATCCTAGGGGGTAGGGTGAGCAAAAGCCAGAGAGCTTGAAAAGCTGATACTATCGTTGGCTAAGTTTGCCCACCCTATAGTTACTATGTATGACAGTAGAGCCTTTTGAACAGCTAGCTCCCTTTATTCAAGAATACATCTATACCCAGGGCTGGACTGAATTAAGACCAGTGCAAATCGAAGCTTGTCGGGTAATTTTTGAAACTGATGCTCATCTTTTAATTGCTGCTGGTACGGCTTCGGGTAAAACAGAAGCTGCTTTTTTACCAGTTCTTAGCCTACTGCACAAAAAGCCATCTACTACTATCGGAGTACTTTACATAGGTCCAATTAAAGCCCTAATTAATGACCAATTTGAACGTCTCAATGATTTACTCAAACAAGCAGATATTCCTGTTTGGGCTTGGCACGGTGATGTTTCCTCAAATCGCAAAAAAAAGCTGTTAAAAAAGCCCCAAGGGGTTCTACAAATTACGCCAGAATCTTTAGAAAGTCTACTAATTAACCAGCAAACTGAACTAACTCGCTTGTTTGGTGATTTACGCTTCATTATTATCGATGAAATTCATGCCTTTATGGATTCGGAGAGAGGTTGCCAAATTATTTGCCAACTAGCACGCCTGTCTCGGTGTATGCCAACTCCACCTCGCCGCATTGGTTTATCGGCAACCCTGGGGGATTATTCTCTAGCAGAGAAATGGTTGCAATCAGGAACTAACACCAAAGTAATTACTCCCAAAATTACTACGGGACAACGAAAAGTTCAGCTAGCAGTTGAGCATTTTTATTTACCTGAACAACAAGAACCTACTACTAATCCTTACTATCAATACCTGTTCAATCAAAGCAAATCTCGTAAATGCCTAATTTTTGCTAACAATCGTACTGATGCAGAAGCAGTTATTGCTAACCTACGCCAAATTGCCCAAGTCAAGGGATTAACGGACATCTATCATGTACATCATGGTAGTATCTCTACCCCTTTACGGGAAACAGCAGAGAAAGCTATGAACGGTTCCTATCCAGCAGTCACAGCAGCTACTGTTACTATGGAATTGGGAATTGATATTGGACAATTAGAGCGAGTAATTCAACTTAATGCCCCTTCGTCTGTTTCTAGTTTCTTACAGCGTTTGGGGCGTACTGGGAGACGAGGCAGTCCCGCAGACATGCGCTTTGTTTGCACGGAAGCTGAACCTATAGGAGAGGAATTATTACCTGAGCTAATCCCCTGGCAACTTCTACAATGCATTGCCATTATTCAACTTTATCTAGAAGAACGCTGGATTGAACCAATAGAACCAGTTAAGTATCCCTTCAGTTTACTCTATCATCAGACGATGAGCATTTTAGTTGCAAAGGGAGAACTTTCACCTGCTACCCTTGCTCAACAAGTTTTAACTTTACCTAGTTTTGCAGCAATTACCCAAGAGGATTTCCGGCAACTACTGCGCTATTTAATTGACATTGAACATCTTCAACTCACAGAAAAAGGAGGATTAATTATTGGTTTAACTGGAGAAAAAATCGTCCGCAGTTTTCGCTTTTACGCCGTCTTTCCTGACAATATAGGATATGTGGTTCGGGAAGAAACTAGAGAAATTGGTACTATTATTATTCCTTTAGCTGTGGCAAGTCGGTTTGCACTAGCAGGAAGAACTTGGGAGGTTGTCGAAGTTGATACTCAAAGGAAAATAATTTTTGTAAAGCAAGTTGAGGGAATTGCCAGCACATCCTGGCGTGGTGGTAGCGTCAGAATTCATGGAAAAATCATGTTACGAATGCGACAGATTTTAGAGGAAGACTTGCAATATCCTTACCTACAAAGTCAAGCTAAAAAGCGCTTGGATAATGTTCGTCAACTAGCACGGCTTAGTGGCTTAGCAAAAGATAATGTCTTGTCCCTTACAGATGATACTTGCTGTATTTTTCCATGGATGGGAACAGTTTCATTTCGGACTTTGGAGAGATATCTCAATTTTTTCGTCAGGGAGTCCCTTCGTATCAGCAGTATTAGAGGTCAATCTCCCTACTTCCTAATTGTCAAATTGCCGTCAAACAAATGCTTGGAACTTAAGCAAGACATTGTTGATTTTTGTGAAAAGGATTTGACAGAATACGACTTTGTTGCTGAATCAGAAGCACCCCAACTTCAAAAATACGATGAATTTATACCTAGTAATCTCTTACGTAAAGCCTTTGCTCTAGACCACCTAGATGTTGAGAAGTTAAAAAAATTTCTGAAGAACTGGTCAGCAAAATAAGTGATGGTAATCACTATGATAAGGAATAGCAAAAAAGCTAATAAGTCTTTTTAAGAGCTACATCTAGCTTAGCCTATTTGCAGTCAAGGAATTGCCCGATTTTTTATTGGTGGGCAAGGTATAGATGTGACTAGAGTTGCTAGTATTGAGTAAGCTAACTTAATATAAAAAATAAGTAATATTTGACATACGGTTGTATTATAGACATCGTTCTCTCAGCACAAGAAGTTTACAGACTAGCAACTGCATCTTCTTCAATTCACTATCAGGGTGAAGGGTGCCTTCTTCTTGTATCTCCTTTTCCCTAAATCCAGTTTTTGCTAGATACTGGTAATATGATGTTTTTTCTCATCAGAAAAAATCAATTTTTTCATTGCCCGCTGAGCCATGATTAAATATCGAGTCAAGTGAGGGCGAGACTTGGGTGCTTATGATCAAATTAGGAAGACTGCCAGCGTCCTAGGTAAATTAACTCACCGGCATAAATTGATAACTATCTGTATTTAGATAGTTTCTAAAGCCACAGTCAATACTTAATAAACTCGATTTTTACAAAAAGCATACCAACTAAGCTTGAAAGTGCTTTCCGACTATCGTCCTGGCATAAAAATTTTAAACCCTCATAAGCTTGCCTAAAAATATAACTCTCAATCAACAGATAATAATCAAAATGATACATGATCAACTATTACCTTCCTTATTTGAATGTTTCACACCTGGAATTATCCTGTTTCTAGTTATAGGCTACTGTCGCTCAGTACGTGGCAAACTCCCACTAACTAACCAGGGGATAAAAGAATTTGACCAAGAATTAGAGGAGTTAGAGCAAGAAACTATTACCCATTCAGAGAAACAAAATAATCAACGACCCGGAGAGCGTTTAACACCTCGGTGCGACTGTCAAGCAAAACTAGCAAAAGATGATCACCAGCAAGAGGAAAAGAAAATTTCTAGTACTTTTCCTTGGCAGTCAGTGGTTAGTAAACTCAGTCAATTAGGATTTGCCGGTACTGAACTGTCTGAGATAATCGAGGAAGCCACCAAACTGGTTGCTCAGACTTTAGAAGTAGAGTATTGCAAGGTTCTGGAACTGTTGCCTAACGGTAGTACTCTGTTGCTGCGAGCTGGTGTCGGCTGGCAGAAAAGACTAATTACTTCATTAACACAGGGAGTGCAAGGTAGCTCATTAGCAGCTTATACTTTACAGTCTGAGCAACCTGTGATTATCGAAGACCTCCATCTAGAAACCCGCTTTAGAGGTTCGCCACTGCTGTACAACCACAAAGTAATTAGTGGAGTGAGCGTTGTTATCCCTGGAAAGGATCGACCTTTTGGTATCTTGGGAGCATATACCAAGAAACGACGCACTTTCACAGAAGATGAAGCTAGTTTTTTGCAGGCGATCGCTAATGTACTAGCTACGGCTGTCAAGCGTCAGCAAGCAGAAGCGCAACTACACCTATTTGAGCGAGCAATTAAAGCTAGTAGCAATGGCATTGTAATTAGCGACGCTTTAGAGTCAGACAGTCCCATCATTTACGCTAATCCCAGTTTCGAGCGCATGACTGGTTATAGTTTTGAGGAGGTAGAAGGGAAGAATTGCCGCTTCTTACAGGCTTGTGATCGAGATCAACAGGCAATTACAGAAATACGAACTGCCTTGGCAGAAGCGAGGGATTGTTATGCTGTTCTCCGTAACTATCGCCAAGATGGCACACTTTTTTGGAATGAACTTTACATTGCTCCCGTACATAATGCTCAAGGGCATCTTACCCATTTTATTGGCATTCAAAATGATATTACCGAACGCAAGTTAGCAGAAGAAGCCCTGCGCCATAGCGAAGAAAGATTCCGTAATTTAGTTGAAATCACCAGTGATTGGGTCTGGGAACTAGACGAAAATGCTGTTTATACCTATGCTAGTCCTCAAGTATCCAACCTGTTGGGCTACCAACCAGCAGAGATATTAGGCAAAACCCCCTTCGACTTAATGCCCCTCGAAGAAGCAAATCGCTTAGCTGAAATATTTACCTACATTTCTGAACAACCAAACCCCTTCGAGTGCCTAGAAAAGACTAATACCCACAAGGAAGGTCATCTGGTTATCATCGAAAGCAGTGGAGTGCCTTTTTTTGATCAAGAGGGCAAATTCCGAGGCTATCACGGCATAGATCGAGATATCACAGAACGCAAACGGATGGAAGAGCAGTTACGCTACGATGCTCTCCACGATTCCCTAACGGGATTGCCCAATCGAGCTTTATTTATGAAGCGACTCAAGTTGGCACTGAAGCGTACACAACAGGAGAAAGATTTTTTATTTGCCGTTCTCTTTCTCGATCTTGACCGTTTCAAAGTAATCAATGACAGTGTAGGACACATGCTTGGCGACCAGTTACTCAAAGCGATCGCCAATCGATTAAACCTCTGTCTATATCATAAAGATACCCTGGCACGTCTAGGGGGAGATGAGTTTATTATTCTTCTTAACGAGATTACTTCTGTTCAAGAAGCAACTGACTTTGCCGAGGAAATCAATAGACAACTAACTTCCCCTTTCAGCCTGAATGGTCACGAAGTTTTTAGCACCGCTAGTATTGGCATTGCGACAAACGACCTAGGATATGAGCAACCAGAAGACTTGCTGCGAGATGCCGATATTGCTATGTACCGCGCCAAAGAGCGAGGGCCTGCCCACTATCAGGTTTTTGATCAGCAAATGCATGCCAATGCCTCTAGGCGCATGCAGATAGAAACTGACCTGCGAAGGGCACTTACTAGTGAAGAATTTCGAGTTTATTATCAACCGATCATCTCACTAACCACCGGCAGACTAACTGGTTTCGAGGCATTAGTCCGTTGGCAACATCCCCAGCGAGGTTTAGTCTCACCTGCTGAGTTTATCCCAGTTGCTGAAGAAACCGGCTTAATTGTACCCATCGGCTTGTGGATACTGCGCGAGGCTTGTCGGAAGATGGGTAAATGGCAAAAACATTGGTCTGAGCAAGGGAAGTTAACCGTCAGCGTCAATCTTTCCGGTAAACAGGTTACAGAACCTGGTCTGATTGAGCAAATTGACAGAATTATTAAAGAGACAGGTTTTGATAGTAAGTGTCTGAAGCTAGAGATTACCGAAAGCATACTGATGGATAACACAACAGCTGCGACCAACATGCTTTGGCAACTAAGGGCTAGAAATATCCTCTTATGCCTAGATGATTTTGGCACCGGCTATTCTTCCCTAAGCTATTTACACCGTTTCCCCGTCAGTACTTTGAAAATTGACCGTTCTTTTGTTAGCAGGATGAGTGTTGGTGATGAAAACTTGGAAATCGTCAGGGCAATTGTCACCCTTGCTCACACTCTGAAAATGGATGTAATTGCTGAAGGAGTGGAAACCGCTGAACAATTTACCCTACTTAAACTGCTCGGATGTGAACAAGGTCAGGGCTATTTTTACTCTAGACCCTTGGCAGCTAAAGCCACTGAGGAGTTAATTGCTCTTTCTCCCAAATGGTGAGATGGGGAGGTGGGGGGAAATATTGACCAGCTGTTTAACTTTTTTCATTAAATCCTTTGAGAGGATACTTAATTTAAGTTAAAACTAAGCATTACTTAAACAGTTCTTAATCTCAAAAGGAAGTAATTTAAGTATTCTAAGGATAGATAAGACAACATTTTTTAGCAGAACTTTACGTAATTTCACCGATTTAATGGAGGTGATACTAAACCTAGAATGTTAGTGCATCTCCATCAAGTGATAATTATTCAGATAGTAACACTAAAAAGTGGGGAAAGGAAAATACAAGCTCTTTGCGCTTTCCCAAACTAATATTATGTCCGGTTGAATACCCATAGTTAGGACTGGCACTCTGACACGGAGACACCGGGACGCACAGAAGTTTTTATTATGGGCAATTAGACGGACTTGATATAACTCAAGAACTCGACTAATTAACAAAGGGTCTTCTGCCAAATAATCTCTGCCAAATAGGTTGAAACCCTTTTTTAAAAGTCTTTTAATCGATGGGCTTTTGATTTATATATCCAGCCGAGAGCATCGACAAAGCAGGGCTTTAAATTTTTCTTAACCAGGGGCTTATCAAACCAGAAAATACTTTTAATAAGGTAATTACCTGACCATGACTAGCCAATTAACTAGATTCAACCAAGCTTTCCCTGGAGTTCTTGGGATTAACTCATTAGCTAACCGCTTAAATTCCTCTCAAGAACAGTCCTCACCGTACTCAAAAAAAGCACAGCTATTTGCAGATATCGCTTCTCGCCTTGATCCTTTAGACCTAAACTATATATACAAAAAAGCCGTTGAGGGTTCACGGGAGATTTTGCAAGCAGATCGGGTAGTTATCTATAGTTTTGATGCTAACTTGAATGGAACTATCACAGCTGAGTCTGTTGTCTTTGGTTATAGGGCAGCCATTCATGATCAAATTACAGACACTTGTTTGCAAGAAAGCAAAGGAGGGCTTTACAACAATGGTCGCGTCTGCATAATTAACGATGTAACTAAAGTAAATTGGTCAGATTGTCACCTTCAGATGTTGGCAAAATATCAGGTTAAAGCCAGCATGACGATACCGATTTTCAAAAATGAGCAACTAGTTGGCTTACTAATTGCTCATCAGTGTTCTCAAACAAGGGTTTGGCAAGCAAAAGATATTGATTTCTTCGTGCAGTTGGCAGCACAGATTACTCTGGCTTTCGACAGTGGAAGTTTCCTAATTCAGAGAACAAAAGCTGGGTTAGCAAGTTCGTTTTCCCAGGTTGCCTTGCGCCTGCGCGAATCCCTTGAACCGGAGCAAGTCTTAAATACAGCTGTTTCAGAATTGCGGCAAGTACTTAAAGCAGATCGAGTATTAATCTGCCGCCTCAGCCTTAGTTATCAGGAGGCGACAGTCGTTGCTGAGTCAGTTGGTTCTCTTTGGTCTTCCATGTCAGGATTGCAACTGTCCGTCCCTCAGACAGAGGAACATTACATTAATGGTTTCGCTAAAGGCTATGTCCGTCCGATTAGTAATCTTTTGCAGGGGCAGGTTCTTAAAAATACGAAAAATACAGTTTCTGAACAATATCAAGTTCAATCCAGTTTAGTTGCCCCAATCTACACAGGAAAACAGCTTTTTGGCTTAATTATTGTCCAGCAGTGTTCCCTGACAAGAAACTGGCAACCACCGACAATTGATTTATTCAGGGAGCTAGCTGTTCAAGTTGGCTTAGCTTTTGAACAAGCAAATCTCCTCAAAACTGTTGAAACGGAACGTCAGCGCATTAAACTGCTGGCAGACTTTACCTCTACTATTCGTCGCTATAGCAACCCTCAAGATATTCTCCGCTCCTCAGTAGGAGAAATTAGACAGACCTTAGAAACAGATCGGTTACTAATTTATCATTTTCCTGACAGCGGTAAGAGTGGAGAAATTACCGCGCAATCAGTAGCAAATGGTTGCTCAGAAGCTCAGGAAGCTTCCTTCAATAAGTTATTAAACTTCGATAATTTAGAAGTTTATAAAACTGGTCGAGTTCGCCTCATGTTTGACATTTACCAGGCAGGTCTAAAATCTTCTCAGCTTAAACTTCTGAAAAATCTACAAATCCGAGCTAGTATGGTTGCCCCCATTATGCAAGGAGAGCAACTGGTTGGTTTGTTGTGCGCTCATCAATGCTCTAGTAGTCGTTATTGGCAGGAGTCAGAATTCAACTTACTCAAGAGTCTGGCAGATCAAATTGGCTTTGCTCTAGAACAAACTGAACTAATTGAGCAGGTCAAACTTGCTTCTTGTCAAAAAAATCAGCAAAATCAGTGGCTACAGGAACAATTTAATAACCTGATTAAAGATGTTGAAAGAATAGCAGAAGGCGATCTCACAGTTCGAGCCCAAGCCCAGGATCTTAATATCGACATCCTCGCTCTCTTCTTTAATATGGTTACCGAAAGCCTGCAAAGAATTGTCATACAGGTAAAGAAATCTACCTCTGAAGTCAATTCCTCCCTGCAAGAAAACGAAGAGGCAATCAGTCAACTAGCAAGTAATGCCTTCAAGCAGAGTCAGGAGACAACCCTTACCCTAGACTCCGTTGAGCAGATGAGCCAGTCCCTTAAACAGGTAGTCCATAGCGCCCACCACGCAGCAGTAGTTGCCCGTACTGCCACCACCACGGCTGAAACCGGCAGCTTAGCAATGGATCGTACAGTGGCAAAAATTGCCAATTTGCAGACAACTGTTACAGAAACTGCGAGTAAGGTAGAACTTTTGGGCCAATCTTCCCAACAAATTTCTCAAGTAGTTTCCTTTATTAACCAAATTGCTCTTCAGACTAATCTCTTGGCACTCAACGCAGGCATCGAAGCTGCCCGTGCAGGGAAACAAGGTCAGGGTTTTGCTGTAGTTGCTAAACAGATTAGTGAACTGGCAGATCGTTCAGCGGGTGCCACTAAAGAAATTGAACAAATTTTGAAGAATATTCAACGGGAAACAGAACAAGTCGTTAAGGCGATGAAACGAGGAACGAGCGAAGTAGCCGAGGGTACACGGTTAGTTGAAGAAACAAAACAAAGTCTAGGAAAAATTCTGGAAGTATCTCATCAGATTGACCAGTTAGTGGCATCAATTTCCCAAGCTACTCTTTCCCAGTCGGAAACTTCAGAAGTAGTTACGGAATTGATCAAAGAAATAGCTAAAGTTTCTCAAGACACCTCCCACTCTTCCGAACAAATTTCTACATCTTTGCAGAAAACTGTCGAGATTGCCGAGCAACTACAAGCATCGGTAGGGTTATTTAAAGTCAACGAAGTTTAGAGATAAGGAGGATGAGTAAGCCGGGGTGCATGTAGAGACGTTGCATGTAACGTCTGGAAGATAAACAATTAACAATTTTCAATTCACAATTAACCAGACAATGGTATAAAGGCTGAAATCTCATTTTCAACACCTTTAATGTAATGCCTCTTATCTATCGCCGCACTGTTCGTTTATCTGATACCGACGCTGCCGGTGTTATTTATTTTGCTAATGTTTTGGAGATCTGCCACGAGGCCTATGAAGAATCTCTGGCGGTGGTTGGTATTAATCTTAGGAAGTTTGTTAGTAACTCATCTACTGCTATTCCTCTAGTTCATGCTTCAGTAGATTTTTTTGCTCCCATCTTTTGTGGTGACCAGTTGTTAATTCAGCTCAAACCCCAGCCGTTGAATGAGACTGAATTTGAAATCGCCTATCAAGTTTCTGCCAATTCCTCAGCAGAGAAAATCTTGGCGAAGGCAATGACTAGACATGTCTGTATAAATCCTACTGCTAGGGTTCGTACTAAATTGCCTGCCTTAGTTACTCAATGGTTAGGTGAAATGGAAAATTGAGGTGCTAACACCAAAATCTAGCTTATAGCCGCAATTTTCGATTAACAATTTAACAATTTGCAACAAATAGAAGTTAAAAATAACTCAAATTTTAGTAATCTAGATTAGCAAAATTTGGGATTGTATCGTAATATTAAGTCCAGCAACAAAGCTAGGCGTAATATCTTAACAAAAGTTGTACAAATTTATATGTTTTTAACATTATCACGATATAATGTAGCTAATTTGACAAATTAAATCATAAGATTAAAGAGAGTAATGAGTGGCTCTAATAGAAGTAAGGATGCAGCTGAGATGCTGGTATATGGTGGATTACTACATCGCATAACTAATCGCATCCGTCAGTCGTTGGAGCTAGAAGATATTTTGTCTGCCACTGTTGTAGAAGTACGCTCACTTTTACGAACAGATAGGGTGAAAATTTACCGTTTTCATCCTGATGGTAGTGGACAAGTTGTGGCTGAGTCTGTTGATGAAAGCTGCTTGCCCTCATTACTGGGATTGAACTTTCCGGCTAGTGACATTCCCCCCCAAGCCCGTGAGATGTATCTCAAAGCACGTCAGCGCTCCTTGGTCGATGTGCTGGCTGAAACAATTACTCTCAGTAGCTTTGATACTCCTCCTCCTACAACGGGAGAGCTGACAGTCGAGGAAGTTCGTCAGCTACCCCTAAGAGATATTATCGAGCGTCCTGTAGACCCCTGCCATGTGAAATATCTCACTGCTATGGGAATAACATCTTCCTTGGTGGTGCCAATTTTTCATGAACAGTATCTTTGGGGGCTGCTAGTATCTCATCATTCCCATCATCCGCCCTTTTCCGAACAAGATATGCAGCTTGTTCAACCAATAGCAGATCAACTTTCAATTGCGATCGCCCAATCCACTCTCCTCAGCCAAACCAGAGAGAGAGTTAGACAGGAAACCACCATCAATCAGATTACTTCCCTACTTCACTCACTACGCAATATTGAGGAAGTTCTACAGTTAGTTTTGGAAAGAATTGTCGAAGTTATTGGTGGCTCTGGTGGTAGACTTTATCTACCTGCTACCGACATCAGTCCAGTGGCTCTCTATAGCTGCGGAACTCAACCAAATTTATCAGTTCAAGAGGGAGTTAATTTTCTTGAAGAAGACTTTTTCTGGCAACAATTAATACAACCCTTAGAGGAGTCTTCCCTATCAGCTGATTTCTCCCAACTACAAGTTATTAGCGATGTCTATAAAGAACCCCAACTAGAATCAGCTAGAGCCGTATTCCAACCCACCCAAATTCGAGGTATGCTGGCAATTCCTCTGCAATACAATAGTAGTGAGTCCTTGGGCTGCCTGACTATTTTCCGTAACGCCGTTGATCGAGAAATTCTCTGGGCAGGGTATTGGGATCATGATGAACGCCAAGAGCGGCCGCGTCAATCATTTGAAGTTTGGCGAGAAGAGAAAAAGAACCAAGCACCAGCTTGGAATCAGGGAGACATTGAACTGATTCAAGCCTTGGCTATGCATCTAGCGATGACCATCATGCAAAATCGACTCCACCAATTAGAAAAGCACAATCTCGAACTCAAGCTTGCTCGCGCAGCTGCAGAAGAGTCCAGCCGCATGAAATCAGCCTTTTTAGCATCTACTAGCCATGAACTGCGTACCCCCCTAGCTTCTACCCTCAACTGCCTGCAAATCATTAAAAAAGGTTTATATAAAAACCCGGAAGACTTTAATAAATACATTCAACTAGCAGATAAATCGGCCAAAAACCTAGTCTCCATTGTCAATGATGTCTTAGACATTGCCAAGATTGAAGCCGGTCACATGAGCGTTGATTGGGAGCAAGTTAGCCTCAAGTTCCTTCTAGAAGAACAGCGCGATTTGTTCTCCCTAGAGAGTCAGCAGAAAGATATTCCTCTAATTATTGAGTGCGAAGTGGATCAGGTCTATGCAGACCAAAGCAAGCTCAGACAGATTCTTACCAACTTACTATCCAATGCTTTTAAATTTACTGAGACAGGGGAAGTTCGCCTCAAGATTACTCAAGCAGTAAGTCAGTCTAGGGTAGAATTTTCGGTAACTGACACCGGAATTGGTATTGAGATGCAACAAAAGTTGCTCTTACTAGAGCCGTTTGTTCAAGAAGACGGCTCAATTAAGAGGCGTTACGGCGGTACAGGCCTAGGTCTATCTATCTGTAAGCGGTTCGTTGAACTGATGGGTGGTCAGATTTGGTTAGATAGTCTTGGTAAAAATCAGGGTACAAAAGTAACGTTTACATTACCTTACATAAGCAATTCTGAACCCCCTCAATGAGGGAATGTTGTGGGCAAATTACCTTTAAGGTTACTCTTAGGGAGGAGCAGAGGAAACAGGAAAAACAGAGGAAAATAATTTTGTCAAATTTATTTAATTACGGTCAATTCAGCAGACTTGCAATTATCTCAAATCTGCCCAGGGTTGTCTAAAAGTCTTAAGGAGTAAGTTAACTTGAACATTCTTCTTGTAGACGATGACAAAATGCTTGCTGAAACCACGGCTACATTGATTCAGTGTACCGGCGATCATCATGTGTACATTACAGACGAACCCAGCGAAGTTTTCCAGATTTGCCAATCTAAGAAGGTAGACGTGGTAATGATGGATGTTAACCTACCAGGGGCAGAGTGGGAAGGTAAGCCAGTTAGTGGTGCTGACCTGTCGCGTTTACTCAAAACCCAACCACAAACTGCTGAAATACCGATCATTTTAGTTACAGCTTATGCTTTGGTTAATGAACAGAAACATCTTCTAGAAATATCCCAAGCAGATAATGTTTATGCCAAGCCAATTCTGGATTTCGAGTCATTTTTAAATAAACTTAATCAGCTTATCAAAAGCAAGTTAGCACAATAATTGAAAATTGTTGGTTAGCTGAGTATAGACTATCTTTGTAGAAGAGAGTAATTAATACAATGTATAAAATAGCTCTGTTAGATGACAACCACGAATTCTGTCAGGTGATGGAATGTTTTTTAGATTATCATTTCGATTTTCAAGCTTTCACAGACACTAATCTATTTTTGTCAGCAGTTAAATCGAGTAAATATGATTTAGTACTTATCGACTTTAGTATTGTGCCGCCTCGTGGTTTAAATCTTAATAATGGCTGTGAGTTAATTCGTCATCTAAAATCGAGTTTATTAGAGCCCCCCTTCACTGTTTTATTCACAGGATGGCTGGGTTTGAATACCGTAGAAGAAGGTAGAAGAATTTGTGCGATCGCCGACGGTTATCTAGCGAAAAGCTCTGACATTGAAAACATGTTGGAAAAACTAGATAACTTTCTACCTTCCCAAGTGTCTCACTAGAAGTTGGGAGCTGGAGAAGCAGAGGAGGCAGGGGAAAAATAGGCTTCTATTCCCTGTTCCCTTTAATTAACAATTTTCCATTCTCAATTAACCTCCTTATATAGATTCCCAAAATGTTTGCTACAAATACTTTTTAAATGCTCATAGTTTACCTTTCCTTGACCGTTGCGTGGCAAAGACTCTACTGCAAGCCAATACTTAGGACGCTTAAAATTACTTAGTTTATTTGTCACTAATGCTTGCAGCTTGGCAGTACTTACTTGTGGGCAAATCGGAATATAAACAGCTGTAACTACTTGACCCCAATACTTATCAGGTAAGCCAATTATAGAAACATCCTTTACCAGTCCCGTAGCTAAAATTACAGATTCTACTTCAGCCGGGAAAACATTTTCACCGCCAGTAACAATTTTGTGACTACGACGACCAATAATATGTAGATAACCTTGCTGATCAAAAAATCCTAGGTCATCTGAGCTGATGTTTTCGATTCTGCTATGAAGATGGGGATAATAACCAAGGCTAAGGGAGTCTGCTTGAATATTAATAATACCAGTTTGTCCAGCAGCTAGAATTTCTCCTTTAGCCGAACGAATTGTTACTTGGGCATGGGGTAAAACTTGACCACTACTATTGTTACTACGAAGAAAATCTTCTGATTGAAGAGTAACTATTTGAGAAGCAGTTTCTGTCATACCATAGGTAGGAGCTAATCTGAGCTGATAGTGTCTAGACTCTTCTAAAAGTGACGGCCAAGCCGGAGCACCTCCTAAAAGTATTGTCTGAAAACGGGATAACCAGACAGAGGTATCTCGGGAGAGGAGGCGTGCTAGTTGGGTAGGCACTAAAGAAAGGAAAAAATCTTTTGGTTCTGGTTCTATAGATTGTCCTTCACCCTTTATAATCGCTTGAAAAGGCAAAATTACCATACGTCCTCCCGTCGTAAAGGAACGCAGGAATTGCATTAAACCGCTGACGTGATAGAGGGGTAAGACACAAAAGGAATTAACTGACTTTTGCCCAAAATATTGTTGAAATCCCCGCACCGATGCCATTAAAGTTTCCCAACTGTGAATAGCAAAGCGGATTTTGCCAGAAGATCCGCCAGTAGGAATCATGATTCTGGGAGAACCAGGAAGACTGGGGTGGGTAAAAGAAGGGGAGAAATTAGCTTTTTGTCCCAAAATTAAATCAGGTTGAACTAAATCAAAAACTTCTTGCCATTCTCGTTCTACCCAGTGGGGATTGCAGAGGAAAATATGGCTTCTGGCAGCACAAGCAGCAATAAAGCTAGCAAGAAAAAGGATCGGATCTTGTTCTGCCAGAAGGATTTTCAGGGGTTTTCCTGGCTTTGTCTGTTTAGTCAAATCGAGCCATAATTGTTCACTCAGCTGTGAGAAATAATGGCTATCATGACCAATTAGCCAATTTTCACCAGCCCTTTGTCTGAGATGCACTAAGGGTTCTGCCACTACAATTGCTAAGCTAAACTCCTCCTCATATCATTTCACAAAATTTTGCTCAGTTTCACTTTCCTCATCGAACCAGTGTTCTAAAGCAAAACCAACAGCCCGCTGAGGATGAGATAATTGTGCTGCTAATTGCAGTGCTGCCTTTCTACCAACTGCTGTTTCCAAGGCGGAGGAGAATACCATCTCAATTGCCTGTTCTTTGCAGAATTTCCTTAAACTCCTAGGAGAACCAGCAATAGCAGGTTTAACTACGAAAATACCTCGCCACCCCTGCTCATAGCAAGCCTGCAACTGTTGGAGAGTTGCCACCGATTCATCTAAAGCGATCGCCTGATCATATTGAGTACTCATTTCTAACATCAGTTCAAATTGTTCAGGAGGTAAGGGCTGTTCTATAAACTCAACTATTCCCGTCGCGTCACTTATCCTTAACCACTGCTGCGCTACTTGTGGGGATAGTCCTCCATTAGCATCCAAGCGCAACTGTGCAGATTGTGGCAATGCTTGTCCAAGTTGCTCAAATATATCCAGTTCTTTCTCAAATTGAGCAACACCAATTTTCCATTTAAAGGTGCGATATCCTTGCTGCCAAGCTGTCTGCCATGAGTGTAAAGCTGTCTTGCCAGCAGGTAGAAGATAGCTGTAGGTGAGGGGATGATGGGGTGATGGGATGATGGGGTGATGGGGTGAATTTTCTCCTATTTCTTCCCAAGCAGACTCGAAGGCAAATTGACAGGCGGAGAGTTGAGGTGGAATTGAGAAAATATCTGTTTCTGTAATTTCTGAAGGTAATTGCTGGCAAAAATCTTTGGCTTGTTCTAAAGTTTCTGAACTAAACCAGGGAATAGGAGCAATTTCACCCCAGCCAATTTGTCCAGTTTTGTCAGTCAGGCGCAGGATAATGCCTTCTCTAATATCCCATTTGCCGTGACTGGTGGTTAAAGGGTGCTTGAAAGGACGATGGTAAGAACAAAAGTCAAACTGATAGGGCATTAAATTTCGGCTGAATTCTGCTACACAATTTCCTCCCCATCTCCCCTATCTCCCCCATCTCCCCTATATTTAAAAAATCCCTCCTGCTAAGACAAAACCCAGTCCTAACAATAAACCACTCAAAAAATGTAGCTTTACTGCAATAAATTTGCAATTGCTTACCTTCTCCGGCTGGTCGTGATACAGCCAGACATGGCGAGATAACTGAAGGGCAAATGGCAGACTTAGCCAACTTAGTAGCGTCCAGACAGGAAATACACCTAACACGACAAACAAACCCGTCAGAACGTAAATGCTACCGCTAGACCAGACTAACACCTGAGCTCCTATTTTTGTTCCTAGGCGGACTATAGGCGATCGCTTCCCTGCGGCTAAATCATCTTCAACTTGGTGAAAATGGGAGCAAAACAAAATCAAACTAGTGGCAATTCCCACAATCACTGACGCTGCCAGAAAATTAACTGACCAACTTTGGGTTTGAGAGTAGTAAGCTGCCGCCACGGCCATTGGTCCAAAGGTAAAAAAGCAAATAATCTCGCCTAATCCCTGATATCCTAAGCGAAAGGGTGGTCCTTGGTAGCTATAGCCTAAGGCACAGCAGAGCAAAATCAAGCCAATCACACTTAGGTCTTGCTGCCACCAACAAATCGCCGATATTCCCAAGATGCCTACCGCTAAAAATAAACTGCTCAGCCAGAAGATTAGTGGTTTATTTCCTGTTAAATTAACTAAAGAATGAGCCTTATTTTTATCTATACCTGTGTCAGCATCAAAAACATCATTGCTGAGATTTAACCAGGCAATTATCAAAATTGCTGACATTAAAAAAGTCGCAAATATTGCCCCGTTAATATTTTTAGTGTCGGCAAAAGCAACGGCAGTTCCCACCCAAATCGGTATAATAGCAACACTGTACATTGGTGGCTTGATTGCCGCTAGCCATAATTTAGCTCGTGATTGCCTGTTGGATTTTTCAACAAAACTGGTAGTCATCAGAAAATTTTATTAAGTTACTATAAGCACTCAGTTGACTATAACTTCTTTCCTCACTTGCTAAGGACTGAGGGTTCTTTACCGCTGAGGTTTGCCAGACAGCTAAAAAAAGGCTGCGCTAGTTGTAGAAAGGTTACTGAAGTCATAGGATAGCAATGGGCAAATATTGGAGCTTGGGCATCAATGGAACATAGAGAGGTTAGACAAGACAGTTAATATGTCTCTTTAGACATCCCACCATTGACAATCAGACTTTAGGAATAGAAATTCAAAAAAGTTTACAATCCCTGGCTCTATGACAGTCACCCCCTATTGCCCTAATCTCTTGCAGGATCGCCAACAACTCTACCAACTTCTCCTCACGAGCAAACAGCAGTCTATTGATAATAACTCTCAACAAATCGTGAGTATTTCCCAAGAAGTTCCCCTGCTTGACCCTTTGGCTGTCTTAGAAAAACTTCGTAATGAGCCGGTTATCTCTTCCTTAAAACCACCAACAAAACTGCAATTTTACCTAGAAAACAGGGGTAAAAACGAAGCAATTGCGGCTATCGATACAGCTATTTCTTGTCGATTCACTGGTGATGGTCGTTTTCAAAAAACTCAAAGCTTTATTCAAAATTGCCTAGCTAAAACTATCAGTAAAGGTCAACTTAATTTACCCTTTTCTGGGCCTCACTTCTTTTGTAGTTTTACCTTTTTTCCTGAGGGGGTAACTAACAGCCAGCCATTTCCACCCGCAACCATATTTTTACCCCGGTGGCAAGTATCTTGTAGTCACAGTATTTGTGTCTTAGTTGCTAATGTTGTAGTAAACTGTCAAACCAATCTTGAGTTGCTTCTAGAAAGCCTGTGCCGTAATCTGCAAATAATTCTCGGCTTGGGTCGCAATGTTTCTAATTTAAGTTCCAATCGACAGAAGACAATCATCAAACAAGACGACAAAAACGAGGAAAAGTTCAAATCCTCTGTTATAGAGGTCTTAAAATCAATTCAAAGCAACCACTTAAATAAAATTGTTCTTGCTAAATCTCTTGACGTGGTTTCACCCTTACCTTTTAACCTAGTTAGCTCCCTTGATAAATTGCGTCAGCGCTATCCTGATTGCTATATCTTTTCTACTAGTAACGGTAAGGGGCAAAACTTTTTGGGAGCTAGCCCAGAACGTCTACTTAGTATTAGCAAGCATCAATTAGTAACAGATGCTCTAGCCGGTTCAGCGCCACGGGGCAAAACCAAGGCAGAAGATGCTAAAGAAGCTAATCGACTACTTGGTAGTGAAAAAGAGAGAAGAGAACACCAATTTGTGCTCGATTTTATTGCTCAACGACTATCTCAACTAGGCTTAGTTCCCCAATTTTTGCCCACACCTCAACTGCTACAACTTTCCAATATTCAACATTTGTGGACACCGATTCAAGCTCAACTGCAAACAGATATTCATCCTTTAGAAATTCTTGCCCAACTTCATCCCACCCCAGCAGTAGCAGGTGTCCCTACCCAAATAGCCGGGGAGCAAATTCGCCGCTATGAAACTTTCGATCGTTCTCTTTACGCCGCCCCTCTAGGCTGGGTAGACTATCAAGGAAATTGTCAATTTATCGTTGGCATTCGCTCGGCCTTGATTGAAAGTGAAAAGCACAAGGGTACTAAGACTAATACCTACAATGCTAGACTTTACGCTGGTGCTGGAATTGTTGCCGGCTCGGAACCGGAGAACGAACTAGCAGAAATTCAACTCAAGTTACAAGCATTGCTCAAAGCCTTGCTGTGACTTGTAGACTTTTAGTCTAGCTTTGCTGTTGACGATTGAAGCGATAAAACTGATGTCTATCAATAATACTCTCAGCTTATTCGGGCAACTTGATGGAATCGACACCGCAAAGTAGGACACTAGATTAAGGTGGAGTATACACAGCTTAACTAAGTGTCATTCGTTCATAGAGCGAAAACTGGCGTAACTGCGTAAACCAAGGTATATTGAGAGCCACCTTCACTAAAATTTACAGCCTCGGTGAATGGTAGTGAGCCATTTGGTGTAATAGTGTGACTACCTAAAAAGTCATCATCGCCGCCTATCTCTTCTATACCGAAAATACCACTGTCTTCATCGTAGAGTGTAAGACTGGCTACATCACTAAAAGGAATAGAACTAAGGGTCTCGTCAAAAGGGATAATATCTCCGCTTTCCATAGTCCCTTCCCAAATTGTTTCACCATTGAGCTGGAGAATTGCCTCATCATCGTCATTAAACAAACCATCAGCACCTGCCTGATGGGCTTCTAAAGAAATAAGTTGTAACCAGTAGTTCATGATATTTTCCTCTGGAAAAACTATAACTTTACACTCTCCTCAGGAAAATATTGATAACTATTTAACAGTTTTAGCAATTAGGGAACAGGAAGATTGTCCCCCTTGTCTCCCAAAAATCTCCCCCCAGTCCCTAATCCCTTGAAACTAAACTTTCAAATCACTGGCAAATTTACCAAGATACTCGCGACGCCAGCTAGCATCTGCTCTGCGGTTAGTTGGCAACTCCAACACCCGAATACCTGAACTAGGAAGGGGGTTTAAGAGCTGCTTTAACTGTTGCCAAGAGTGAATTAGTTGGTGTTCTACCCCGTAGGCAAGACACAAGGAAGCAAAGTTTACTGCCTGTGGCATGGCAAATAATTCTTCAAAAGGTGGGTCAAATTGGGAGATGGGTAACATCTCAAAAATTCCTCCACCTCTGTTGTTAATTAAGACAATAGTTAAATGACCAGTAAACTTGTTATTTAGTAAAAAGCCATTAGTATCGTGTAATACAGCTAAATCACCAGCTAGCATGACACTGCTTTGGTTTCGGTAAGCTATACCTAATGCCGTTGATAGATTACCATCTATGCCATTAGCACCACGGTTAAAAAAAGGTTTGACACCATTATTGTTAGGGACCGAGAAAAACTCTACATCTCTTACTGGCATACTATTAGCAACAAATAGGGGCGTACCTACTGGTAAACTTTGGGAAAGTAACCAAGCAGCTTTGCCTTCAAAGAGTTGAGTCATGCTGCTCATTTTCTGGTCAACCGCTGACCTAACTTTCGCCTCTGCCTCACACCATTGCCGCAGGTAAACTGAACTTTTCCCTGCCCCTAGTAAATGGATTGAGGGGGCAGGAATAAGCTGAACTAATTCTTCAATAGATGTCCGTAGGTGGGTTGTTTTGCCGTGGAGGGGGTCAAGGTTATACTGGCATGGATCAATAACCCAGCGTCGTGGTTGACTCTCATCTAACCAGGTACGCAATATTTTACTGATGGGGAGCTCACCTAGGTGAATTGCCACTGATGGTTTTAGCTGTTGGGCAAGTTGATGATTGCGTAAGATTAAATCGTAAGTAGAAATTAGGTAGGGGTTAATTTGGAGGTGATTTCTCAGGGGTGAGAGTCCCTCTGCTAAGACAGGCCACCCTAACACTTGAGATAATTTTCCAACTGCCTGACAATATTCTCTGGGATGGTGGGGTTGAGCCGGCCCTGCAATAATTATGCCCCGTTCAGACTGCCGCCATTCCTGGTAAGGAGTAAGTGTTTGCTGTTTCCTAACTCTGTTATTATCCCACCACAGTATATTTTCACCATCTGCCGACTCTCTCTTCTCAAAAGTAGGTATAGGGGTAAGGGGCCAATCTGGTGTAGGAGCGATGCCAGCAAAGAAATCCTCTAGCTCAAACAGAGGTGGTAAAACATCGGTATCTAGTTGTGGTACAGGGGCAAGAGGGTCACGGAAAGGAATATTGAGATGAACTGGCCCACAAATGGGAAAGCGCGATCGCTCCCAGGCATGGACAACAGTTTGCCTCAAGCATCTTAGCATACTGATTTCGACAGAAGGCACCGCTAACTCCGCTTGCCAGTTAGGGTAGTTGCCGTATAATTTCAGTTGATCAATGGTTTGTCCCGATGAGCAATCCCGCATTTCTGCCGGACGATCAGCGGTCAATACGAGCAGTGGTACTCTACTCTGCCTAGCTTCAATTACCCCTGGATATAAATTGGCTCCAGCAGTGCCAGAAGTACAAATCAGAGCAACAGCACGACCATAATGCCTAGCTATTCCTAAAGCAAAGAAAGCTGCTGAGCGTTCATCGAGAACGGGAATGGTTTCTATCTCCTCTTGTTGGGAAAAAGCCACAGCGAGGGGGGTAGAACGTGAGCCGGGAGAGACCACGCAATGGGTCAAACCCAAGCGCTTTAGGGTTTCTGCCAAAATAGAGGCCCAAATGGTATTAGTGTTGCGAAAATCGATGGGCATTTGACAATTGAGCTAAGCATCCACAAGTTGTCACTCCTTGGCTTCTCAAGTTTCCACCCCTTTTAAGGAAGTCGAAGAAGAAAATATTAACTTTCTCTGCGCTGAGTACAGCTTAGGAGGGCATGAACACCGAAGGCTGACTAAAGATAAATCTGCCTGGTTAATTAATTGTCATTATCATAATGCATCAGTGCCTGAGCTTCCTTCGATATTTCTCACTGTCAAGGGAAAAGTGAGGGTGACTAGTAGTAAATCAGCTCTTATACCTCTCCCAAACTGCTTTCTCCTTAAGTGACTTTTTACTCTCCCCAGGGAAAAAGACTAGGCAAGTTACCCAACTTAACAAAACAGACCTGGCTAAACCTGTCAGAAATCGAGTCACTTCTTTTGGCAAGAAGTCTTCTCAAATGCTTAACTGTACCTAAGAACACAATCAGCAGTTGACGGTTATAGGCTAAAGTTAGGCTGGCTTACCCTATGCTTGCCCTAAGTTAACTGCAAAAGTTGCTTCTACTTTGGCTAGACTGGCTTTTAGATGATTAAGAGATTAGTGAATGTCCCTACCACCTGAATTCTTAGCTCAAATAGCTTATGACAAAAAGCTTTCACCCAAGGAAGAGGATGTACTTATTGAACTGTTTGCCAGAGATAAAAGCCGCTTACAAGTAGCTGAGTCTCTCCACATTTCTGAGAGTTCTCTAAGTACTCACCTGACGGGAATTTACAATAAATTTAACATCAGCGGTAGAGGACCGATTAAGGAACGCTTACTCCAAGAGTACCTCACCAGTCAGTATTCGCAATCCCATACTTCAGCTTCTCCCCTTTCTGAGTTGTCAGGGAGTGAACTTGAAGCTCTAGTGCAGCAAGTAAGAGAACAAGTACAAGTAAGTATTCTAGAGCGCTGCGGTAGGGTAGAAATGCAAGATATTACTTTTTCGGTGGGACTGTCTGACATTTACGTTGATGTTCAGCTCTCCGATAAAATCCCTAGTCGTAGCAGCCAGGAGATTGAGGAACTGTTGTCAATTTCCCAGCAAGACGACTTTGAGCGTATTCAGCTTAGTCAAGTTAGTGAGAAGCGAGTATCCGGGTTAGAAGCAGCACAGCGTCACCATAAGTTGATGGTTGTGGGTAAACCTGGAGCAGGAAAAACTATATTTCTCAAATATTTAGCACTTCAGTGCAGCCAGGGTAAATTTCAGAAGCAACTAGTTCCAGTTTTTATCCCCCTAAAAGACTTAACTAAAAATCACTTTCAGTCTTCTTTACTAGACTATGTCTCCCAACAATTTTTGCAGAGTGGAGTAACTGATTCCCAAGTTAAAGCGGAACAACTTCTAACCCAAGGCAGAGTTTTAATATTGCTAGACGGATTAGAAGATCTTCTAGAAGCTAATAATAGGAAAATAATCCAAGATATCCAATTTTTTTTGGGAAAATTTAGTACAAACTTTTTTGTTATAACCTGTCGTATAGCAACAGAAACTCAGGGATTTTTGCCAGAGTTTATCGAAATGGAAATTGCTGATTTTGACAATCAGCAGATTCAGGTATTCACTCAAAAATGGTTAAGGGCTTTAAAAAAACAGATTAAAGCTGAAGACTTGCTAAAAAACTTGCAAGAAAATCAGCAAATTCACGAGCTAGCAACAAATCCTTTGCTCTTAACAGCTCTCTGCTTGATTTTCGATCAGAAAGTCAATTATTCAGTAAATACGTATGAGATCTACGACAAAGTTATAGAATTTTTATTGCTAAAATGGGATGAAAGCTACAATGAAGAAAGTAACCACGTCTATCAAAGCTTGTCTCCCAGGCGCAAGCAGGATCTATTGGGCAAAATAGCTTTAAGTACTTTTGAGCGTAGTTCTTACTTTTTTAAGAGCCAAGAAGTTAAAGAAGATATCTTCGATTACATCCGTAATTTGCCCAATGCCTCAAAAGATTCATCATTATTGCAGATAGATAGCCAAAACGTGCTGAAGTCTGCTGTCGTCCAATCAGGATTCTTGTTAGCAAGATCTCAAGGAATTTATTCTTTTTCCCATCTAAGTTTTCATGAGTATTTTGCTGCCAGGGAAATAGTTGAAATTGGGGCTTTAGAAACTTTAGTCAATCGAATTACAGATAAAAATTGGCACGAAGTATTTTTACTGACCACCTGTATGATGCGTAATGCCGACGAACTGATACGCTTGATGAAGCAAAAGATAGATAGGCTGTTGGCAAAAGATGGGAAATTACAGGAGTTTCTCAACTGGGTAAACCAGCAATCTGCCTCCCTTAATCTTCCCTATTCACCCGCAGCTATTCGTTCCTTCTACTTTGCCTGTGAATCTGGCTTGAATCTTGATTTAGTCTTCTTCTTTGTACCTAATTTCAAGCAAGAAGTTTTTACGCGAGCATGGCAGACTAGGACAACAAGATCGCAGTTAGATAAATCTCTCCTGGCAAACCAAGATCAACCGCTTAATCTATCTCAGCAGTTACAGCAAGCTAACTACCTAGCGGAAAGTCAACAATTGCTTGAGTACAATCATCTTATTCATGACTGGGGATGGAGCCAACAGCAAAAAGAATTACTTCAACAATACTACGATGTTAATAAACTGCTGATGGATTGTCTGAAGAGCGATTGCTATGTAACTCGTGAAGTACGACAAGAAATAGAAGATACCTTATTGTTGTCTACTACTCTGTAAGTAACAGAGTCACCTTACCTCTCCAATAAGTTTGAATGCGACCCAATCTTTACGGTTGAGTTGCATTTTTATGGTAGTTAATATCCCTTGTTGTAACCCCTGAGCTTTATAATCAATCTGCAAATTTTTTATAAAGCTTGATACTAATTTTAGTAATTTACTTTTTGAAAAAATATTTAAACTAATATCCAAGTTGCAATATTAGTAATATCTCATTGCCAAATAATTATTCACGGCATCTGTAATTTATGTTGTGATGGCAACATGTCTGCTTATTTTTAAATAATTGTCTGTCGATAGGTAGATTCACGGGAAGCAATTTGATGAAAACTTACGTATTTTCCTGGAAGATTTTGTAACAAAAACGTATCACAATTAAGAAGACTGAGTTCTGCTACCTGAGTAGTAGCAAGCCCTGCCAGTAAAAGTCTTGACTTTTTAACACCAGTTTCAGTTTCCTAATTGATATACCACAGATTGCATGAATATCCAAGAACTAGCTGAGTATTATGTTATCGCTCCTAACTATCAAATACCTTCTTTAGTTGTCAGTGATCTGCGTCAATTGATTCTTGAGTTAGGACAAACAGAATTACAGGGAATTGAGATAAACTACGTTGATTTTATTCCTTACTTAAATGGTTCAGAACTATCTCTAGAAGAAGTTTTTGCAGACTTTAATAGAGGTAAACTGATGATTACCACCCAATTCAACGAATCAGATCTATTTGGATCAGAGGTTAACTTGATTTTTCGCGCCATCCATGAAGTACATCACCTCAAACTCAATGTCGGTTTCGACTGGGAGGGAGAGTTTGCCACCGCAGTACATCTTATCTCTTTGACAGACAACCTCTTATTTAAACAAATTCTTTTTAGTGAAACTATTGGTCAAGTGGCGGTGCGCATGCACACTGGCAGGTTTCCCTACCCCCAGAAAGTTGTCCTCTTTGAGCTACAGGTTTTGCAAGAGCTGGGTATAAGCTGATGTGTATTTAAATTGGGTATTCCCCGTTGCCCGTTCCCTGTTCCCTGTTCCCTTTTAGAGAATTTAGTATTCCAATCTAAATGCCGAACAGCTTACTCAGCTATAGAGAAGCAACAATAGCTTATGCCAAATAATTTTTAACAATTGCTAAAATTCTTTCTGCAGCATGACCATCACCAAAGGGATTAATTGCTGTCGCCATCTCGGCGTAAGCATCCCTATCACTGAGTAAATTACTAGCTGCTGCGACAATGTCAGTTGGATTGGTTCCTACCAGCTTAGCTGTTCCGGCCTCAATTGCTTCTGGTCGTTCGGTTGTTTCCCGTAATACCAGTACTGGCTTACCTAAACTCGGTGCTTCTTCCTGTAATCCACCAGAATCAGTCAGTAGCAAATAACAGTTAGCGATCGCTCCTACCAATTCTTGGTAATCTAAGGGTTCAGTCAGAAAAACCCTGGGATGGTTAGCTAATAGTGCTTGCAGTGGTTCCCGGACGGTAGGGTTGC
>JBAUJE010000416.1:0-4469 GCA_049683475.1 Coleofasciculaceae cyanobacterium | reverse complement strand
ATCCAGTTCAGTAGATTCGTTAAACGAAGATAATTCCTCACCCTTTTGCAAGGCAACTATGCGTACTTCATAACGTTTTTTGTAGCTGTTATGGTCTAATTCCACTAAGCAAGAACATCTGCCTTGAGGTAATTCATCTTTGTAATGTCCCCACCAGACACCAGGGAATCCGATGCTAGTCGAATCATCCCAGATTTCAAATTCTGTTTTTATGTACTGTACTTTCCTTCCTTTAATATCCTGGGAGTTGCGATGCCAAACTGACTCAAACCAACAGTTTTCAATTAATAATTTTGGTACAGGATTCCCCATGCCACAGGGTTCGAGTAGTTTTAATTCCCGAAATAGTTCTTTTCCTAACTGAGCGACTTTTACTACTAAATCTACTTTCAGTACTGACCCAATTAACTTATTGCTTATCCCTAATTGTTGCCTTAGTTGTTGATTAATCGCTTCTGAAAACAGGGGAATATTTTCTATTGGCAAACTCAAGCCAGCGGCAAAGGGATGACCACCAAAACGATGGAGAAGGTGTGCTTGAGAATTAACTAATTCGTAAAGGTCAATATTATTAACAGAACGGGCAGAACCTCTTGCCAAAGCAATTTCTGATTCTTGCTCCTCAATGTTGCTATTTAATAAAATAGTTGGTCTTCCGTATTCTTGGGCAATTTGACCTGCCACTAAGCCTAAAACCCCCCCAGCCCATTGAGGGTCTTCCAAAACAATTACACTGGTAGTAGATAAATCCAGTTGAGCTAATTTATTTTTAACTTGTTCAGTAACATCTTTTTGCAAAGACTTACGGCGAGTATTAGCTAGTTCAGTTTCTATTGCCAGTTGTTTGGTTCGTGTCTCGTCACGGCTAGTGAGTAACTCAACACAAAAAGATGCATCTCCCTGAATGCGACTGACAGCATTAATCCTCGGACCAAGTCCAAAGGAAATATCAGTGGGGCGATCGCCAGTACGCTGGCATAATTCTAATAAACGAGCAACACCGGGACGAGAGCGGGTTTTGAGTTGTTTCTGTAATTGCTCAATACCCTTTTGGGCCAAGTAACGACAGTCTCCACTTAGCCGCACCAAATCAGCAATTAAACCAATCGCCACTAAATCTAATAAGTCTTCTAAAGGTTGCTGGGGAACCTCCGGCATTTTTTGATAAAGTCCCTCAACCAATTTGTAAGCCACAGCCACCCCAGAAAGATGAAAAAGGGGATGAGTCTCGGCAAAATAGCGGGGATTAATAATTGAAACTACGTTGGGACGTTCTTCTGGTAAGGTGTGGTGGTCGGTGATAATAATATCTATTCCTAACTGCTGGGCATACTCAATTTCATCGAGATTAGTACTACCAGTGTCGCAGGTAATAATTAGTTGGCATCCCCAGGCGGCAAGTTTGTCTATTCCCTGACGGTTAAGTCCGTGGGATTCACTCAAGCGGTTAGGAATATAGTAAGTGAGTTGTTCTTGTTGAGGAAAAAACTCCCCTAGCCCCTCCCAAAGTACACTGGTTGCAGTAATTCCGTCTGCGTCAAAATCTCCCCAAATTACTACTTTTTCCTGATTCTTTCTCGCTTGCTGTAGTCTTTGCACCCCTCGCTTCATTTCCTGACCAAACTCAAAGGGACTAGCTGGTTGATAACAGTCAGGGTTAAGGAAACCAGCTAATTGCTCAAGACTTTGTATACCTCTTTGCCATAAGAGTTGAGCAGCATAAAGCGCTTCTGAACTGGGAGTGTAAGTTTGAACCGCTTCAACAAACCACTGAGGAACCTGGGGAGGTAATTGGATTTGCCATTGGGGTTGAGGAGTAGGCATTCAATTTAGTACAAATGTATTGCCGAGAATATCTGTATTTTATCAGTGGAAAATGGAAAATTTTTAATTGTTAATTAGAGGAAACAGGGAACAGGGAATAGGCAATAGGGAATAAGCAATAGGGAATTTAGAATTGACAATTGTCAATCTTCCCCCTGCTTCCCATCTTTCTGCATTCTGAATTCTTAATTCTTAATTCTTTCTTCCCCATCTCCCCCATCTCCCTCATCTCCCCCATCTCCCTCACATCCCCATCTCTCAATTCCCTAATCCAAACCTTTTGATTTCTCTAGAAAATTACGAACTTCTTCATCAAACCATTTTGATATCTCTGTCTGTCCCATTTTTCTGTCAACTGCAATACATTCCCACCCTATACGTTTATTTAGTTTTTCATAGAACCAAGGTTTTTCGATTTTCCAACGATATCCTTTGTTTACTTCTATGAATTCTTGACCTATTTCTATAGACATAATTAAGGAAAAGTTAGTATTTTCTTGTGAGTCTGCTCTCTGCTGATAATTCGCAGAAGTAGGCTGATTTTTACCTTTAAGACACTCACTAGCCATAACTAGAACCATTAGGCAGCCGACTTAGATTTTATCAGATAACCTAATATTTTTTGAGTTTAACCTAGTTTAAATTTACCTGACCAGATTACTTTCAAATGTTTTGAATGGCTAATTATTAGAACAGACAATAATTAGTTGTAATGCAACAATTAAAATTGAAATAATGATTTTTAACTTCCTTTACATATATTCATGTTAGGGCAGAAATTACTATTTTTTGATTCGACCATTTAGTGATAACATAACAATAGACATACAAAATGCTTTAACAAAAAGCAACTAAAGGCAATGGTGAAAACAATTAATAAAAAAAGAGAGAATTCCTCTTCCTATCAGGAAGCTCTAGATGACTTCGGTATTACAGAACTGCTCTTGCGTCTAAGCGGTTATAACGATGTTGACTTCAATGCCAGTAAGATGAACCTAGAGCCACAAGAATTGGCAAGCTTAGCGACGATCCTGATTGAACGCCTCAGCCAAAATCTCACAGGTAAGCTAATTGCCAGTTATTTAAATGCGATTCGCCATGGTGAGTCAGAAGTCCTTGCTGATCCTATTCCCCAAGGAATTTCGCTGGCATCGAATAGTCAATCAGTTGATTTCTCCTCACTGGCTACCCCTTGCTACCAAGAAGGCGATCGCATCAAATGGTGTAGCATCGATCCTGAAGACCAAGAAACAGACTGGGGTATAGTGATAGGGCGCTTTTATGCCTACGCTCAGCATCGTAGCCAGTGGGTGGTTTGCTACCTAATTAAGCTAGACCCAAACTCTCCGAGTGCAGCTTGGACTGTTACCGATACAGCTTGGGAAGAGGACGTTGAACCGAATTTTGACCCCTGTTGGCAAAATGCAGATCTAACTCCAGGTTTTAGTAGATCTGCCTATCCCACTCAGACAAAAACAACCCTTACCAAGTCTGTACACACACCTCCCGGAAACTATCAGTCGGGGAACAGTAACGACGACTTACCTCGAAGTCTGGCCCAACGAGAAGAATATTTAATTAGCCTCTACAGTCACTGCAAACTAGGAATGACACCGAGGCAGTTCTACCAAAAGTGGGATGTAACTTATGAAATGATTTCCCATATTTGCTGTCGTTCACTCTCAACAGTGCGCCGTTGGTTCAGAAAGGGTAATAACTATCGCCGTCCCATGCCGAATGACTTACGCCATCTGGCTTTGATGGATTTCTTGCTTGAGCATTTTGAAGAGATTCCGGAAAAAATCTTTAATTTGCTATGTTCCTCTGGGCCAAACTCTTGGCGAACACACTATTTTTTCTCAGGTCGATAGAATAGTCCAAAGATGGGGGCAAGTAGAGAAGCATTCACAACTTGCCCCCAGTTTGTTAAGTTAACGTTGGATAGCTTTGAGGATAATATAAATGGTACAAGCCAAAGCCGGTAATACAGTAAAGATTCACTACACCGGCAAACTAGAAGACGGCACAGTGTTTGACTCTTCCATTGACCGTGAGCCTTTAGAATTTACCATCAGTGCCGGACAAGTCATTCCTGGTTTTGAGCAAGCTGTTGAAGGCATGAGTCCTGGTGAATCAAAAACCGAAAAAATTCCAATGGATCAGGCCTATGGTCCCCGCCGTGACGACATGGTTCTAGAGGTTAATAGAGAGCAGATGCCCCCAGAGATACAGCCAGAAGTTGGTCAGCATTTACAACTCCAGCAACCTGATGGTAGAGCTTTTCCCGTTGTAGTCAAGGAAATTAGTGACTCTATGGTTAAATTGGACGCGAATCATCCTCTAGCGGGAGAAAACTTAACCTTTGATATTAAGCTAGTGGAAATTTTGGGAAGCTAAAATCCCTTCTTATTATACCTGCTCAATTAACGGGGTGAGGTACTAAAGATTAGCGATAGTCAGATCAACCAGTAAGAAACCCCGCTCTCCATACCCCAAGGTTGGAGACGGGGGGTTACAATTCAAGAATTGATAATTAAGAATGAATAATTGATAATTTCCTCTTCCTCAAAGAAAGACCGATTGAGCAGGAGTAGTTTGGTGGTTCCCTCCAATTTTTGGCTTTTTTCTCCTTGAAAGGAGAGGCT
>JBAUJE010000415.1:0-3129 GCA_049683475.1 Coleofasciculaceae cyanobacterium | reverse complement strand
CTCTCATGAGCCAAGACCAACTTTTTCAACAACTGAAACATCCTAACCCCAACCTACGGAGACGAGCTATGCTAGAACTCGCCGAAAGTCGGGATGAAGCAACTATTCCTCGTCTAATGGATATCTTGGCAGAGGAAGATGTAACTTATCGACGAGCGGCAGTCAAAGCATTGGGTGTGATTGGTTCAGATGCTATCCCTTCCGTTGTAGAGTCATTACTCAACAGTGAAAATGTAACAGTTCGGGGTAGTTGCGCCAAGGCTTTAGCCCAAATTGCGGTTAACTATCGAGATACTCCCTTCCCAGTAGAAGGCTTGCAAGGATTAAAAACTGCCATCAATGACCCTAATCCTGTGGTTCACATTGCTTCTGTGATGGCCCTAGGTGAGATGGGTACGCCTGCTTTTGATATTTTAGTTGAGGCTCTGCAAACAACAGATAATATTGCGGTGCAAGTAGCTGCTGCTAGCGCGATCGCTTCCATTGGTGATGAAAGAGCGGTAGAAGTACTCACGGCTTTGACTAAAGATAAAGAAGCTGACTCCTATGTGCGTGAATCAGCAGTGAGTGCTTTATCCCGTTTAGAACTAGTTAATCGCCCCAACTGAACTAACGCTATAGTTCCACTTATGTCAGTTACTGTTACTCGTTTAACTGTCGTTTAAGTTGTGAAATTGCTAGTTTGATTATCCTTTGAGCTTGTTCAACTGATTCGGAGGCTAAAGCTGATTGTAGGGGTTTTAGGGCTGTGCGATCGCCAATCTTCATCAAAGCTAGGGCTGCTGACTTTCGGCTTTCCCAGCTTTCATGATGCAGTAAATCGACTAGATGAGGAACTGCTTTTTGGTGGGCAAGATTTCCCAAAACAGCAGCCGCTTCGCAGCGTACTATTTCGGCAGAGTCGTTGAGGGCATTAATCAGGATAGTCAAAGCTCTTCCTTCCGGTTTTTCTTGGGCAACTTTGGTCAGCGCTCCAATCACAGCAGCACGAACCTCGTTAGAATCCGAGGAAAGCGCTTTGTATAAATATTCCTCAGCCTCTGAACCGATAAAGGCTAATGCCCATGCCACATGCCCTTTAATACTTTCTGGGTGTTCTGGTGATTCTAATATCTTCAATAACTCTGGCACAGCCGCCTCACCTATTCTGGCAAGTGCTCCTGCTGCCGAACCTGTAACCACTGTATCTTCATCAGTTAAAAGGGCATGAACCAAGTCATCAATGGCAATGGGGTCAGCGATTAGGGTTAGGGTTTTGGCCGCGGCTCGCCGCACCACCACATTGGTGTGATGAGCTAGAGCTTCCACTAAAAAAGGAGTTGTTGGCTCACCAATTTCACCGAGTGTCTCTGCCGCTCTCAGACGGGTCATTCCCCGTGTATCTCCTAGACACTCAACTAGTTGTTTCAGTAGTTGCTGGTCATTGGGGTTAAAAGTGTCCAGGGTGATTTGCTCATTGACCTTATCAAGTAAGGTATCAGTTTTTGCTTGAGCTAATATAATCGGGTCATCCCCAGATTGTGTTTCGGAGTGGAGCGCTTTACTCATGCCAATTCCCTATTACCCATGACATTATCAATAAACTAGTTACTGGCTGTCTTGGCAGCCTGCTGTTCATGGAGAGCCTGGAGCGTAGCATCAATTTTGGTAAGTTCAGGCTCCAATTGAGCAAGGGCTGTTTTCCTTAACGTTTTAACTCGCTTTGCCATTGCTAGGGTGTCGTTGACCAGACGTTCCCGATATTGCTCTAGTTCTGCAACTACCTCTGCCAGTTCTTGGGCGGTTACTTGTTCACTTGCCTTGGGTTCTAAAGCTTCAGCCATGCCTGTTGTGTCCTAAACGAATTTTTTTACTTGCTCTATGTCAAATCTTCTCAGATATCATCACCCAAGGTAAACCTTATTGGGGATAAATTATCAGGATTTAGATATATTTCTGATCTGTAACAGATTATTAAATACCCCCATTAAATCGCGTGCGAAAACTACCGTGTTTAAACCAGTATTGTTTGAGGGTGTGATGGGGAGTATGCAGACTTGCTTTGGCCTGATATAGAAAAACTTGACGATGGTTTCCCATCCAAATTTTATTAATTGGTTCAACCGAAATCAAAGTGCCTCCCAAAGCAGCAACACAGTCAGAGAAGCGCTCAACGGCGCTGTAGTCAACTGTTTCAAAAATAAAGAAATTACCTGAACAAATCAAATGACGGCTCCGAATCCAGCATCGCATCTTTTTCTGAGCTTCTGGAGGCAGCATTTTAGCTTCAACTTGTTCCAGTCTCATTAAAGTTGTACTAGAGGAAGTCTGGGACTTCATGAGCAAAACTCTCCCGCTTTTCAAACTGCAATGGTCCGAAGGTAGATCCCCAAACCTGTTCGTGTGTATTGATATTCATACCCCTATCTAGACTGACCCAGGTATGTTCTGTCACTTCTACATCGCTAACTAGATAAGTCTGACAACCATTGCGCTCGATTAAGCATAAGTTACCAGGCTCAACATACCCTCGAAACATTTCACCGTCTCGCTCGAAAATCATCGAGCAGTGATGCCGTCTTTCGATGCAGTCGGGAGTAATTGTTTTAAGAATATCTAATTCTCTAGCAGCACCCGCATACAGAAATGAATCTTTCAGACTGTAATTCTCGATATAGATTTTTTTGCCTCTTTCTACTAATCTATGTACTCCTTGTCGATAGGGACTCCAAAGATCATAGTCATAGACTTGCTCAGAATAAAAGCCAATTCCAGAGAAAAACTCGAAAGGCAAAGGGCGAAAGAAAATATGAATATGGGCATAATGTTTAGGATTTTCAGCTGATTGCTTTGGATTGCTAAAATCCCCAGCCATCCAGCGCGACAGTGTAATTAAATCGCTTTTCTTCTCTATGTCATTGCCTGAATTTATCATTACCAAAGTAGTGGTAAAAGCACTAAAAAATCACTTAAAACAAAAATAAAGATATAATTTTCGCTATTTTAATTGTTTGACAAAGAACGAATTTCTGAGGAAAACGAGGCAGTAAGAACGCCTGTTCCGCCACTAGTTTTGATTAGGGAAACACGGCACCGAACATCAGGGTTAACAAACCAGATTTTTTCTTCTGCTGCTGCCCGATCATATTC
>JBAUJE010000414.1:0-7514 GCA_049683475.1 Coleofasciculaceae cyanobacterium | reverse complement strand
TTTGCCAAGGCAGAAACTTGGCAATTGAATTTCTGTAAACATCTAAAAAGTGGTGTAAGTTGTCTTACTTAAGGTATTTTCTGATATAGCAGTTCTCTAGCTGGGTGGAGTAAACCCACTTCTGCATTCTGCATTATAGCCAACAGCCTTGTACCTCACAAGTATGAGAAACGCTATATTTACATCTATTTTAGGCTATCAATCAAGATAACTAGTTATAAGTATTAATAAAGTCGAGTACTGCTAGTACTACTCCGACCAAGTGCATATCCCAACGATCTTTCTTGAGGGCTAAATTAAATTCCTCGGTGCTTCTTGGTTGGGTTATTGCCTTTGCCAACCTTGTCCGTAACTCTTTTTCCCTTAGTTGAGCCTGTAGATTCTCAATTGTATCTTGACTTTGTTTGTCTTTTTGGCGCAACTCATCTAATTCAGCTTTAATGTTTATCTGCTCTTTCTGGCAGATGAAATCAACTAGATAGTCATGAACTAATTGATAGCGATTAGCGGGGGATTCTGGTATTAAAAAGACCAAGCCAGACTTTTCGAGAATTTCTATAATTAAATCGAGTTTTTCTGGTTCTTGAATGGATTTAACTAACTCGCCACGAGTTTTCAGCAAACGATTATGGTTTTCGTCGGTAAGCAAATACAAAACTCGCCAAGCTGTCTGTTCATTTTCTAGACCACAATCTTTGACGACTGCTTCTAAGTATTGCTCTACTAGTTTTTCCTTCGGGCCATGTTGCTGATACTGAGCTAGTGTAGTGACGTTTTCCCTTTGTAGTTGCGCTCCTACCACCTGCAACTCAATGGGACGAACTTCTCCTTGCTCGCCGGCTAAGTCTTTAACTAATTGATCAATTAAAGCCTTTTCTAAACCAACATGGTAACTTTCTGTCAGACTCTCTATAACAGAACGGGCTTCTTCTACTGAGAAGTTGCCTAAAGGATAGCGAATCTTTTTGTCAAGAATATTATTGTCAATAATCTCTAGATTGGCTTTCTCCGTTTCTAGTAAGTTGTGCAAATAATCTTCCCGAAGAGAAATAATTACTTTGACAAAAGGTAAGTTGAGACAATCTCGCAAAAACTTATAAAATAGTAATCTCTCAGCTGGGTCAGTACAAACAAAGAAAAATTCCTCAAATTGGTCGAAAATTAGAACAGTTAGGAAATTACCCTGAGCATTGACCTTTAACTTGTCGAGAATATCTCTAATTTTCCTTGCACTATCTTGGTTATCTAAATCACAATTAAGGTTTGTTTCCGATTGCTCAAGGTTAGCGTCAGAGAAAGAATTGAGTTCTTGTCCCTCAATCACCCCTTTCTCTATTGTTCTAAGCCAATCTCCGTAAGCTTGCACCACGACAGGTACAGCTATGCGATCGCCAAAGGCAAAGCCTTTCAGCGCTGGTACTAATCCAGCACAGACAAGGGAACTTTTCCCCACCCCAGAAGGACCGTGGATAACTGTTAGTTTGTAATCGGCCCGACTAATTCTTTCAATTAAGTTATTAACATCCTGCTGTCGTCCGGAGGCTGCTACTTCCCTAGCTATCATCTCTGGCTGTTCTAGGGTGGCGAAATGTGGATTGGTAACCAGCCTCTGGGGTTGCAGGCGCGAAGCACCAATAAAAGCTCGCAAACCGTAATGCTGCTCAACTGCCAGTTTTTCCTGTTTAATCCAAAATGCCTCTCGGTATCTACCTTGCTCAAAGTAGAGTTGGCGTAATTTTTGCAGTAAGTAAAGGTAGTACTGAGGTTCGTAACGATGCTCACTTAACTCTATTGCTTTGCTCAGTTCCTGGCTAGCCTTCTCTAAACCCTTGAGGGCTGCTGGCAACTTACCTAATTGTCGCTGACATTTCACGACAAACAGTTGATAAAGTTGAGATAGTAAAAAGGGATATGTACCCGGATGCTGATTGGACTGTTCTAACTCTTCTTTCAAGATAGAAAGTGCTTGTTGAGCTTGCTCTTGGGCTTGAGTCCAACTTGAGTACTGAAGTTCGACCTCTGCCAACCAGCCGTAATCTTGAGCCAGTTGCAGCCGAGAACCATAAGTTTGATGTAATTCTAAAGACTGTTGGCTAATGATTTGCAGGGAATCCCAACTTCCTAGGCGTTGCTTTACCATCGCCAGTTGAGTGATAAACTGAGCTACCAAGTCCTTACGCCCTGCTTGGGCAAATACTTCAAGACACTGCTTAAGATAAGGGATTGCTCTTTCCCAGTTATAGCGTTTTTCGGCAGCAGAGCGATGTAAATCAGCCTTTCTACAATAACATAAACCTAGATGAAAGAGCAAAACGGCTCGCCACTGCCAATTATTACTACTTTGCCAAAAGCTTAAACTCTCTCGATAAAGTTCTAGTGCCCCCTCAATCAAGTCACTGGCATATTCATATTGACCTAAGACAAATTTCAGACTAGCTTCTAGCTGTGGTTCAATTACCTCTTGACGAGAGCGCAAATCTCTCAAAGCCGCGTCAAGTTCTAAGCGAGAACGGCAACCCATAGCCCAACTAAGGGGGGAGTCGGGAGTCGGGAGTCGGGAGTCGAGAGTTGGAAATAGTCCTTTTCTGCTTGGCTGTGCAACTTTTTTGATGGGGAGTACCTTCTCCTGACAGATACGCCAAGGTGCATATCTACCACTCCTCAAGACTTTATTAAAGAGGGAATCTACTTTTTGTTGTAGAAAAGCAATTAACTCTTCTGTCGAAATTTCAAATTTAATAGGTGTGGCGGCCCAACTAGCAAAGTCAGGGGCATATTGCACCAGTTTGTGCAGCAATTGATCGTTGAGAAATAAAACTAAGGGAAAGGGCATACGTTTGCGAAACTCATCCCGGACTTGATTGCTAGAACTCAACAAGTCCTCGATAGCTGCGACAGACTCCAAACCTAAAATCACTAAAGCCGGATGGTTCCTATTCGTAGCTGTACAGCCTTTACCATGTCCGTAGCTTTGCAGAGTCGTAAACAAGGTCGTGGCGTTAGAAGGTAGGACTAACTCGCGAAATTGGTATCTGTCTTGAGCAAGTTCTCCCAGCCTTTGCAAGATGCGCTCCGAGAGGCTTTTATAGTTACAGCGCACTAACACCAGGGAGAACTCCCCTTGTGAAAAGGCGATCGCTCGATCAAGAGCCTTTAATGAGCGCTCGTTGCCACTCACTCGGTTTTCTGCTAGTTTTGTTTCAACCATGATTGAAATTTCTGCGCTTCTTCCAAAGCTGGATTAAGACCAAACCAGGTTCCCTCTTGATCGCGGTACTCAAAGACAAACATACCTCGCAACAAATTTTGGTACTCCGTATCTGCTCTGACGCTTTGCTGCTGCACCACCTGAAATAGTAGTTCCCACTCCCGATCAGTGATTGATGTGGTCAGGAAATCTCTACGTTCCCTAATGACATTTTCCAAGCAATCAGCAGAGATGGGAGGATCTTCTTGTCGGAGACAGTCTGATAACAGCCCCAGCAAGTTGCGTACATGACCACCACTGATGCGGCAAAGACGATCTAAGGTTTCCCGGCGATCAAAAACCTCTGTAATTAACTCTAACTGTTTCTCGCTTGTCTCGCCAGGAAAAGCCCTAACTATAACCATCTGACGTAGCAATGCTATGCCGTGGGGACAGTCCTGGCCGTTGCGTTGGCGTGTCGGTACCATCGGTAAAACTTTTGGGGTTAAACCACCACCCAGGCGATTTTTTAGGGTTTCAGCCTCATTGGAAAAAATCAGCGCTAAAGGGATTGTATAAACAACATGGCACCTCAGCTTACGTAACTGTTCACCTCGGTCAATAAATAAGTATTCCGGCTGAGTGCGTCCAGAGGATAGGGGTCTAAGATCGACCCGATCTAGATTATCAACAATCACCACCAATCCAGCTAAGCCCCGTTGTTTAAGTTGAGTAATAGCCGGTTCAATCAACTCTTGATTAATCGATTGCAGAATGCTGCTAGTACGGGGTTCTAAGTATTCCCTTAACTGGCGACGTAGCTTGGGAGTTTCTTTAGTTTTGCTAGTAATTAAACCAATTGAGCTAGCTAATTGAGCATCTGCCTCAAACTCTATGGGTATTTGTAAAAAATCAGCAATCTCCCCGAAGAGTTTAGTAAAGTAATCTGGATAGAGGTTAATTTGAATCGCTTCAAGACTTTCGCTTACCTGTCCGGCGACGCTGAGCAGAATATCGGTAATATCAACATCTGCTAAGTCTAGGTCTTGAGAAGATTCAAAATAAACAACATAAAACTTTTGTCGCTCTAACTCGGTTTTTAGTCTGAGCAACTCTGTGGATTTACCACAGCCAATATGTCCCGTAAAAAGCTGACAAGTTGGCTCATCGGGGGAAATCAGAGTTACCGTCCTTTGAAGGGATTCAATGATTTTGTTCCCTCGCACTGAGGAAAAGTCAATGTAGTACTTTTGATCGGTAACGTCTCCAACAATCAGGGGTTTACTGGGATTACAAGCTTTATAAAATCTCGGTAGATTTAGTTGTCCCATAAACGTCATTTTCACTTCTCAATTGTGGTCAAAGGGTCTTGCCACTTCCCACTTAGCTGTCGAGCTGGGTTAGCAAACAGCTAGCTAGCAGTAGAATAAAGATACTCCCTGATGCGGCCTCTCTCTTTGGTCGGCTGACGACTAATTGCTGCTTGTTATTAAGGCAGCAAGAAGCCACGATGCCACCTTACGTGCATCGAGTTTAACTGAAAGATTGAGTAGTTTGAAGGCAGAAAGCTGCAATTGACCTGAATTAATCAGAGTTGATACCAAGCTTTCTGTTAAATTGTTAGCCTACTTCTTCCTATTTAGTTTCAGTTACCAAGGACGTTGGTTGCTATTAAGTTTTTCTCTTCTTTGGCTCTGATATCGGGAGAGTTTTTCGGAGTTTTGTAAAGATTGGATGAATTTTACCTGTTAGGTAGGCTATTACTCAGATATTACCTCCACTCCCCCTGCACCACGAAAGCCGACCAATAATAAGGAGAATTCCACTGCTGACTTTGCCACATTTCCACTTGTGCTGACCTCATTGCCGCAACGCAAGTTAGACCTTCTTGGAGGATTTTATGGTAATATTTCTCCATTCAGAATCATTCATGCCTGTCAACTGCCGCGAATACATTGTCAGCAGTATTGTAATTGCCAAGCATTATTTTTAACCTACAGCAAATCTGTCAGATTGAAGCCTAATTTTCGACTTCTAGTTTCACGATTTATCTTTTTCAACTGGCACAAAAACCGTTAAGCCATGAGGAACGCACTCAATCTCAATTGGTGTTGTACCAATAATTTCCCCATCTAAGGTAAATTTGCGAGGCGGATTAGTGGTCAATTTAATGCGTCTAGCTTGTAGATAGCCGATATCTTCTCGTTCAGCCGCCTCTTCACGAAGGGCCGTGTGCAACAGATGATAAGAAGCAGCAATTACCCCAGTCCAATTCTCTGGTGCCAATATAGTCAAGTCTAACAATCCATCATCAAAAGCAATACCTGCTGGTCCTTGTGCCAGGATGGAACTAGGGGGAGCTGCATTAGCTACAGTTATGGCGGCTGCATTAACAGAGAATGTATCCCCATCTGCCTCGATAATGGCTTCAAATTGCTCCAGTTCACGCAGCTGTTGTATCCCAGACATGACGTAAGCTAAGATACCCCAACGGTTTTTTGCCTCCCTAGAGGCATTCTCAACCATGTCGGCTTCCAGGCCAATCCCGGCTATCAGTACCATTGGCTTACCGTTACATCTCGCCGTATCCACAGATTTTATATTTCGAGCTAAAATTGTCCGACAAGCTGCTTCAATCTGATTGGGTATGCCTAAGGCAGCAGCAAAGGCGTTGGCGGTACCTCTAGGAATCACACCTAAAGGAACATTCGTTCCCACTAAAGCTGTCGCAGCTGAGGATAGAGTACCATCACCCCCAGAGGCTATAATCGCTTCTGCTCCATGCTCTAAGGCTTCTTTGGTCAGTTGACCCGCATCCTTTACTTCAGTAGTCAAGCGAATATCGAGTTCAATGTCGATTTCCAAAATTTTCCGGATTTGTTCTAAAGCTTGGTCGGGATTGCCTTGACCAGCAACTGGGTTAAAAATGAGACAAGCTTTGTCAACCATGTGTTTATAACTATTCCCTATGTCTATAAGGAAATAATATCAGTTTTCCTAACTGTTGATATACTCCTTTAGGTAAGCTATTAAGCCCTGTTTCTTAATTAATTAATGAAAAAATAGACTATCATATAACCAGGGTTTATATGATAGTTTTAATCAGCTATTTGTAGAGAAATAATTTTTCAATTACTTATGGTTAATTACTGATTCATTATCGTAGCTTGTAGCTTGTAGCTTGTTCAGGCATTCAGTACTCATCCTCCCAGGGGTATGAACTTAAAATTTGACCAAAATCCAAAATCCAAAATTCAAAATCGAGCTGACTCAGTTAAGCTCAATTCTTACTTTCTCGACACCTTCTTCGACCGCTACTTCAATTACCTGAGGCTTCTTTTCTTGGGGGATAACACTAATTTGACCACTGCGCTCTAAACGAGCAACTTTTACCTGAGTGGGGTCTGTAAGTTTAGCAACTGAGCGTAGTGTTGCCTCCAAATCGCTGGAGCTGATGTGACTTTTTCGCAGGGCATGACGGTTAATGTGACCATCTTGAATGAGCTGGCGGGAGCGTCCCTTAATTAATTGATCGAAGTAATCATAACGAAAAGCGATCGCATTAACTAGCCAATGCATACATACTAAAATAAAAGCAGCGCTCAAGGTAGCAAAAAAGGGAGCTGAGCCATTAATAGCACGGCTCAAGGTAGAACCAAGAATTACTCCTAAAAGTACATCTATAGCGGCATACTGACCGATAAAACGTCTGTCACCTACTACTCGCACCATTACTACTGCTACCAGATAGATTACTGCTGCCCGTGATCCCATCTGCCACAGGTTCAGTTGCTCGGCATTAAGGCCTAGAACTGAGTTGATCAAGTCACCAATTTCCTGAATCATCAGACTTCTTTCTTTGTTACTTTTTGCTTCTATAATGCCAACAGAATTGCTGTGTAGACAGCTACACCTAAGGCAAAAGCCCAGAAACGACTATCTCGTTCCTCAGGTAATTCTTCTTTAAGAACGTTGAGAATAATACCCCCAGCCAAAAAAGCAAAAAGTAGAGCTACAGCAGCCTCATGAATTTGGGTTGCTTGCCCCATGGCCCACCCCACCAAAACAGCTGCGGCTAGAATCCAGCGTCCGATATGTTTGTAAACACTTTTATGATGTTCGCGCAAGCCGTGGTCGTTGACAGCAAAATGTAAAGCCATAGCTAGAAAAAATAAGCAGAGGCTGAGCAAACCTCTTTCTTCTCGATGAAGGAGCAAGTAACCGATTAAGACATTATAAATAGTAAAGGAAAAGATATGCAGCCAGAAAACTTCCTGGCTAGTAGTATCACCTCTACCTTTTCGCTGATTTTCTTGGCGTGATACTT
>JBAUJE010000413.1:0-2689 GCA_049683475.1 Coleofasciculaceae cyanobacterium | reverse complement strand
TATAGCGCTACGCGCTAGGGAACAGGCAACAGGCAATAGGCAACAGTAAGCTGTGGCTGAGTTTGAGAGTATAGAAATGTCCTAACATTAACGCGTGGTGCTATATAGCAAAAGGCTGCGGAAAGGTGGGGGACTAATATTTCAGTTAACGAGTAGTTGACCAGCGCTCTAACATCTTGACTAAACTCTCTTCAATCAAGGGTTTACTGAGATAGTCATCCATCCCAGCAGCTAGGCACTTTTCGCGATCGCCTGCCATGGCATGAGCCGTTATTCCGATAATCACTGTATGGCGCTGTTGACCCTCAGCCTCTCTTTGGCGCAACCTCCGTGTAGCTTCGTAGCCGTCCATTACAGGCATCTGGCAGTCCATGAAAACAATGTCATATTGCTTTTGAGCAAGTCGATCAAGAGCCTGTTGACCATCTTCAACCCAATCAACCTGATTACCCAAGTCCTCAAGCATGAACAGGAGTAAATCGCGATTGTCTGAATTGTCCTCAACAATTAAGATCTTGATATTTTGAGAAGATACGGAAGACGAAGTTGATACGGAAGAATTGCTATCAAACAATTGAGGACTAACACGAGGAAGCCGAGCTAACCCAAAAGGAACTATAAACCAGAAGGTAGAGCCTTCTCCTAGTTTACTTTCCACGCCAATTTCACCGCCCATTAACTGTACAATGCGTCGGCAGATTGTTAGTCCTAAACCCGTGCCCCCGAATTGGCGAGTCGTTGAAGTATCAACTTGCATGAACGGCTGAAAGAGTTTTTTCTGAGCGTCGGGAGCAATGCCAATGCCGGTATCGTGAATACTGAACCGTAGCCTGCAAGTAGTAGGCTCTAAAGCCTCAGATTCTTCAACAGGTTCGCCAGATACAGCAATTACAATCTCTCCTTGTTCGGTAAATTTTATGGCGTTACCCATTAAATTGCTCAAAATCTGCTGAAGTCGAAAGTCATCACCAATCAAAATTCGGGGAATCTCTGAGTCGATTTCTACTTTAAACTCTAGTTTTTTGGCAAGCACTTGAGGCTCAAACAAATCTATTATTGATTGGAAGAGTTGGTCGATACTGAACTCACGGAACTCCAAACGCAGCTTTCTGGCTTCAAGTTTAGACAAATCGAGGATATCGTTAATTAAAGCCAACAACTTTTCACCGTTGGACTGGAGCATCTGCAACAAGCGTTGTTGATGAAGACTCAACTCAGTCCGGCATAGCAGTTGAGAAGCCCCCAATACTGAATTCATCGGGGTGCGGATTTCGTGGCTCATATTTGCCAGAAATTCACTTTTAGCCTGATTGGCAGAGTCAGCCGCTTGGGCAATGGCAACAGCTTCTTCAAGGATTTTATTTTGGTTTATCAGTTCCTTTTCAATACCCTTACGACTGGTAATATCCATAGTCGCGCCATAAAGCTTTATTACCTGTCGCTGCTCATTTTTAACTGCTCGTCCGATTATATTTAAGTAGCGCAATTCTCCATCGGGACGATAAAATCGCACGTCCAAACTGTAGGGTGTACCGTTTTTAACTAAGTCTTCAAATGCTTTTTGTATTATCTCGCGGTCTTCTGGCGGATGATATTGCAACAGTTCGGTAAAAGTAGGTGATTTCTGCTGAGGCTTAAACCCACAAATGTGAAATAATTCTTGTGACCACTCTGCTTGGGCTGTAGCAATATCGAATTCCTGGTCGATTGCCAATTCCCAGCTACCAACCTGAGCTAAACGTTGCGCTTCTAATAGTTTTGCCTCACTGTAGCGAAGTGATGCTTCTGCTCGGATGCGCTCAGTAATTTCCATAACCACAGAACCTACACCTCTACCATCCCTCAAAAAATCAACAGGATAGTAACTTGCACACCAAAAGCGTTGTTGCTCGTTGTCCTCTGGCGTATTTCCAGAAATTTGAACGTTATAAATCGGTTCGTTAGTTTCAATAACGTGGCGTAAGATGGGTTCAACTTGCTCTGCTAAGTCAGGACGTAGTTCTTGTAATCTCTTTCCAAAATGTTCTTCAATGGCAAAACCATTGATCTCAGCCAGGGTTTGGTTAATGCGTAGAAAAGTCAAGTCTTTGTCGTGTAAGCATAAACCGACAGGACTGGTTGCATAAAGATTTTCAAGAATCTCATTAGCTTGATGAAGTTCTTCTTGAACTCGTTTCAACTCCTTAATATTGACAAACGCCAGGACTACTCCATCACTGTCATTGTTATCTCGGAGATAAGGATTAACCCGCATCAGTAAATAATCATTAGATTCGAGCAGCGTTACTTCTTGCTCACAAGACTCTTTTGTCTGATTAACCTGTTCGATGAGTTCTAGGAAGTGAGGGCAGTCTAAATTATTAGTTAAATCCGTCAGGGGACGACCAATATCTGTTGATTTGACGTTGATGGCGCGGGTGGCGGCAGGGGTAAACTTGCGGATATTGAGCTTGGCATCAAGAAAGACAACTCCAATATCGGTGCTGCGCAGCAAGTTATCGATGTCGTTGTTTAGCTGAGTAAGCTCTTGAATTTTGGACTGATACTCTCCATTAACGGTATAGAGTTCTTCATTAACTGACTGAAGTTCTTCATTGGTACTCTGCAATTCCTCATTAGATGCCAACAACTCTTCGTTAGTGGCTTGCTGTTCTTCGTTGGTGGTTTCTAGTTCTTCAATGGTGACTTG
>JBAUJE010000412.1:0-40506 GCA_049683475.1 Coleofasciculaceae cyanobacterium | reverse complement strand
TGCCAAGGTGGAAGCGTCTGGCACGTCTCAAACTTGCCCAGAGTGTGATGCTCATGTTTCAAAGAACCTGTCAATCAGGGTACATGAGTGTCCAAAATGTGGGTACAAGACGGATAGAGACGTGGCAGCAGCTCAAGTAATTAGAAGTCGGGGTGTCTCCGCCGTCGGGCTGACGGTGGCTCAAATTGCCTGTGGACGGGATGCGTCGGGGGCTGATTCTGTTAGCCTAGGTGGCACCGGAAGAGACAGGAATTTCCTAGAAGCGATTTTAGGTTTGCGTAGCATGGCCGTAGGGCATAGCCATGTCCATACCCATTAAGGGTTGGGCGTGGAGGATGTCACTAGATAAAGACTAAGGGCTTATCTTGCAAGGGGGCAAAGGCTTGAGCATCAAAGCGATATAAACTAGCAGGACGACCTGCTCCTCGTGATACTTTTAGACCAGTATCTGAAAGAAAACCCAACTTTAACAGACGAGTACGGAAATTAGAATAATCTGAGAAGTTTTCTCCTAAAACGGTTGTGTATAGCTGATATAAATCACTTAGGGTAAACAATTCTGGCAATACGTCAAAGGCAACCGGAGAGTATTCTAGTTTGGAGCGTAAACGCTGGTAGCCGTAATCTAGAATTTTATTTTGGTCAAAGGCAAGCCGTGGCAGTTGATTGATAGGATACCAGGCAATATGACTAGAGTTACCGGCAATTAATTCAGCTTCTTCAAAACGCACTAGGGCAAAATAACTGACAGATAAATAACGAATTTCTTTCCAGTCAAGGACATGTTTGCCATCACCGGATGCTTCTGAATCACGACTTGGCTCTAAGAAAGTATATAGTTGCTCCAGATATAAATTATTGACTCTAATTTTTGCTGAGAGAATACGATGAGCCGCATTTTCTAAAGATTCTCCAGTCCTTACCAATGTCCCTGGCAAACTCCAATAGTTGAAGAAAGGTTCATCTTGACGCTTCACTAACAGCACCAAAACAAGGTTGCTTTGGGTGTCAACGCAGAAAATAACGTTATCAACACCAACTTTTAAATGAGCTAAAGCCGTTTGGCTTATTTGCTGGGTGCCTTGTTCTGGCATGCGTACAACTGTTCTTGATGGATATAGGCTTTAACGGGAGCTGTAACAGCTTCTGTCTCTCCCTTTTCGCGATAAGCTGTTGAGGAAACTGCTGGTAGTTTAAGCTGGGCAATATTAATATTGGCTCCTAGTTTGCTCAATATTTCTATACCCGCTTGATCTATTTCATATCCAGGGCGAGGAACCACCAACAACTTTACCTGCCTTAATAATTTTTCCACTTGGTACCAACGTGGTATTTGATTGATTAAGTCAGAACCGATTACCAATGTCAAATCTACTTCTTCTCCCCAGTATTGCTTAGCTTGTTGGATAGTTTCTAATGTTCTGGGACTGCTAAGATTTTGGTAAAGACCAATGTTTTCTTGAGAAGGTAAAATATCCTCAATTAGTAACTTGAGCATCTGTGATCGATGCTCTAGGGGGGTTTGATGAGACTTGAGGGGGTTATCTGAAGCCCAAACTACTACTAAATCGTAGTGAGAGGATAGCCAGTTAAGAATAGCTTGATGAGCTGCTGTGGGTGGATCTGCACTAGTACCGAATAAGGCAATTTTGACCATGGTTGAAAGATTCAGAGGGTTAGCAGATTAAAGTTGATAGCCTAAGAACACTTTTCTAAGACGCTTGACTTATTATGCACTCTCTATTCTTTGCTGAGTTTGCTCAGTCAGCTGTTGTAGTGAGGTAGATATTTCCATCGAAAGAGGTTGAGGTTGATTGAGTTGGCGTGTTGAGGAGGGGAGACTAGCGACAGAGGAAGCTGTACGCCGTTGGATTTCCTCTAAAGATTCCGCTGATTTGAGCAGTTGACCTTGTTTAATTACTAACTGCAACAGAGGCTGCTCATTCGGCTGGGGAGACTCGTCAGCAAGTACTAGTCTATCTTTATCAATTTTACCTCCCACTTGGCTACGATAGATTTGCTTACGCCCTGGATAAGTATGTTTGCTACTTGAGAGTTTCATGGTTGGAATCCCATTAATTTCCACCAGCTTGTATACACCATTAACTGGTTCTCCAGTAACTAGCCGTGTTCCTACTCCATAACCGTCTAGGGAAGCACCCGCGCTTTTTAGTCTGGCAATTTCGTACTCATCGAGGTCACCACTAGCAAAGATTTTGACATTTGGCAGTAGTGAGCGTACTTGCCCAGATAGCTTAACTAAATCTCCAGAATCTAAACGCACACCAGCAACTTGTATCTCTCCTGCTTTTACTCTTTCTGCCAGATGTTGGGCTGCTGCGACTGTATCGTAGGTATCAATTAATAAGGGAGATTGGGGAAAATAGCGACTGAAGGCGGTAAAGGCATCCTGTTCACTACCCGATGTAGCAGCGATCGCCATTACCAAAGAATGAGCCATTGTACCACTGGGCTTTTGTCCCAACTTCAGGGCAGCAAGAACATTGGAGGTACTATCTAACCCGGCGGCGATCGCCGCCCGTGCAGCCCAAACCGCTGCTTGGGGACTAAATGCTCTTCTAGTACCAAATTCTAGTAACTTTGCCTCTCGGCCTGCTACATCTCGTAGTCTTGCTGCTCGTGTGGCAATCAGAGTTTGATAGTTAATAGTATTTAGCAGGTAGGTTTCTACTAATTGGGCTTGCCAAAGTGGTGCCTCCACTCGCAAGAATGGTTCATGGGCAAAAACAGGGGTTCCCTCTGGTACAGCCCAGACATCACCTGTAAAGTGACTCTCTGCTAGAAGTGACCAAAATTGTGCTGGTGCCTTCTCAAATAATCCCGTTTCTCGTAAGGCTTCTATCTGGTTCTGGCTGAACTGAAAATTTTCCAGATATTCCAGCACCTGGGCTAACCCCATCGCAATTAAATAACCAAAGCTATCAGGTAAACGCCGCGTGAATAGTTCAAAAGATGCTGTTTGTTGCGCTAAACCTTCCCCCGCATAACATGCTGCCATCGTCAGTTGGTAAAGATCAGTCAAAAAGCTGTAGTCTGATGGGCTAATTGTTAGTTCTTGGTTTGCCGGTTTCATCTTTTCAATTTAATCCTTGTAAAATTTGAAAAAAAATTATTTTTAATAAATTTAAGTTTAAAAAACTTCAGAAAACTGACGAATAATTTCTCCAACTTATTCAAAAATTAAGAAAACGCAGCAAATTTAATAAATAAATATTGCAAACTTGTCCAAAACAACTAAAACTTAATCATAATGAAAACTGTAGAAGACAGATTTAATTCTGTCTAATCTTTCTTTACAATAAACTCACCTTGAGGGCAGTTCAATGGGTAATCTTTACAAACTGTTCGACGGCATCACCACCTATATTTCTGGCGCAGTAGTCAGGATTTTCGGACCCAATGACGATGCTTATCCTCTTATCGGCACACAACCTTATAGCGGCGAACCTTTTCACGAAACAAAAAGAGAAAGCTGGTAGCCTTTAAAAGCAATCATTTTTGACAATCTTAATAGATTTGATCCTTAATTAAGCTGGCGAGGAAAATACAAGTCCTTGCCAGCTTCTTGTAAATTTGTCAAAGGTAGTGTCGTATTTTTAGTTGAAGCAGTGCGCGCTGGCGTATTTACAAAACAGAAAGGAGAGGAAAAGCTATAACCCTGATTGTCAAAGAGTTTCACTTCCCTATTTCCTATTCCCCAGCGCGAAGCGCTATAAATAGCGAAGAATGCTCTAAAAGGCAAAATCCTGACCTCTAACGAGGTCAGGTTATTTGGATTTATTATGGCGATTTATGAAGGCAGACTCCCGGTGTCTACTACCTCAGACCGCTCTGCTGGAGAGTTTAGTCTCCCCTTGGTAGTAACAAAGTGAAGGAAGCGATAAAAACTTCACACCACCATTAGTCACCTCTAAGTTTGTACCGTTCGCACATCTGACATCGCTCTCCTTCGATGCACGATAATGGGCCACAGCGGCATAACACCCCCCGGTACTTTCTTTACTTGGTCTGTTAAATCAGCTACAAAACATTCCGCCTTGTTGTTCTACCGGTAGAAGGGCTAATGAGTAGCCATTGGCCGAAGGCGATAAAGCCAACCAACCTCATATAAAAATAATGGCACGAAATAGAGGATTTGTACTTTAAAAGATATGAAGGGTATTCTAATTTATAGTCAGAGTAAAGATACTATTCTGACTATATTCACAGATTGTCCTCAAGACCGGCGGCAGCTTAAGAGAAATTTAAGCTTTCAGAGAAAGGCGGCGTAGATGGTACTGCTGAACATTGAACTGCTTCTGTTCCAATGTTAAGAGGTTGTACTCGATGGGAGGGCGCATGTCCCACTGTAGTTCGGCAAAAGTCAATAAACTGACTGCCATCACAACACCGGTGTAGAGAAACTGCCAACCACCGACAAAGGGTAAGAAAAGAATACCTAGCAGGTGAATAAGACTGGCAAATGTAAAACTACGGGAGCGCATGCCAATACCAGTGCAGAGATAGCCGAGTGAACTCAACCCTAGCCAGAGGTGACACAGATGCATTAGAACTTGACCCCAACCCAGAAAGATACTGAGATCAGTCACAACTACACCAGAAAGCATGAGTACTACCCAGCAGTAGAGTACCCATTTCAAGCGTTCTACCTTGACCCAAAAGTGAGTTAATATCACCATGCCCACAGTACCGATTAAAGTCAGTGCTGACCATAGTGCAGCTTGAATCAACCAACTGATCGGCAGAAACTGAGCCGTAAAGAATATTGCCGGACAGATTAGACCCCAGAGTATAAAAGTTTGGTCAATCCGAGTGTAAAACGCTGAAACTAGTTTTCTGTCTCCGATTTCAATGCTAATCCTTAACAGCCCTCTACGGTCTTGGAAGTCTAGTGCTTCCTGCTTGCAACGGATGACTGGCTCTGTGGGATTGAAAAAACTCATCGGCTATTTATACTTTGGGGACTAAGTTGCCGTGACAGGAATATTCCTCTCAACAGATTTATTCACATATCTTAATATACAACTAATCTTAGTGTCTATACTTCTTATAGAGTTTATTAGATTTTTTGATGTTTGACGTACATATTTTTGAAAAGTTAGCTCTCTTGACAAGCTATCAATCAAAAAAATCTATTGCTAGTTGATGATAACGCCCGCGGGAAGGGACATAATAGCACGAAGCATCAAACTAGTCTCTTGACTGCGACAGCTTTCCCTACTACGAGCTTAGCCAGCCGTGAGCAAAAATTGAGATAGGCAAAAGCCAAGAGCGGCACTAGCCAAAGGTACTGTGAGGTTATCAATACCTAGCTTTGAGAATGCTTCCAAAACAGTGGCAACTAGGGCGATCGCTATAGAAACCAACCAAGTGAACCAAAGGTTACCGAAAACGGCAAACAAAATAAGGCTACTGACCACATAGCTAGCGATCGCCATAGTCAGAGAACCTTCCCAACTTTTCTTGATACCCCAAACTTGGTAGGAGTGTTGACCAAAATTCTGACCAATCAGTCCGGCAAGTCCATCGCCCCATGCCATGATCAGAATACCAATGGCAGCATACTGATATTGCTGTATGGGCCAAAACCAGGCAATAAGCAGACCCATACTGATGGCATAAAAAAAAGTGCCTAGGCTTTTGCGCCCCACGCTATTGATCCCAGGCAAAATGGGGATGTAATAAGATAAAAGAGCAATCAGACTGGCAACAATCGAGGCGTAGATGCCCACCCAAGCAGGTATATTGAGCCACCAAGCCAACAAAATTACGTTGCCGGTGCCAATGTGAACTATTTTACGTGTCAGTTCTGAATCAGTATCAGCCAAACGGTGTAGTGTCTCGGCTAAGAGTACGATAACCCCCAGACAAATGGCGACTAAGCCAATTGATAACCACAACTGAGGTATTGACTTTAACCATGGGAAAGTAATTGTCGAGTACATAACTTGTGGCCTTCTTCCTTTCTTGTTCCCTCTTCCCTAAAACCAACAGCCTCAGATCTCATCCCTGGTAAAACTGCGTAATGACTTGATGAGACATACAGCAAAATCCCTCCACACTTTACCTAAATTTGGTTAATAAGATGAAGACACTATTAATCTGGTTAATTAAAGGCTACCGACTTTTGATTTCTCCTCTATTTCCACCAGCTTGTCGATTTCAGCCCACTTGCTCTAGTTACGCTCTCCAAGCTGTCGAAAGGTTCGGTCCCTGGCGAGGTAGTTGGCTAGCACTGAAGCGGGTTTTGCGCTGCCACCCTTTTCACCCTGGTGGTTACGATCCAGTACCGAAGGATCGCTGAACTAAGCTATCAAAGTGGGGGATGGGTTGCGGGGTGCAAGGTGTATGGTTTTGCTCATTGACGAATCCCCCGTCTTTCCATCGGGGGATTCGTTGCCAAGAAAAAATGGTTAATTGAGCATTGGAGAATAAAGAGCTTCTCATTAAGAAGAAGCTGCTTTTGCCGAATTAGCCTCTGTTTGAGAGGCATTATCTTCTTTCGGTGGTTTGGCTTTTTTTTCGTAGACTTGAATAGCTGCAGATTCTAAAATATAGCCCTCGGGTGTCTTGGCTCCCAACTTACCGTTAATTGCTGCTACCCACATCGGATAATTATCATGGGCTATGGTTAATTTTTTCCAGACTTTTGGTTTGACTGCCACTCTGAATACCTGACCATCACAGTCTACCTCGAACTGCTGCCAACTATTCTTAATGGTGCGCGACTGGGGTAGCTCGTTGATTTTAATGGTGAGTTCTAGTTTACCAGCCGGGACAACTTTGCTTGGCTTAGTCTTTTTTTCAGGAATCTCGCCTGCTTTACGAATGCCTATGATTTCAACCATTTAAAGCTCCTCAAATCGTGGAAAGAACATGTTTTATACTACCTAAACTGCTGTCTATTCAGCTAGACTATTTAAGATTTTTCTCCTAATTCTTACTCAGAGGTAGTCAATCAGTTCAGCAGCCCAGCTTTAATATTTGATTCTATTGACATTGGTAATTAGCGCACAATGAAGCCTTATCAGAAGATATCTATTTCAGAATGTGGAGAACCGCTAGTTCCCATTCCCTTAAATAGGTTTGCGATTGAATCACCTCACCCTTACCAAAAATTGGGAGCTTCCTACGACAAATTTTCTCCCTATCATCTGCGCCAGAGTGTTCTTACAGCCTTAATTGCTGCTCAAAGACAGCTACAGGAGCTTCATCCTGGCTGGCAGCTCAAGATTTTTGATGCCTATCGACCTGTGGGAGTTCAACAATTTATGGTGGACTACACCTTCGCTGAGGTGGTGAGGAAAAACAAAATTAACCTGACTGTTCTTAGCGAGGAACAGCGTCAGGCAATTTGGCAGCAAGTTTATCAAATTTGGGCAATTCCCAGTGCTAATCCGATGACACCTCCACCTCACAGTACTGGTGCGGCCATCGACCTAACATTGGTTGATGCTACAGGTAAAACTATTGACCTCGGTTCTGCCATTGATGAACTATCAGCTCGTTCCCATCCCGATTATTATGCCAGTCAGCCACAACAGACCTATCACAGATTGCGACAACTCTTGTTAGAGGTTATGCAATCAGCTGGTTTTCGTCGTCATCAGGGTGAGTGGTGGCATTTTAGTCTTGGAGATCAAATGTGGGCCTGGCTATGCCAACAGGAAAATCCCCAGCAAGATTTTACTGCTCGTTATGGTTTGGTGCAGTAAGTTGAGGATAAGAATTGCTGATGGGATAACAAGCAGATTGAAAGTTTTAGAGGGGAAAGGGTTGGGGAAAAACCAGGAAAGCCAAGAAGTGATTCTTGGAAGCCCACGCTGAAATCAAAGATTTCAGCGTGGGAGGATGTCACGCGATCGCTCCCCCGTTCCCCTAACACCTCTTTCTTAAATTAAGCTAGTAGTACGCTCCAACTCGCCGGACCAATAATGCCGTCGGCAACTAAACCATTTTGAGCTTGGAATTGCCTAAGAGCTTTATTTGTGCCAGAACCGTAGATGCCGTCTACATCAGCACCTACCCGGTATTGAAGATATCTGACAATTATGCCCGTGGCGTGGTTTTCTCTCACTATCGGTTGAGTAAGTATCTGATTGATCGCAGTCCAGGTGACTGGGCCTGCAATACCATCGGCACTTAGACCAAGGATAGATTGAAAATTTTGAGTTGCAGATTCTGTCGCCCGATTTTTGATACCATTTTCTTCTAGGGCTTTACCATCTTTATCTCTGATTTTCAACTTATTTAAAGATTTCTGTAGCTTAAGAACATCGGGAATAATTACCGTATCAGGGGCACTATTTTCCGGAGGTTTGTTTAAATCTTCCTCAAAACTTTCTCCTGTTAATCCTTCGGCAATAGCAGTAGCTACGGCTTCAGCATCAAACAGAGCCATATCTTTTTCAGAATCACAAAAGCAACTCTCTACCAAAATTGCTGGCATTCTTGTGTTTCTGAGAACGTACAAATGGGAGCCACTTTTAACCCTTCTGTTGAAAAATCCTAAATCGACTATTTTATCTAGAACAGGCTGAGCAATTTTTTTCGATGTATCACTAACTGCAAATATTTCTGTACCATTAACTGAGCCATTGAAAGCATTAAAATGGATAGATACGAATACATCTACCCTGTGCCAATTCGCTATATTGACTCTCTTGGCAAGGGAGTCTCTAACACTACTTGCACGACTAGGTGTACAGTTAATAACTTGATGATTTTTTGACTTTAACTTTTGTATCAGCTTAGTCCCGACATCCTTAGTCAAGTTATCCTCAAACTTAATTCCTCGTGCCCCGGTATCTGGGGAAACATTGTGTCCGATGTCAATGCCAAATTTCATTTAACTTAACTGCCAATTTTTCTAATTTGTCTAATCTGGCTAGTCTGGTAAGAAGATTGGGTGGCACTGCTTAAGCTAATCCTGAAAGTATCCTTAAATCTAGTGCAAGCAACGCCTGATCTTACCTCCTAGGATAATTATCATTACAACTGCTAATTTTAACTCACACGAGCTGTAGATGTCGCCGGTTATCCTCAGCATTAAAGGGAACAGGGAATTTAGAATTTAGAATTTAGAATTTAGAATTTAGAATTTAGAATTGACAATTGTCAATTGTCAATCTTCCCCCTGCTTTCCCTCTCCCCCATCTTTCTGCATTCCGCAATTCGGCAATTCCGCAATTCTTTCTTCCCCCTGCTCCCTATCTCCTTAGCGTTAAGTAAGCTTGGCTTTAACCACCCAACTGGCTGCCACGCTTATACTGTAAGTAGGCAGCGACAAACAGCCCAGCGAGAGTCACGGGAATTAAGCCGAGGACAATTCCTAAAAGAAGTGGTTCAATCACGTCTGTTCTCCTAGTTAAGTTTTTTTACTTGTTTCTCATCCTACTAGCTCTTACGAAGAAATTTTAAAGGAATCTTCAGAGGTACTGACTAACCTGGTCTACAGGAATTCGACCAGCAAGACAGTTTACTTTTACTGGGCAGTAGCACAATCGACAACTTGCTTACTGGTGCTATAAATTTTAAGCTATGTTTATCAATCGACATACTTTTCGACAAACCGTTACTTAGATAACCATTTTGGGACAAAGAGAGCGGTTTATCGGTTCTACCTAAATTAAAAACACTTTGTTTAGCAATTTTAAACTTGACAGGAGTTCCTGTGGATAATCAGCTTGCCCAACCTGGAATCCTTGTGCGGCGGATTACCTTAATGGCGCTAGCTTTGATGCTGGCAATTGGCGCAGGCATCTTAGCTGTCAACCTGATTGAGAGTTCAAACCCTTATGTGCAAAAGGTTTTGTCACTAGATGGTGATGTAGAAGTTGGTAAAGCCATGTTTCAAATTAACTGTGCTGGTTGTCATGGAACACAAGCCGCGGGCAGGGTTGGTCCTAGCTTGCAACGTGTCTCTCGGCGAAAGTCACAAATCGCCATAATTCACCAGGTTACAGATGGTAAAACGCCGCCGATGCCAAAGTTTCAACCCAGTCCCCAAAAAATGGCAGATCTGTTAGATTACCTAGAAACGCTTTGAGATGGCTCTATCCTGTCTTCCAAAGATTATTTATAGTGCCTTGTTCCATGGGAGTATAGCATAATTTTAACATAAGTTAATATAAATATGTAATCCTTAACGGTCTAATCACTATGGCTGACTCAGAGCAACGCAAACGCCAAATAATCGAACATGTCAAAAGAACTACGCAATTGCCTCAGCAGCTATCTTCAACTACGACTAGTTCAGAGGCGAGGAAGAGACAAATAATGGATCACATTAAAATGACTCGAGGCTAAACTTTTGCTTTGCTAGTGCCACTCCTCTAGGGTACGGTGCTGGCAAGGAAGTGAAGTGCGATCGCTCAGATAACTAATTTGCATTAAATATTCAACAGCGCTACAACTGTATTTTTCTTGAGCAAATAGTTTTTTGTCTGGGGTTCTTTTCTCAACCCCACTCCTTATTCAGCTTAAGTTTTGATAGGATAATTTCCTCTATTCTTTCTCTGAACTAATTTGGCATGAGGTAGAATTAGCATCGCCTGCTTTTCTTCAGGAAGATTAGGATTTTTCTGATCATCTTATAAAACTTTTATGAATCAGTATCTTCGCACTTTAGGTGTGCAACCCAATGCTTGGGCAGTAAATGAAGAGATTGCAGATATTAGTCGTCCACCGCTGACTCCCCAACCAGTTACTTTGGCAGCAGAAACTAAGACTATACGCCTGGATTTAGCTAAAGTTGCCATGCTGGTAATTGACATGCAAAATGATTTTTGCCACCCAGAAGGTTGGCTTGCTCACATTGGTGTAGACGTTACACCTGCTCGCACTCCCATTAATCCTCTCAACAATCTGTTACCAAAGTTAAGGAAAGCTGAAGTACCAATCATTTGGCTTAACTGGGGCAACCGCCCTGACTTACTCAACATCAGTGCTGCAACTCGACATGTTTATAATCCTACAGGTGATGGGGTCGGACTTGGTGATCCTTTACCATCTAAAGGTGCGCCCGTTTTAATGGCAGGTAGTTGGGCTGCGGCAGTAGTAGACGAATTAGAGCAAAAACCAGAGGATATCCGTGTAGATAAATACCGTATGAGTGGTTTTTGGGATACCCCTCTTGATAGCATTTTGCGCAATCTAGGTAAAACGACTCTCTTATTTAGTGGGGTAAATGCGGATCAGTGCGTGATGGTAACTTTACAAGATGCTAACTTTTTAGGTTATGACTGTATTTTAGTTAAAGATTGTACAGCTACTACTTCTCCAGAGTATTGTCTGCAAGCTACACTCTATAATATCAATCAATGCTTTGGTTTTGTAACAGATTCCCTGGAAATTTTAGAAGCTATTAAGTAGCTTTTTGTTTTGGATTAGCATTTTTCTACAAATCAGAATCTCGACACTAACAAATCATCATCCCCGCAGGAGGAAAACTTGATGGATTCTCGTTGCATGATTCCAGTCATTAAGTCTCCCAAAGACTATCAAGCTTTTCGCATTAGTCCCAGTGACACCAATCGCCTAGCAATTGTTTTTGATCCAGCAACCTCTGAAGTTTCTTTAACCTTTTGTGTCGAGATTTTTGATGTAGGTGGCAAAACCCCTCCTAACCGACACCAATTTGCCGTAGAAATGTTTTTTGTTCTCAAAGGAGAAGGTTTAGCTAGCTGTGATGGTAAAACTGTGGCAATTCGTGCCGGAGATAGCCTATTAGTGCCGCCGACAGGAACCCATATCATTGAGAATACAGGCTCTGGTCGTCTGTATGCACTGTGTTTCATGGTGCCAAACGAGGACTTTGCAGAATTGATTCGTTCTGGTGTACCCGTTGAATTGGATGAAGAGGATTTGAGAGTGATCGGGCGTAATGACTCGCTGGTGTTGTGTTGAGGTGACGGGGTGATGAGGTGACGGGGTGATGAGGTGATGGGGTGATGGGGTGATGAGGGGAAAGGTAAGAAAAGAGACGGCATCGATGCTAACTCGTGATGGGGTGCGGCTAGATGCAGATGTTTATCGCCCGGAAGCTGAGGAGGAATTTCCGGTTTTGTTAATGCGGCAACCCTATGGTAGAGCGATCGCTTCTACTGTAGTTTATGCTCATCCGAGTTGGTATGCTGCCCACGGTTATATTGTTGTAATTCAAGATGTTAGGGGAAGGGGTAGTTCAGAAGGTAAGTTTAGCTTGTTTGAAAGAGAGGTTGAAGACGGTTTTGATAGTGTTAATTGGGCAGCAGGTTTAGCTGGTAGCAATGGCTTGGTGGGAATGTATGGTTTTTCCTATCAAGGTATGACTCAGCTGTATGCTGCTGCTAGTCAGCCCGTCTCTCTCAAGGCTCTTTGTCCGGCAATGGTGGGTTATGATTTATACACTGATTGGGCTTACGAGGGAGGGGCTTTTTGCCTACAAGCTAATCTCGGTTGGGCGGTGCAATTAGCGGCAGAAACAGCCCGATTACAAGAGGATGTTACTGCTTATCAAGTTTTGTTTTCTGCCTCTCGTAATCTGCCTTTTCATAACTCATCTTCTTTGTTTAATGAGAGTTTAAGAAAGTACGCTCCCAATAATTTTTATCAGCAGTGGTTAGAGCATTCTCAACCGGGGGAATACTGGGAGCAACTTTCCCCGCAACGGTTAATGGATGATGTTGACTTGCCAATGTTGCATATTGGTGGCTGGTTTGATACTTTTTTACGGGGTACTATCCATTGTTATCAAGAGGTGGCTAGTCGCGCCTCAACGCCACAGCATCTTTTAGTTGGTCCGTGGGCTCATCTACCCTGGGGGCGCAAGCTGGGAATAATGGATTATGGGGCTGAAGCGGCTAGTCCGGTTGATCAGTTGCAGGTGCAATGGTTTGATCAATTTCTGAAGGGGAAAGAAACAGGAGTACTAGATAAACCCTCTGTTTACCTTTTTGAAATGGGTAGTAATCGCTGGCGTTATTTGAAAGCTTGGTCTAGTGATAATCAAAAATCTTATTTATTAGTAAGTACGGGTATGTCTAGCTTGAGGGATGATTCAGGCAGCCTGGTTGATTCGGAAATACAAGCAATAAAAAATAATTTTGATGTATTTGTTCACGATCCTTGGCGACCTGTACCTGCTTTAGGAGGTCATGCAGCCATACCAACAGGACAGTGCGATCGCTCGGTTCTTGATTGTCGCACGGATGTTTTAACTTATACCTCTTCACCCCTAAGAGAAGATTTGTCTTTAGCTGGGGAGGTAGTAGCTGAAGTTTTTTGCCAAGCTGATGCTCCTAGTTTTGACCTATCTGCTGTACTGTCTGAGGTGCATGGTAATGGCAGTGTTTATAATTTCACTCAGGGTTATTTGCGAGTTAATCCCGGTCAAAATGCCAATCCCCTCACGATTAAATTACAACCGACTTGCATCAGAATCGCGAAAGGTCATGCTTTGCGTTTGAGTTTGAGTGCAGCTTGTTTTCCTGCTTATCCGGTTAATGCAGGAACTGGAGCAGCGGCTGGGAATACTCACTTAATGGATGCTCGAATTATTACTTTAACCGTTAGTTGCGGAAGTGATTTTCCTTCTCAAGTTTTGCTACCTGTAGTTGAGGAATTATAAAACTGTTGAGATTTCTAACTTAACCAACCGATGAGCGCAAATCATTATTGAAGTTTTTTCCTAGAGCGGCTAGCAAGTTGGGCCACAGCCTCTAATAACTTATCAGGAGCAATTGGTTTAGCAAGATACATCTGGAAACCTGCTTCTAAAGCCCTGTGACGATCTGAGTCTCTGGCATAGGCCGTTACAGCCAGAGACTTGATAGTCTTTTTAGCATTAGCCACCCTTTCCCTCACTTGGCGAATTAGGGAATAGCCATCTTCTTCTGGCATAGCAATATCACTAACTAGAACTTCCGGTAAGTACTGTTCTAGTAGAGTAAGCGCTTCCCTTACCGAATGAGCTGTTCTCACTCGTGCGCCTTCTTGTTCTAAGACCATTTGGATAAATTCCAGGGAATCTGGCTCATCTTCGACCACTAGCACCTCTAGATTGTGCAAAAGAGCGTTGGACGTTGCTGCTGAATTGGCTTGCTCATCACTCTCTTCTGGGTTCTTACTTTCTTGAACAACAGGTAGCTGCACAATAAAAGTTGAACCCTTACCTAAACCAGAACTTTCACACCAAACCGTACCACCGTGGAGTTCAACCAAGTTACGGACAATCGCTAAACCCAGTCCTAAACCCCCTTCAGTGCGGGTAGAGCTACTTTCTACCTGGCGAAAACGTTCAAAGATATAGGGCACGAGATCAGCAGGTATACCTTTGCCATTATCTTGTACCTGAATTTGAGCAAAGCCATTCCACCATTGCAGACTAACAGTGACACAACCCCCCATGGATGTGAACTTAATCGCGTTAGAGAGTAAATTCCAAATAATTTGCTGCAAGCGATCGCCATCTCCTCGAACCAAATTAGTCGCAGGTTCAAGAGTTGATTGCAACTGAATTTGTTTTGCTTCTGCTGCTGGTTTGAGTGTATCGAGGGCAGAGAGAATAATTTGCTGGAGGTCAACAATATGGGTATTTAATTGTAGCTTGCCCCGAATGATACGGGAGATATCTAACAAATCTTCAATTAGCTGGGTTTGAGATTGAGCGTTGCGTTCGATAATTTCTATGGCGCGAACCGTCTTTTCTGGAGTGAGCTTTTGCTTGCGCAGTAAGGCTGACCAACCAACAATGGCATTAAGGGGGGTTCGCAGCTCATGGGAAAGGGTTGCCAAAAACTCATCTTTCAGGCGGTTAGCTTTTTCTGCTTCTGCTCGTGCTTTTTGCTCTTTCTTTAATAACTCGGCTCGTTCTGCTTCTATTTGTTTGCGATCGCTAATATCCTCAATTGCCCCCTCATAATACAGAACCGTCCCTTTTTTATCTGGCAAAGCACGGACATGATGGCGCACCCAAATTACTCTGCTGTTGGATTGACGGATGGGCATTTCAAAATTTTTGACCACTCCGAGTTCATTGAGCTGATGCTGCCATGAACTATAATTTTGAGTATCAACTTGGTATTGGGAAAGCTCGGTTTCCAGTACAGCTTGTAGGTTTTGATATCCCAGAATCTCTAGGAAAGTCCCGTTTGCCTCCAGGATCTTCCCTGTCGAATTGAGGCGGTAAAGTCCAATTGGCACACCTTCAAATAATTCTTGGTAGCGGCTTTCTGCTTCTCTAAGAGCTTGGCGCTGCTCAGCTCTCGAAAGAGCTGAACGTACTGCTAACGCTAGCCTAGTGTAGTGCTTGGGTGACTTAATGATATAATCATCTAAACCTGACTTCATTGCCTCTACGGCAATTTCCTCAGAGCCTGTGCCAGTAAACATAATCACAGGGCAATTGGGATAGCGCTTTTTAACTAGCTCTAGCACAGTAATACCATTGCTCCAAAGCAACTGGTAATCAGTAATCACCAAATCAAACTGACCGCCGGCCAGTTTCTGTTCTAGTTGAGCTAAATAAGTAACTTCTTCAGTCTCAATATTTTGAAATTCCTGCTTGAGCCTTCGTACAGCTAAAGTTCGATCATCTGGGTTATCGTCAATTAAGAGTATTTTTAAAGGATTATCCATAACAAATAAAACCGATGATTAGTGAGGAGAGATAGTTTGGCTTTTCACCTCAACTAGCAAGAGTAATCTCACTGAGTTTTTCTCTAGTAAAACTCTCGATAACCAGTAAGATTCAAAGGCAGCCAGTAGAGCTAAAAATTTATTTGAGGCACAACTAGCTAGCTCTTAATCTGAAGTAAAGGCTTCTCATTGAACTTTAACCAGTAAGATTCAAAGGCAGCCAGTAGAGCTAAAAATTCATTAAAACTTACAGGTTTAACTAAATAAGAATTAACCCCTAAATCATAAGCTAGATTGATATCAGGAGTTTCTCTAGAAGCTGTTAAGATAACGACAGGCATGCGTTTTAAATCTGGCTGTTGTCTAATCCATTGCAGAACTTCTAGACCGGAAAGGCGAGGTAACTTTAAATCAAGCAGGATTAGTTCTGGTAGAACAAAATGCTCTCTATTAATGTCAGTTTCTCTTCCCTGCAAATAATTAATTGCTGCCTCTCCATCACCAACTACTTGTAAACTATGAGGCAAATCAAGTTGGCGAAAGGCGCGTTTAATTAAGAAAACGTCATTATCGTCATCTTCTACCAGTAAAATGTTACTGCCTCTAGCAACCATTTATTTACCTCTGCTAGCTGTTGGTATCTCTATCCAAAACTTACTGCCTTGACCTACTAAAGATTCTACTCCTGAACGCCCACCGATTCTCTCTATTCCTTTGTGGACAATTGCTAAACCAATACCGCTACCAGGATAGCTTTCGCGCCCGTGTAGGCGCTCAAATACCTTAAAAATTCTATCCTGGTATTCTGGTTGAATGCCAATGCCATTGTCTTCTACCCACAGCCTTACCCAGGCACGATTTTTAGCACCAGTTCGTTCCTCCGCCCAGACTTTTACTTGAGGTTGCCTAGACTCAGGCACAAACTTGAGAGCGTTGCTAACCAGGTTAGTAGCAACCTGAACGAGTGTACCACGATGCCCTAAAACCTTGGGCAAGGCTTTTAAAACTTTCTCCTCAACTCTAACTTGAGCCTGCCTGTCTTTGATTTCTCCTTCTAGTTGCTCAATTACTTCTGCTACTACTGAAGCTAGACTGACAGGCTTGATTTTTATTTGACTACGTCCGAGGCGGCTATAGGCCAGTAAATCCTGTGTCATCCCGTCTAAGCGCTGGGCGGCCATGATAATGCGCTCGGTATATTCTATACCCAACTCATCAAGCTGTGAACCGCAGTCTTCTTGTAGGGCATTGGCAAAGCCTTGCATCGCCCGCAGGGGAGCCCTGAGATCGTGGGAAACACTATAGGAGAAAGCCTCTAGTTCAGCGTTAGTTGTTTGCAACTCCCTAGTACGTCTAGCTACACTCTTCTCTAGTTCGGTAGTATAACCTCTGAGTTGCTGCTGTAGTTGGGATTGCCTAATGGCGATCGCTAATTGATCCGATACTTCTTTAGCAATAGCGATTTGTTCTTCTTTGAGAGGTTGATTAGGTTCGTACCAAAGATTGAGTGCCCCTACTAATTCTTGCTGCGCCAGGAGAGGAATAGCTTGGAAAGAAGAGAAACCTTCTGAAAGTAGCCCTTGTACAATTGGTTGTGCAGGCAGGTTTTCTAGCCGTGGCTGATGATAAATTTCACCTTGGCGTAAAGGTTCTAACATGGTGGCAAATGGTTCTAAGTCAATTCTACTACCTGCCTCGAGCTGAGTTTCTTGCTCACTATCAATAGCAAGAATGGTTGCCTGTTGTCTTTTCTGATCAAAAACCACCACGCTGAGGCGAGGACAAGGTAGGAGCATTCTCAAACGCTCTAAAGCAACTTTTGCTGTACTCTGAGGTGTTTGCGCTGCTAAAATAGCTTGATCAATTGCCTGTAGGTTTTGCAAGCGAACAATTGTCCTCAGCAAAGCTTCTTCTAAATGTTTACGTTCTCTGATGTCTTTGACTACGCCAATGTAATATTTCGGCTCACCTGTTTTCTGCCGCACGACTGAGACGGTAAGGTTAATCCAAATTGGGGAACCACTCGCACATATATAGCGCTTCTCGATTGAATAAGAAGGAATCTCACCAACTCTCAATCGCTCCAACTCGGCTAAATCTGCGACCAAATCGTCTGGGTGAGTAATATCTTGGAACCTACACTCAAACAGTTCCGAACGACTGTACTCTAATAAGTCACATAGCTTTTGGTTAACCATAATCCAGCGCCCATCGGGAGCAACATGGGCAATACCCACGGCGGCTTGCTCAAAATTGGCGCGAAATTTTTGCTCACTTTCTTGCAATGCTTCCTTGTCTCGCTTAGATTCAATAGCAATTCCCGCTAGATAAATCGATAGCTCAACTAGTTTCCAGTCCCTATTACTAGGGCTACAGGGAGTGCGGTAGTACATGGCAAAAGTCCCCAGAACCTCACCACTACTATCACGGATGGGAATTGACCAACAAGCACGTAGTCCATAAGCTAAGGCAAAATCTTTGTAATCTGCCCAGCGAGGATCATTAGCTATATCTGAAGCAATTACAGCTTCACCCCGATAAGCCGCTGTGCCACAACTACCCACATTAGGTTCGATGACTAATCCGTGGGGTGTTGCCTGCTTAAAGCCCTCTGGTAGGCTGGGAGCAGCAGCATAGTATAAAGTGGTTTTTGTTTCGTCAAGCAGCACAATTGCACAAATTGCCTCTTGGGCTTGAGACTCAATTAGTTGGGTAATGGCAGTAAGAACTTTTGGCAAGGCACGATCTAAAGCAATCATTTCTAAAATTTTGTTTTGTCCGGCTAATAATGCTTCTGAGAACTTACGCTCAGTAACGTCCATTGCCATAGAAATCACTAAACGTCTGCCATCAGGCAGCTTACTTAAAGGAGCTGAGCTAAAGTCCCAAATGCGAGTCTCACCGCTTTTAATTTTAATTTCGTATTCACCTTCATGCACTCTGTGATTGAGCTTATATAAGCTATCAATTTCTTCTTTGACTGGTTGGCATCTGTTTCCGTAAGCTTTTTCTGTCCATTCAGCGATAGATGGCAGTTCTTCTGCGGTGTAACCAGTTAACTCACTCCAAGCTTTGTTAATTTGAATAATTTCACCTTCTAAGTTATTTTCAGCATGGATTATGACTGGAAATGGTGCTTCTATAAAGGCTCGACGAAAGCGTTCTTCACTTTCTCTCAGGGCTGCTTCTGTCTGTTTGCGTTTACTCAAATCTAGAACAAAGCAAATGCAATTTTGCTCGGAATTTTCTAACAGGGCAGCTCCTACCAGGATAGGTACACTGGTACCGTCTTTGCGAATGTATTCTTTTTCATAGGTATTGCAGGTTCCAGTAGCTTGTAGTTGGGCTATGGCTTGGGCATCACTTTTCTCGTATTCAGGGGGAGTCATTTCTGTCCATCTGACCTTACCAACCCTAAGTTCTGCGCGGCTGTAGCCTACCATCTGCAAAAAGGCATCGTTGGCTTCAGTAATGTTGCCAGAAAGATCGCAAAAAATAATGCCGATAATATTGGCATCTACCAAACGCCGTAGTTTAGCCTCACTAAAGCGTAAAGCATTTTCGGTGCGTTTGCGTATAGTTATATTGTGGTTAACTTTGAGAATAGCTGAAGGATTGCCTTCTTGATCCCGTTGCAGTGTCCAACGGCTAGAAATGTCAATTTTTTTGCCGTTACGTTTACTCTGAATTAGTTCTCCTGGCCAATAGCCCTCTTCTAATAACCGAGCTTTAACTTCTCTGAGGGATTGGGGAAACTCAGTTTTTAATAAAGATTGGCAAGTTTGTCCCAAAGCTTCTTCAGCAGAAAAGCCATACAGGTTAGCTGCGCCCTGATTCCAGTAATCAATGGTGTCGTCAGGTTTTGTAATGATGATCGCGTCGTTAGCTAAGTTAAGTAGTTGGGCTTGTTGACAAAGGGTTTCTTCTCTTAACTTTCGTTCTAGGGTGACGGAGAGAATATTGGCGATCGCTTGCAGAAAGTTGATATCGTCCTGGCTAAAAATACGGTGCTTGGTTGTGTGGACAGCTAAAATCCCAAAGGGTTGAGGAGTCTGGTTTTTAGCTATGGGTGAGTTAGAAATGTCCCAGTTCCTCAGTTCCCCTTGTTGAGCCAAAGATGAGCCAGCAATAACAACACTCATGCCACTAATAACGCCATGGTTAGTTAGTAGAGATGGCCCGGAAAATCTAGTTTCTTGCAATAAATCTTTGACAATCACCGGCTGTTGGCACAGTAAGGTATAGGCAGCTTGGGAATTAGTTTCTGTCCCCACAATTGCTTGCCCAACTAGACCCTCTTGCCAACCAACACCTGTTCGCAGTAATAACCCTTGCTGATCCGGAAGCAATTCTAGAATTTTGCTATATTCAACATCAAGAGTTTCTGCCAGCAGAGTAACAGCAGTATCCATCAAGGTCGCCAAGTCTGTACCAGTAAGTGCTTGTTGAGAAAAGGAAGCAATTGTTGCCTGCTGGGATACACGTCGTTGTAAAGCCTCAACTAAGACTTGCCTCTTTCTCCCTTGAGCTGGTTGACCAATAACTTTATTAGTGTCAGAATTTTCTCTAGCTGACCCTCCCTGCTGCCTTAGCTGTTCTAAAACTTGATGTACCACTGTAACCAAGTGGCTGTAGTTTTGAGGAGATTTGACAATATAATCATCTATGCCAGCCTTCATTGCTGCTACTGCAATTTCTTCACTGCCCCTATTAGTAAACATAATTACAGGGCAGTTTGAGCAGACTTTTTTTACCTGCCCGAGAACAGTAATGCCAGTTGTCCAACCTAGCTGAGACTCTGCAATCACTACATCAAAGTCAGCAGCAAGCAGCAGTTGTTCTAATTCTCTGTCATTAGTAGGTAGTTCTACTTGCAAGTCAGGAAAATTTCGCCTTAACTCTCCCATGACCAAAGCAACGTCATCAGGATTGTCATCAACAAAAACAAGGCGAGGGGAGTGATTCATCACTAATTTAATTTAGGGCAATCTTCTCAAATTATCCATCCAGATTTTTCTTTAAAAGCTATGGCTCAAATTATTAATTAATGTTAATTATAAGTCAAACTGCTAATTTGGTGCTGGCAAGGAAATTCTTGGCATTTATATGATATGGCGTTTCTCTATTTTGCGAGGTACAAAACCCGGAATTTTAGGGAATCGGGAGTCGGGAGTCTAGAAGAAAATTAAATGCACCTTACTTAAGCGAGAATTACCATAAACAGGCAGTAGAAAAGTATCTATTCCTTTAGAGTGAAAAAATTCTATCCCTTGGGAGAGAGGTAAGCTTGTCCAGATAACGCTTAGTCTTATTGCTGGATGGAGAAAATCATTGAAATATAAAGATTAACTCTAAACATGACTGATAAAAGAGATAAGAAGCAGATGAGATGGCTTAAACCCCTTCCAAAGAAATGGTTTTTTAAAGCCAACTAGAACATTTAGCAAATTCTTACTAAGGTGGGGGTCTGACAAACAAGGTTAGACCCTAAAAAGAGTGCCTAGGTCAATGTTTGGAGAGAGATTTTTTCCAAAAAAAACATTATTTATTAAGGAGAAAAAGTCAATGATAAATTTGACTAACTTAACAATCACTACTTTTCTAGCCATAGCTGTTGTAACAACTGTGGGGCTGCTGCTTAGTAAAGGCAATCGTCCCTTCCGTTCTTTAGCTATGCTAATGACTGCCCTACTCTTACTCTCTACTAGTAGCTTGCCTGCCTTAGCTGCACCCCATTTAGCAGCTCTTGGTGCAAGTGATAGTGTGCTTAATCAGCAGCAAAAAGACCTAGAGGAAGATAGCCTCAAACTTAATCCAGGTCTTGGTCAGTATAGTGGTGTTGAAGATGTACCCGAACGACTCTTTAGTGGTCAACCTCTTAGTGATTCGGAAATAGAGAGGAAGATTAAGTCAGAAATTACTGATGACTTAGTAATTGACATCAAGAACGGCGAAGTACTCCTATCTGGCAGAGTTGAAGATAAAGAAACTGCTCAAAATATCGTTGAGCAAGTCAAAGAAATTCCTGGTGTCCGACAAATTACTTTTGAGCTAGGACTAGAAGAACTTGCTTCCTAGTTAGCAAAGTTGGGCGGCGTGGATAGGAAGTAATCAAGGCAATAAACGCCGCCCTTTCCTAGTTAATAGGAATTGACTGCCCAATGAACTATGAACCAAGATAGCGTAATTTTAGTTAATCGTCTCTTACCTTATAGTTCAAAAATTCAATTAATTTTCAACCTTATTATTTGTTCAGACTTTTGAATCCCTGATACAATCTTTGGAGAATAAAGTATCTATTTTTGTTTTATGTAAGGAATTTGAGTCAACGCGCTCAATTGCCATTTTGCTCGGAGAACTAGATGATCCAGATTTGCAAAAGCCACTCAAATAGTTAACTTTCTTAAGCCGCTAACTCTAGTTCAGCCTCTGAAGGATGCTCATCCGCAGCTTGGGTAAATTCTACACTTGTTGCCCAATTTTCAAAGTCAGGCACTAACCGAATCAGCTTTTGCCAAACCTCATCAGTAACCCACAACACCATGGGGAAAGCCAATTTACGAAACTCTTCCCTAGCATGGTTAGTAGCAATCAGCAATTGGTCAAGGGCATTGACTGATTCTAAACAAGAAACCATTAGAGCGTTAGGCTGTTCCCCATCAAGTTGTTCCGTGATGGTGGTATAAAGCGTCCTTGTTGAACAGTCTAGGGCAAGTTCTTGAATTGCTAGAGGACATTGCTCTCTTAGCTGCTGCAAAATGACTTCCCGTAGCTCGGTACAATTGCAGCGCGCCAAAATCAGAGAAAAATCTCCTTGAGATATTGTTATAGCCCGCATCAAAGTCCTGCGCGAAGCTTCATTGTAATCGGCTCTTTGATTTGGTAGATGTGAGTATGTCATGAGAGCAACTCTTTTGCCTCCCCTAGACTGGGGTTAAGTTCAAAACAGCACCTGATTCTATCAATAATACATCAACCAATCTGTGTAGCAAGGTTAGTTCTCTTTGCTCTCATTTAAACTGTTATCACAAAATACTTTTTTCTATACTGTAGTCTTGATGGAGATTCCGGAAAATCAGCGTCATTTATCTGGTGAGTGCATATCAATGTCACACACCGCACTGTTATGTCCTTGCAAGGTTGTTAGCAGTTCCCCTTGCAAATTCCAAAGTTTAGCTGTTTTATCCCAACTAGCAGTATTAAAGGTTTTGCCATCAGAACTGAAATTAACGTTAATGAAGAGCAGAAGACTCCAGCCATCGCTCTTGCAGTTGAAGCCTACCTTCTGCCAGTAATTGTTGTAACAGTTTTTGCCGTAATAACCTATAGTTGCAATGAACCAAAATCAGTGAAAATTGTCCCTGAGAAAGCAAAATAGCTCTGACTAGAGACTTGAAAGATTCACTATTTTTGATATTGACATCTACTAGATGGGGATTCATGACGATTTAAGTTGTTTCGCTTCTGCCAAAATGGGGTTAATACTAAACCATCCTCCCTGTTCATCTTGATATTCAAAGACAAACATACTACGTAGGAGAGTTTTGTATTCGTTCTCCCCTTTGACCATTTTCTGATGGGATACTTGCATAAGCAGTTCCCACTCATCGTCGGTGACGGCTCGTACTAGAGCATCTCGTCCACTCCTAATCACATCTTCTAAACAGCTACGAGAAAAAGGTGGATCTTCTTTCTGAAGGCAGCCGTATAATAGCCCCAGTAAGTTCCTTGGGTGACCGCCACTGACTTGACAGAGACGGTCTAGGATTTCAGGAGACTCAAAAACCTTTAGTATCAGGTCTAGTCTTTGCTCTTCTTCTAAGTCTGGGAAAGCTCTAGCTAGAACCATCTGCCGCATCAGTCCTAAACCATTGTCACAGTCACTACCATCCCGCTGTTTCACCCGTACCATGGGCAGTAATTTAGGTTCTACCCCAAAGCGATTTCTCAGTCTGCCCCAGTCGTTGGAAAAAATTAAAACTAGGGGAATGGTATAGACTAGGTGACAGCTTAATTGTTTGAGTTTTTCTCCTCGATCTACAAAGAGATATTCTGACTGAGTACGGCCAGTGGGTTTAATGGAGTCATCTACTCTGTCAAGGTTATCAACAATTACCACCAATCCTTTCTTGCCCTTTTGCTTGAGTTGTTCAATGGCAGGCAGCAGTAATTCTTTGTTGATGGTGTCGATGAGGGTATCTGTGCGGGGTTCTAGATATTGCCTCATTTGAGAGCGCAATTCAGGACTATTTTTCGTTTTAGCTGAGATTTGGGCAATACCCACACCCAGAGAAAACTCACCCTCTGTATTAGCAGAAATTTCCCCAAGTCCTGGCAGAGATGCTCCCACCTCCAGCTCAATTTCTGTTTGTAAGACTTTAGCAGCCCCTCGCAGTAAAGCTTTAAAACCTTTAGGTTGTAAACTAACCTTTAACTGCCGCAGGCTGTCACTAACTTGACGTGCGATCGCCAGCAAGATATCTGTAATATCAATATCTGCCATGTCTAAGTCTTGACTAGACTCAAAGTAGACGACATGAAACCCCTGCTGATCTAACTCATGTTTGAGACGCAAAAGCTCTGTAGACTTTCCACAACCAATATGACCTGTAAATAGTTGGCAAGTTGGGTCATCCGGAGAGAGACGGGTAATGGTTCGTCCCAACTCCTCAATAATTTTACTTCCTCTAACTGGCGAGAAATCGATATAGTACTTCCGCTCTTGGGTATCTCCCACAAATATTGTTTTGCTGGGATTACATGCCTTGTAGAATCTCCCCAAGTCTAATTCCATTGGCTTTCCTCAAAGATGGCTTGCTAATATTATCTACCGCAGCTCTTCTCTCAATTCCGAATAAGAGGGAGTAATGAGTAGGGAATTTAGAATTTAGAATTTAGAATTTAGAATTTAGAATTTAGAATTGACAATTGTCAATCTTCCCCCTGCTTCCCATCTCCCCCATCTTTCTGCATTCTTAATTCTGAATTCTTAATTCTTATCTTCCCCCGTCTCCCCGTCTCCCCATCACCCCATCAATTCTCCACTTGACTAAGGCGACGTATATTCAAGACATCGCTGATTTTTTTGATTTGAGCAAAGCTGCGCTCAAGTTGAAGGCGATCGCTAATACCAATGCATAAGTCTATAACAGCTGGTTTGCCTTCGCTTGTTCTGACTTGAGCGTTACTAACATTAACGTTCTGGTCACTAAGGCGCATCAGGATATCTTTAAATATACCTACTCTGTCAATTACTTCAATTTGAAGATTGACTGGGAAAGTTTGGGGTCGTCCATTGGCACCATCTTGAGGCTTCCAGCTCACTGGCACAAGTCGTTCTCCTGCCACAGTTTCTACGTTAGAACATCCTTGGCAATGAATGGAAATGCCGCGCTGTTGCGTTACTACTCCAATAATTGCTTCCCCCGGTACTGGATTGCAACAACCAGCAATATGGTGCAATAAACCCTCAACACCAGCAATGGGTTCTTCCTTGCCAGAACGACAAGGAAAGTTTTTGATGGTTGCAATTGAAGATAAGATTTCCTCTGTTTGTACGGATGCCTTTTCCTCTGTTTCTACAAGGGGTTGTGAAGCTTTTATTCCCTCTCGCAGCCGTTTGACTACTAAGTTAAGGGTTACCTCACCGTAACCTAAAGCGGCTAATAAGTCTTCTGTATTTTGGTAATTACAGCGCTCTGCCACTTCCTGCATCGGCTCCGATTTAAGTAGTGTCTCAAAACCTTTTTTACCCAGTTCCTTTTCTAAAAGTTCCCGTCCTCGGGAGATGTTGTCTTCGCGATAACAGCGCTTCAACCACTGTCGAATGCGGTTTCTGGCACTAGGAGTAGCAGCAAAGTTCAGCCAGTCCAAGCTAGGGTGAGAATTTTTTTGGGTAATAATTTCAACGATATCTCCATTCTGCAAAGGAGTATCAAGAACACGCCACTGACCATTAATTCTCACCCCTGCACAGTGGTTTCCTATCTCTGTATGAATCCGATAGGCAAAGTCTATAGGAGTCGCCCCCCGGGAGAGAGCCATTACATCACCATCTGGTGTAAATACATAAACATCGTCATCAAATAAATTATCTTTGACATTGTCCATGTACTCCTGAGCATCTTTCAGGTCATTTTGCCATTCGAGTAACTGTCGCAACCAACTTAGCTTTTCATCCTCAGCTGTAATCTGAGTATTACTATTGCCCGTTTCTTTATACTTCCAATGGGCAGCAATTCCCCACTCAGCTATTTGGTGCATTTCTCTGGTACGAATTTGCACTTCGAGAGGAAGTCCTGTTAAACCGATCACACCTGTGTGCAAAGATTGATAGTTATTTGGTTTCGGTAAACCAATGTAGTCTTTAAATCTACCGGGAATTGGTCGAAAGGCATCGTGAACTACTGCTAAGGTTCGATAGCACTCATCTTTGGTTTGCACCATAATTCGCACCGCAGAAATATCGTAGATTTCATGAAATCCTTTATTCTGCCGCTGCATCTTCTGATAAATGCTATACAAGTGCTTAGGACGACCTTTGATTTCTTGACAGTGAACCCCTGTCTCATCTAGACGCTGCCGCACAATTTCTATTACCTTAGTTAAGCGATCTTCTCGATCTGAGCGCCTTTCTGCTACTAGTGCTTGTATTTCTCGGTAGGCGTCTGGCTCAAGATGCTTAAATGATAAGTCTTCTAGTTCCCATTTAAAACGACCAATACCTAAACGGTTTGCTAAAGGAGCAAAGATTTCTCTCGTCTCTAGGGCAATGCTACGCTGTTTTTCTGGTTTCAGGTGTTGTAGTGTACGCATATTATGCAGTCGATCGGCTAGCTTTACTACAATTACCCGGATATCGGCTGCCATGGCCAGGAACATGCGGCGGAAATTCTCTGCTTGGCGCTCGGTTTTGTTGGAGAAGTTAAATTTGGAAAGTTTTGTGACACCTTCGACTAGATGGCGCACTTCCACTCCAAATCTATCTTCTATTTCTTCTGGGGTAACTTCCGTATCTTCAACTACATCGTGCAGAAACCCAGCTGCAATCATCACGGCACTACCGCCTAAATCCCTTAATAAGCCAGCAACAGCAACGGGGTGAGCAATATAAGGCTCCCCTGATGCCCGATACTGACCTTCATGCAGTCGGTAGGCAAATTCAAAGGCTCGACAGATTAAAGCCGTTTCATCAAGCACTGCTCCTTGAGTATCTACTGCTCCTTGAGTATCTGATGAGGTGGTATTGAAATATTCTTGCAGCCATTTGGGAAGGTTAATATCAAGATTAAGATTGGAGGCTGTGGCTGTAGCATTCATAGTTTTTTCCCTAACAAATAAAAAATATTACGAGGACTCGGCTGGTACTGCCGTCAGAGCATCAGTTAATGTTACAGATTGTATAGTCTCTGCTGATCGCTCCTTACCTGTCAACTAGCTCGAAGAGCGATATAGGGGAGATTTTCCGTTTGCTTGAGTAATCAAAGGGCAATCGCTTTTTGGTTGAAACCTTTTTGCCAGAAGGTTTTTGAGAGTCCTCTTTATTTTAAGGACAAATTTCTTTACATTGATTGTAAACTAGTAGGAACAACAATGTTACCAGCATCACATTGCGAACCTTACCAGGAATTGCAAAAAGCTTTAGAATCGATGCTCTCAAAAGTTTCCTCTACTAACTGGCAAGGAGCAAAACTTCAGGAGATTGACCAGAGTGTACAACAAGTGTTTAGCCAAGAAATTGCTAATCTAAGGGCCGATGAGCTAGCGCCGGAGGATATTTCGCGCTGGCAGTCTATTCAAACTGAAATTCACAAGCAGATGCGACTTTTATCCACTGATTTAATGATGTTGCAGGCGGCGCGGAGTTCTGAAACCTTCCTGGTACGCTCTAAGAGTTTGTGCGATCGCATCACCACCTTGATTCAATATTGCCAAGCCCTAATTGACAGGAGTAGGGAGTAGGGAGTAGGGAGTAGGGAGTAATGAGTAATGAGTAGGGAGTAATGAGTAATGAGTAATGAGTAATGAGTAATGAGTTATTTACTCTAGTAAGTGGGAGAACTACTATAAGTTCATTTAAACCGATTGTTTGACAAAATGCCTTTATTGTGTGTAGAAAACTTGCGAGTTTGTTACCCAAGTAGTCAGTCAGTGGCAACGACTCGTCCGGCGGTGGATAATGTTTCTTTTGCCCTAGAAGCTGGGGAACGAATGGGGTTAGTGGGGGAATCGGGCTGTGGTAAGTCAACTCTGGGACGGGCTGCCATGCGTTTGCTACCGCCATCAACTAAGGTGGAAGGAAGAATAAGTTTTGCTGGAGAGTCGGTTTTTGATTTAACGCCATCACAGTTACGTAAGTTCAGAGGGGAAGCTGTGGGACTGGTGTTTCAAGATCCGATGACTCGTCTTGATCCCCTGATGACGATTGGTGAGCATTGCTTGGAAACATTAAGGGCGCACCAATCTCAGTTATCGCGGCGAGAGATTAAGGAAAAGGCAATTGAGACACTCGAAACTGTCAAGATACCAGCTTCAAGGTGGGCCCAGTATCCCCATGAGTTTAGTGGTGGTATGCGGCAGCGAGTGGCGATCGCTTTGGCACTGTTACTTGAGCCTAAATTAATTGTGGCAGATGAACCTACCACTAGTTTAGATGTTACTGTATCTGCACAAATTTTACAGGAGCTAACCCGCCTCTGCCGTGAACGGGACATGACCTTACTACTAATTTCTCATGACTTGGCAATGATTGGGGAGTATTGCGATCGCATTGCTGTCATGTACGAAGGGGAGATGGTAGAAACTGGCTCCAATACGGCAATTTTAAGGCAACCTCAGCATGAGTATACTAAGTCACTCTTGCAGTCTGCTTTGCATATTCAACGAGATGACACGGAGACGCGGGGACACGGAGATGAGGGGACGCGGGGACACGGAGACGGGGAGACGGGGAGACGTGGAGACAGGGAGAGTGATGTGTCTCCACCAGAGTGCTTGGAGGGGAACGTCGAGGAGTCTGAAATATCGCCGCGTCTCTTCCCTGAAGGCGAAAGTCCTTTGCTACGAGTTAGCAACTTAAAGCAATATTACAGTTTAGAAAGCAGTTTCTTTGCACAACTATTTGATAAGGAAAGCAAGGCTATTAAAGCGGTAGATGATGTCAGCTTTGAACTTTATCCTGGTCAAATTATGGGATTGGTTGGGGAATCTGGTTGTGGCAAAAGTACTCTTTCTCGCACTATTTTGCAGCTTGTTCGCTCCACTTCTGGCCGTGTTGAGTTTCTGGGTCAAGATTTAGCTCAACTTAATCAGCAGTCATTACGGGCAGTTCGTCGTAGAATCCAAATGGTCTTTCAAGACCCCCATGCTTGTCTTAATCCTTTGATGAGTGTGGGAGAAGGTATTGCCGATCCTTTATTTATTCACAAATTGGCTAATCCCACAGAGGCGAAAAAGCAAGTAATGCAAATGTTAGAAAGGGTGGGATTGACACCAGTAGAGGAATATTATCAGCGCTACCCATCTGACTTGTCAGGAGGACAACAACAACGAGTTGCGATCGCTCGCGCTTTAGTTACTCATCCTAGTTTACTTATTTGTGATGAGCCAGTCAGTATGCTTGATGCCAGTGTCCAGACGCAGGTTTTGGAGTTGATGTTAGAACTGAAGGAAGAATTTAATTTAACTTATTTATTTATTACCCATGACCTATGGGTGGCCAGGTTTTTTTGTGACACTATTGCTGTTATGAATAGTGGCAAGATTGTGGAGATCAATTCAACCCAAGAGATTTTTAATAATCCTCAGCATCTTTATACTCAGACTCTCTTAGCTGCGGCCCCCTTGTTGTCTAAGCAACAAGTTTAGCTTGAAGGACGAGTTTCGAGCAGCGCCTTATTATAAAGATTACTTCGGTTCTACTATTGAACCCATGAAGAGAACTGAGCCAGTTTGATTATCGCGAATTGCACAGAAGAAAGGACGATCAACTACCATCTGAAAAGGTGGTTCTGAAATCTCGATAGAAGTTAGAGAAATACGTCCGGAAGTTACAGCTGCAGCTTCTGTACCCTCTTCGTTGACTTCAATAAAAGTCTTGTGTTTAACTTCATCAATTTTGACATTGGCTGTCGTCATCTCCGAAAAATCAGCATTAGCATTAAAGGCTGTTTCCATACCCAAAGCTTTGAGTGCCTCAGTCAGTTTAATCTCATATTCAAATTTGAAGCGAGGCAATTTAACTAAACCATCTCGCTGGTTAAATTGCCTCGTCCATTGTTGCCAATTTTCTGCATTCAGTTGGTTTTGCAAGTCTGCTAGACTGCTTTCTTCACGGGGTAGAAAAACATAAAAACTCAGACGTTCATTGCCATAGGGTAGACTTACTGCCTGGAAATTTTCATTTTCGTAGTACTGATACTCACCCGACTGAGACATCATTGGCTGTTGCTTGGTGCTGCCGTCTAGTAAATGGAACGACTGCTCAGTTGTTTGATTGGGGTCAAATTCTTGAGTCCAGTTACCTTTAAAATAAATAGCATTAATTAAAAAGAGAACATCTTCTGGTTTAATTTGCTCAATAATCTTCTCAATTTTGCCGCTAGTATTATCCTTAACCCAATTATTGATTACATCTGTGGCATCAGAACTGCCAAAGTCTAATTCAGCAATCTCTGCCCCATAAAACTGTTGATTTCTCTCTAGGAATTGAGGCTTAAAAGCAATGCCCTGTCTAGCCCACAAAGAGTTAGCAATGGAGAGTTTAACCTCAGGATCGGCATTTTCTAGAGATGCTTCTAAGGTCTTGTTAGCTTGATTAATTTCTTCTAAACTCATACCTTGTAGTGCCAAAGCATCCGCCATTGCCTGTTGGGTTTCGCCACTAGCGCCGTTGTAGGTCATGGCAAGAGCGATCGCTACACTGCTAGGGGAGATAAAAACGTTATTTTCGCTCTCACTCTTGAGAATCTCTTGGAGGAGCTTAAAACCAAATTTGGTATTAGCTTCAACTAATTGAGAATCTACCTCTTGATTGGCTGATTGTGCAATTGAACTTGATGATTCAGGAGGTTGGGAATTAGCTTGATGGTCAAGAGCATTCATTTTCTCGCTTGCGAATCCCCCCAATAAACCGACTAGAAAAATACCTCCTACCAAAATTGTACCTACCCGGCTGATTATTGGTCGGTTCATCTTACTATCCCCATTGCTAGTTTACTTCTTTGGTCAATATGACTTTTTCTTGCCCAGAGTGTTCCGGAGATTACCAATTGATAATTGACAAGCGATCGCCGTAATAGTCCGTTATTTAACAATATTTAGAAAACTAGATCAGAAACCTCTAATTTCAGACGGGATTGACCACGTTGTCATAAAGACAGTCTCTTCGGGAAGTTTGGTCTTTACCGAATCTTTATACAGTTCTAGGCTTTCTTCATCGGAGCTTTATGTAAAACCTCGGGGATCAAAGGTAGGCTTCTACTGAGACAGCATGAAGATATGCCTTGATCAACATCTTCTTGAAGTTGGTCAAGGCTTGAATTAAGTGACTTCATGAATTTAGAAGTACAGGGTGTGTTAATAGCTGATGAATTTTACTCCAACTTGCTGCTCACAAGTCTCAATTGAGCAAATTGCCCAGCGCATCATGCTTTCCCGTCGCATTAGCCGTGCTGACCAAAGTCTCTTGATGTCAGCCCTACTATCTAAAGATTGCCTTCAGCCCCATGAACAAGAACTAGTCAAAGAAATTTTTCAAGGTCTAAGGAGTGGATTAATTAAAGTTGTTGACTAAACTCAGAGACTTCCTAATCGTCGCCAACGGAAGCCTCTAGTAGTAGTTTTAGTATTAGACTTTGTTGGTCATCTCGATTTGGGATTTTAGATTTTAGATTTTGGATTTTCCCCTTCCTGCAAAGTTGAGGCTTGTGTAATCTATTAATCAAAAATACTCGCTTTGCTGCGTCCGCTATCGGCAATCCAAAATCCCAAATCCTTGCATAGGAAGGGTCAAGAGTAAATATTAAGACTGTGGTACAGTCCACCAAGCTAGAGCATAGGGTTGAGACACCTCATTAACTTTGTTGTTGTACTGAACCCGAATCTTGTAACGACCATCTCTCTGAATTTGGCAGAAGATATGCTCTACACTATCGACGTCACTAATAGAAGTACAGACACTGTTATCGGTGTTATCCTCATCAGCACTCATTAGGTAGAGGTCAAGGTTGTTTAAGCCGCGATCGCGAAAACCCTCTCCCAAGTCATAAACCTGATTATTATTTTTATCTTCTAGCTCTACTCGGCGATCCCAGGTTAGGCTTAGAGACACAAAACTTCCTTTTTTCAGAGGTTGTGCTAACACATAGTCTTGGGAAGATGACTCTTCAACTGAGCGATAATCCCAGCCGATGGGCGGTACTGCTTGGCTCGGACTCCACTGACCAGGACTAAACTGTTGGTAAGCGCGGAAGGCATTTAAATGCCCAGTACCCATCTGTATATCCAAGGGAATTTTTGGGTTGCGGTAAGCATCGGATTCTAGCCAGTTGCGATTGTCTTTGCCTAAGGTAGTGCGACTCATACCTAGCAGCAAACCATCACCTTTATCTTGGATTTTGTCAGCAGAGTTGAGCAATACTGCTTTCATGACCTCGTGGTGTCTCGAATCGTTGCTCCAGTTTGATTCTGTGGCATTAAGCTGAGCATTATCCGCCAAAAAATTGGGTGATACGCCTTTGTCTACCGTCTTACGCATTGCAGAATCACCAAATTCTTGGAGCAACGCGACCGAGGCCGTAATATGGGGAGCCGCAAAACTGGTGCCACTCACTTCGATTTTTTCACCCTCAAGGTTGTAGACAGAAATTTTGCTCCCAGGGGCCACTAAATTAACGGCACGACGAGGGCCAAGGTTAATTTCACGCCTAATCAAACGTCTACCCGGCCCTTCTGGCAGAGCTGATAGGTTAGCAAAGTCTACTTTACTAAAGACTCCTTGCCGCTTGGTGGTATAGGCGGTAGTGATGCCATTGTAATGATCTGTCGGGATGGGAATGCCACCTCCCCCCTGGTTCCCGGCAATCACATAGAGAACATCGTGAACCCGTGCTGACCAATCAATACATTGAGTCAGGAGAGCATTGCCATCTAAAATCGCCTCTGGTCGAGAATCTCGCTGGAGGGATTCACCAAAACTAAAATTGATTGCCCTAATATCTCCTCCGTTTTGTTGAGCAACATGCTGAGCAGCTTGACACTCTTCTGCTTGCCCACTTTTGAGAGGTGAGCCAACGGCTGAGGCATAAAGCCGCGCACCGGGAGCAACTCCAGGTAAAGCTTTATCTCCGCTGACCATCACCCCTGCTACCATTGCGGCATGACCATCAACATGGGTATCAGCTTTAGCAGGAGTGTTGCGATAAAATACTCGCTCTAGAGAAATAATCGGATTCCAGGCAACAGCCTTGTCGATGCCAAAAAATCCTGGTCTGCCAATTTCTACCTGACCAATGCCAATTTTACGACCAATTAAGTTGTAGGGTGCTGCATGTAGCTTATTGGCATCAATTCCTGTCTCTCCTACGGAACTAGGTACAGCTAGCACTGGGGTTGCTAGGCAGGAGGCACTTAAACCCCAAATTATCCATCCCAGTTTTTTCCCCATCTACGGCTAAGTTATAGGTTTTCTTTTGTGGTGCGAATCATTTCCAGTCAAGCAGACTGCAAACTTCAACTTCATGTTAGCCAATATTTAGCATTTGTTGATTCAACTCAGATCTTGCACCTCAAATTATTGCTCGAATGAATAAGTACACTCCCAAGCAAGCAGCTTGAGCTTGAAAAAGGTTTGGAAAATACAAAAAACCGACCACTAGTAGTAGCCGGAAATGCTTGCTGTATGGGGAGGAGGAAAACCCGGTACCGAGACATGGGGGCTTTGCTTAAAGCTTTGTTGTGTCTGGCTTAGGAATTCATGTAAATAAATGTAACAGATAAATAATCTGGTCGCAATATTTCTTTACATTTAGTAAATCAGGAGTTAAGAGAAGCATCGCCCCTATGAGGATACAGAGCGGTTTATGGTGAGAGTTGCCACACTTGATATGCTCCCCAGATAGCCGCCGCAAGGGCAAGGATTGTAATCCAGACAGGGTAGTTAGCACGACTAATTTTCTTATCTTCTGTACGTAGAGTTTCTACATCAATCCAAGGCGTTGCTCCTCGACGGAACCAACCTGTGACGGTGACTTCTTTATCTACTAAATCACTAGGACGAGTTGAGATAGGCAGAAGATTACCAGCGGGGCCAAGGAAAGAAAAGTAGTGCAGCTTTACCAAACCTGTAGAGGTTTGCAAAATTAAATCTTGTCCCAACCAGTTGAGTAAACCACCACGGCCTAATAGTCTACCAGTCAATTGAATCGGCTGACTATCGGGGGCAAGGGTGTAAGGATTAGCAAAAAATGTGGCTAAATTGGGCTGTTTCCAAACCTTGCTGCCTTTGATATCAGGAAAGTAATTATTAATCCAGATAAAGGCACAAAGACTAAAGGCAACCAGCACGCAAGCATCGAGGAAAGGAGCAGCATTGGACATCCAGACAAACTGCCAGATATAGAGGTAGTAACTAATTTTGCCAATTAGCCAAAAGATTGCCCTTAAGATAAGACCGACTATTAAACCAAAGAGAACGCAACTTTGCAGCAGGGGTAAAGCTTGATAACTTTTTTTCAGTTTAGATAGTCGTGCTGCACTATTGCGAGGAGGGGAAGAGAGATTGGGTAAGTCTAACTCAGTCTCAACCTGCAAAAACTGAGCATAGCGGGTAGGTAACTGAAGTCTTTCTCCCATTAAAGGATGACTTGCACTGATGATTAACCAATCACGATAGGGGTTGATACAATCCCACTTTAAAATCTCTTCAAAAGGAGTACTAGGGGAACAACTACCAATGGTGATAGCTTGTTTATATCCTACGGGCAACAACAAATCATAGCCTTCCAAAAGTTTGCCTGTTGCTCCAAAAACCTGAATATCTTGGCTAATTCCCAGAGCAATTTTTAGTAAGGCGCGGGTTAGTCCATTCGGATTACCCGTTGTTTCAATGGCAAGGCGATCGCTATAGTAGAGCCTAACTCTAGAAAACCACAATAATGGGAGGCGAAGTAGCCAATAAATTCCGTAACTGAAGGAAGAAATTATACTAGTAATACCAAGAATAATGTCGCCTAATAATTTAGGGTAGGAAGACCATTTTCTTTCTAATAAATCCGGTAACTTCTCTCCCCACAAAGCTACTTGATAATATATTATGTAAGGTATTTGAATAATCAGCGTTCCAAGGGACATTAAGATAAAATCCCAGTGAACGATATGCCCTAGCTGACCAGCATAGATTGTGGCAATTTCATCATCCTGAAGCTGCTCTAACAACCCTTCACTCACTACTATTCGGGCAGTTTGGGGTAGATTGCCATAGGTTAGAGCTACAGGTATCTTGGTCGTTAAGAGGCCTAACTTCGGTAATGGTAATTTTCGTTGCTGGCAGAAACGCTGTAATATTTCTGCTGACTCTGGGGAACGGGATGCTAGCTGGGGTAGAGAGAGTTTTTCTAAACCGTGAAACCACCTTAATAAAGCATCAATTAGCCAGGGGGATAGAATCAGCAGAAAGGCTAGTAAGATGTAAATAGAAGTGCTGGGATCGCGGTAAAACAGCTGTAAAGGTTGCAAAAATGGCAGCTTTACGAGGATATTATTAGTTGTCCTCATCCCCAACTGAAGGCAGAAGCGCAGCAGCCAAAATACAGCGATAGCCGTACCTATTTCGACTAGCCACAATCGTCTAAGCTTGGGTGGCTTAAGGGTACGTCTCTGCTTAGGTCTTCCACTGTTGCGCCATCTAGGACGAGGAGTATAGAGGGAAGGAATAGCAGTGGAAGTTGCTGAGTAGGGAACAGGTAACAGGGACGCACTACTTGTTGAACTCTCTACAGCTAATGCTTCAGTAGAGGCGAACTCAGCTAAGCTACGAGTTGCCCACTCCTTAAGTTTAGGATCAGGATCTTGAGCCAGCCTTTGGCAAAGTGCCTTGGCTTTGTGGTGTTCACCATTACGGCGGTAAGCCTCTACTAGTGCCTTAGAAGCCTTGGAAACTATCGACTCATCCAACTCTGTCTCGCAAACATTTTCGAGGTGAGCGATCGCCTCTTGGTAGTTGCCTTGTTTGAGGGCTGCTAGAGCAGTACCTAGGGAAGCATTGGGAATAGAGTTCATAAATATTCTCCCACTCTGCCCTTAAGATACCCTGAGATTGGCAATTTGCTATCAAGAAGATTAATTTGGATAGAGTCGGGAGATGAGGGAGATTAACAATAAACGATTTTCCATTTTCTATTCTCAAGAGAAAATTATTATTTTTGCCCTGTTTCTTGCTCCACTCTTCTTTGTTGATCAACAGGTCTATTTAACTCGCAACCAAGATTATCAGGACTAAGGCGACAATCATGGGGATCTAATTCCTGTAAGAACTGTCTTAAATCAAAGAAATGCATAGAGTTAAGACCCCCTCCAATCATCAAACAAGTTAATATCGTGGCACCAACACTGATATACGACACTCTTTTCCAAATGGTAGTCATCTTGCCTTTTTGTATTTATTCGTATACTTCACACTTACTTGGCAGATGATTTCCACCCCATAAAAATTCAATGGTCTATGGGTAAATACTAGTTTAACAATTCATACCAACCAGGAATCAATCCTTTGTTAGATATTTTCTTGTTCCATCTAGACTGAGCTAGTTTCGTAGATACAATACTAAGATACTCAAATTATCCTCATAAACCAGGACAATTTGAGTTAATGTCTAAAACTTCAATTCATTTTTATTTATTCCTTAAAAGATTTTTTAAATCTTTAATTTAAAGTTATATCTTAAGATACATTAGCTTTTTTCTTCAATACAAAAAACTAATTAGCTTAACATTACCGCCGTAAACTCTTGATTTCCTGCCAAATCTTCGACTGACCTGATGATTGATAACTAGGATGGGTTAAAATTCCCTGACTGGGACTAAACAAAAATGCCAGTAGGAAGAAACCAAAGGCAACTAGGACAATGGCAGGACCTGAAGGTAAATTGAACCAATAACTTAGGTACATACCAGTAATGCTGGCAGCAACACCAATGGCTGAGCCTATAATCATCATTTTGTGCAGCCTGGTAACTAATAAATAAGCTGTCGCACCGGGAGTGATCAGCATAGCTAAAACCAGCACAAGACCTACTGATTTGAGGCTAGCAACAATAGTCAAGGCAATTAAAATCATCAGACCAAAATCTAAGAGATTAGTCGGTAAACCAGCGGCTTGCGCCCCTACAGGGTCAAAAGTATAAAACATTAACTCCTTATAGAGTAGTCCAATAATTGTTAGAATAATTACCGTAATTATTGCCGTATTGATTACATCTCGACCAGTTACACTTAAAATATTGCCAAAGAGAAAGTGATTAAGGTCAATCTTATTATCTTTCTGAACAATGGTAATTAAAGTTATGCCCAGGGCAAAAAAGGCAGAGTAGACAATGCCCATAGCCGCATCTTCTTTAATTTGCGATCGCGTGCGAATCCAGGTAATTACGATGGTGCTAATTACACCAGCAATGAAAGCCCCGACAAAGATATCAGCACCAATAATAAAGGCAATTGCTAACCCTGGTAAGGCAGAGTGACTAATCGCTTCTCCCAGTAAAGCCAGCCGTTGCACCATCAAGTAGCTACCTACCGAAGCGCAAACAATACCGACTAAAACGGCAGTAACCAAAGAACGCTGCATAAAACTGTATTGCAGCGGTTCAATTAAAAATTCCATAGCCTAGCACTTAAGAGTAGAGAAAAGGGTAGATGGGGGTGATGGGGGTGATGGGGGTGATGGGGGAGATGGGGGAGATGGGAGAAGTTAGAGGTAACGAATAATGAATGGGGTTTCTGTTCCCTGTTGCCTGTTCCCTGTTGCCTGTTCCCTTTAATTATCAAACTACGCTGCTTCTGAAAAGAAAACAACTTGGCCGCCATAAGCGTTTTGTAAATTATCTGAACTTAGTACTTCCTGGCGTGAACCATGAGCAATTAACTGGCGATTGAGCAAAATTAAGTTGTCGAAGTTAGTAATGGCTTCCCCTAAGTCGTGGTGGACAACTAGTACTGTTTTGCCAGCTGCGGCTAGTTCGTGGAGAATTTCAAAAACGACTGCTTCCGTCTTTTTATCAATACCAGCTAATGGCTCATCAAAAAAGAAAATCTCTGCCTCTTCTGATAAAGCCCTAGCAATAAAGACTCGTTGTTGCTGTCCTCCTGATAACTGACCAATGGGGCGATCGCGATATTCGCTCATACCTACTCGTTCTAGGGCTGCTGCGGCTAAACGACGTGATACGGTAGAAAAGCGGCGAAACCAGCCAGTTTTGCGTACTCTACCCATCATTACTACGTCCCAGACGGTGGCGGGATATGTCCAGTCAATTTGCGATCGCTGGGGTACGTAAGCTACTTCTTCTAACTGGGAACTGAGGGGTTTTCCTTGGTAAAGGGTGGTACCACTGGCGGTAGGAACTAAACCCAGCATTGCTTTGATCAGGGTACTTTTCCCTGCACCATTCGGCCCAATAATGCCCGTGAGTTGCCCTGCTTTAATCTCACAGTTGATATTAGTGAGGGCCTCTACCATACGGTACTGGACACTTAGTTGTTTAACTGTAATATTTTTCATATGTGACTGATAATCGTCTCTGTTTGGCTGCTCTTTCTGTATTTGATCAAGTGGGGAGAGAGTGAGTGAATTCATTGTGTTCCTGACTGTGAGACTTGCCTTGCAGCGTAAAAATGAAATCAATATGAAAATAGTGTACTGTAAAAATGAAAAGATTATGAAAATAGTGTATCGGCTGCATGAAAGTAGGTACTCAGTCGCAAGGTAGAAAAGCAAATTTATTGGTTACAGTCGTCGCCATTCTAGGATTATGGGTGAGTGGGTGTGAGGCAACTAGTACCAATCAGTCTGAAGGGGAGGATAAGCACCAGGTAGTTGCTACTAGCACAATTATTGCCGACTTAACGGAAGAAGTAGGGGGAGACGAGATTGAGCTAATCGGTATTCTAGAACCGGGAGCCGATCCCCACGTTTATGAGCCAGTTCCAGCAGATTCCCAAGCTTTAGAGAAGGCTGATTTAATTCTCTACAATGGCTACAATCTAGAGCCAGGGCTAATTAAATTGATGAATTCTGCTGGTGTTAAGGCTAAAAAGTTTGCAGTCGGGGAAGTGGTGACACCATTTGATTTTGAATATCAAGGTAGAAGAGAACCTGATCCCCATGTTTGGGGTGATGCAGAAAAGGCTATTAAAATGGTTGAGGCAATTCGTGACCAACTGATTGAATTATCGCCAGAAGATAAAGAGGAATTTACCGAGAATGCGGCACAACTAACTAGCCAGTTAGAGCAGCTTGATGGTTGGATTGTAGAGCAAATTCAAACAATTCCCGCCCCTCAACGTAGGTTAGTTACTACCCATGATGCTTTTCAATATTATGCTCGTGCCTATGGTTTAGAAGTAACAGGTACTTTAATTGGTATTAGCACCGAAGAACAACCCAGCGCTCAAACAGTCAAGAATTTGTCAGATGCCATAAGAAAAGCAGGGGTTCCAGCAATTTTTGCCGAAACCACCATTAATCCAGCTTTAATTAAAACCGTAGCCCAGGAAGCTGGAGTAAAATTAGCGCCCCAGGAACTTTACTCTGATTCAATTGGTGCAGCAGGTAGTGAGGGTGATAGTTACCCGAAGATGTTGGTAGCTAATACTAAGTCAATTGTTGAATCATTAGGGGGTAAATATACGGCTTTTACAGAGAGTGAATCTAAGTGAAAAAGCGACTCCCTTACTGCAAGCGGAAGCGACCAAGATACTCTGACTCAGAGATAGGTTCAAACTGCAACAGTGGTTATTGTTAATTTTTGATGGGAAATTGGAAAATAGTAGGGGCGCACCGACGTGCGCCCAGCTGTAGCTGTAGGGTGGGCAAATATCTAGTCGGTGAGTTTGGTTGTTAAGGTCTTGTCTTTGCCCACCCTACCAAACTCAAACTTAACCCTCTAACCTCAAATCAGACGGTTTAAAACCCCGCTGCAGAAGAAGGGCGCACGTCGGTGCGCCCCTACAGGATTTGATTTTTTGGCATCAATTCTTGCCATCTTTGCTGCAATATCTGTCGCATTCCTCGCAAAATTGGCGGTAATAAGAATTTAGAATTTAGAATTTAGAATTTAGAATTTAATTCTGCATTCTGCATTCTTAATTCTGCATTTTTTGCCAAAACTTAAGCCACCCCGTACTTTTCCAAGAGGAGTCGAGGTGGCCTGAGATAGCATTGCTAGTTAGGCCTCCGGGACTGGTTCTATCAGTTTTGGGGGTTAGCCTTTCAGGAGCTTTAGCAGAGCTTCTGAGGGCTGGGAGATATATGGCTGTAAATTATTGACTAAACTACAGTAGCAGAATTTTGGCTTTTGGCAAGTTGAGATTTGTTAAATGTGGGGAGTCGGGAGTCGGGAGCATAAATCCCAGAAGGGCGTAGCATTTGCAGATAAAAACCTCGATTTGAGCGATAAATCCGGGCACAAATGCTACGCCCCTACAGCTAAAACACTCCTTACTCATTACTCCTTACTCATTACTCATTACTCCTTACTCATTACTCCTTACTCAATCCCATCAGCTAAATTAGGGACAGATACTTTCACAAAAGCTGATGAAAGAGGAAGAACTGCTGCGGGTAATTGAAGAAGCGGCGAGGGAGGGAGTGAC
>JBAUJE010000411.1:0-23390 GCA_049683475.1 Coleofasciculaceae cyanobacterium | reverse complement strand
CTAACAAGGGCTGGGTAAAGTAGTACCTAGGTACTACTTTACCCACAGGCAATGATTATCATTCTCAAAAAAATTGGGGTGAGACTGGGGGGTGCGGAATGTGGGTTTTAACCCAAATAACTCTTGCCCACCTGAGCCAAAATAAATCTGTTGAGCCTTCTCAGGTATACAAACTCCATCAACCAAAGGGCGTAGCATTTGCGGATAAAAACCTGGACTTAATCGATAAATCCGGGCGCAAATGCTACGCCCCTACAGCTAAAAATCGACTTTTGCAAGAGGTCTATTGCAGAATACTTGGGTTGGCAACCCTAGACAATAGCCTCCCTATCTGTCGCCAGACTTCTGCTGTTGTTACAGGTTTGAAGATATTTGCAGAAAACTACGCGATCGCGACTTGAGTAGCCGTGGCAACGATAATATCACTGGCGTGGATATTCCAAGCAAAAATCTTGATCGCTAAATACTAGTGGCGCAGCACACTTGCTAAACAATATCCTTAAAGGCAAATATCGGTAGTTGTGACTCAATCATCATTATTCAATCGACAACGTTCAAGTGTCTCACACTCAATCCGTTTCTGGCGATTGCTAATAATAGTATCTAAGTCTGGTCGTCCCGTTAGCGCTAGTCGCCAGTCAGCCCAGATTTCATATAAGGTATCGACAATCCAACCAATCACAGGTAACTTAGTGGCTGCATAGATCCAACCCATACCCAGAATTTCGTAGACTCGACGAAAGACCTCAACATTTTTAATAACAGTACCATCGGGGAGTACTGCATGAATTCGCCCCATTGCCGTCTCAAAGTCTACCCCGCCATTGTCTTCAGGAGCATAGTCATCGTCAGCAATGTCCACAAAAGCCACTTTTCCTCGGCCTGCATCCCGTTTTCTCAAAAAGTTGACTTCTCGCACACACAACGGACATTCACCGTCATACAACAACTTGATTTGCCAATAAGGCTTTTCGGATACGGTAGGGACTTCAAGGGATTCGTAGGATTTTGTGTCTGACGAGAGCATAGTTTGTTGGAGAATCAATTAGTGTTGAAACCTTGTTAAAAATCTCTCCAATCAGGAGATGGAGATTTTGCTGGCTTATTTATTAACAATTGTAACGAAATGCTTTCAGTTGAGTATGCTGTTCATCACTCAAACCTTATCGTCAGCTTAATATACCTTTTGACCGTGCCACCTTAATCCAGCCAGGAAACTCAGTTAGCAGTCTTTCATACAGTTGATCGTCAGTGATTTCGCTTAGATCATCTATATTAAAAAAATCGGCATTATCAACGATACGACCACTCACTGTATCTAGTCTTTCTAAAATTCCATAGTTAGAACCAGCTAATCCAACAAACTGCCAAAATATAGGATATTTGGCTGCATCAAAAATAGCTTGTTTAATTCCTCGCTCATTAGTAACACCTCCATCACTAAGAAATATAACAAATGTAGGTAAATTACTAGGCTTTTCTTGAGTGTATTTCTTTATTACATCTCGTATAACATCAGGCTCATTATTACCAAAACCCAATTCTTTCATCAGAGCAGGCGCTTTTGAAATTAGGAAACTTCTTTGACTTTCACCACATTGTTGTTTGATGTAGCCATCTACGTTCGCCTCTATCACAGATTTGGTTCTTTTGAATCTGGAGCCAAAGAACCAAACATCTAATGTTCCATTATCATCTAGCCTACTAGCGACTGGAACTATTCTTTCAAGAAATGCTTGTACTGCTCCTGATGTATATTGATTGAGCATAGAACCAGAAATATCTAAAACTAAAGCCACTCTGGCTACAACATTATTAATCTCTTTCTTTTTGAGTACAATATCTATTTTGGATTTTAAAAGGTTAATGTCTGCCTTTTTAGTAATGTCAATAGGCTGTTGTTTGGTATTCTGAGGGAGAGGTAAAGGTATCTCTATTTGAGGTTCTTCTTGATATTTTTCTTGCTTATCTTCAACATGATATTTATCTACGAAAGTTTGTAGCCCAGCATTATAGCCTTGTCCAACCGCATGAAACCTCCATTCCCCATCTTTTTTATACAACCGACCAAACTCCAAAGCCGTCTCTTGAGAAAAAGCCTCTTTTAAGTCGTACCTAGCTAACTCGCTGCCAGTCTCCTGATTAGAAAGTCTGATAAAGGCATTTTTAATTTGGCTGAAATTTTGTTTTTTTTCCTGTCCTTCGTGAATGGTGACAACAAAAACAATTTCCTGAATCACAGAATTGACTTTATGCAAGTCTATATAAATAGTTTCATTATCTCCTTCCCTTTGCCCACTTTTGTTATCTCCCAAGTGTCTCAAAGAGCCGTCTAGTGATTTTAAATTGTTGTAGAATACAAAGTACTTTTCATCGGGAGCTTTGCTCTCTGCATCTAACATGAATACAGAGGTATCAATATCATAGTTGTGTCCTGCCTCGCTCACCTTCCAACCTAATCCAATGCTAAGTTTATTTAAATCGGGAGCTTCTTTAGAAAGATTAAATCTACTGCCTTTAATTAGTTGGATTTCCATATTGGATGTCTACCCTAGTTTGAATTTTGCTAATTATGTATATAATGCAAAAAGGGGGTGTTTATCTTTATCCCCCTTTGTCTTAATTCAATCTTCTCTTACTTGGGCTTTATTAAACAGCCCCTAAGAAGCATATTTATCTACAAAACTCTGAAGACCTGAATTATAACCTGCCCCAACTGCTTGAAATCTCCACTCACCATCTTTTTTGTAAAGCTTACCAAATTCAATGGCAGTTTCTCGCGAGAAATCCTCATCTAACTCATACTTAGCAACTTGTTTTTCTGTGGCATTGTCATAAATTCTGATAAACGAGTTTCTGACTTGCCCAAAGTTTTGCTTTCTTTGTTCGGCTTCGTGAATAGTGACAACAAAAATGATTTCTTGAACCGAGGAATCTACTTTGCTCAAATCAATTTCAACCGTTTCATCATCTCCTGTTCCCTCTCCAGTTCTGCTATCTCCTTGATATTTAACAGAACCATCGGGTGATGCCGAGTTGTTATAGAAGACAAAGTATTTGTCGCTAGGAATTTTTCCATTGGCTCCTAACATAAACACAGAAGCATCTAAGTCAAACGCTGAACCAGTATCTGTTTGGTTGACATCCCATCCTAAACCAATTCCTGCAAGTTTCATTCCGGGGGCTTCTTTGGAGAGATTGATTCTTTCACCTTTGCTTAGATTAATCGACATGACTATTACCTCTTTTTACAAAACAACGTTGATTCAGAATTGACCTTCAGGGGATTTTCCCAAGAAGTAGGGGTTATAGGTATATATAGCAATTCTCATAGTCATGAGGCACATTTAATTTTCCCGACTCCCTAAAATCTAGGACTTTGTACCTCACAAGGGCGAGAAATACTATATTCCTAGGTTAAGTATAAGAGTTGACTAGTTCCCCTAAACCATTCACACTAACTCCCTTGCCAATGGCTGCCACTTTCCACTCATCATTGTCCTTGTAGATTTCAGCCATGACCATCCCAGTCATGCCTTGGTATTCTTGACCAGATAAGTTATATTTTGCCAGTTCTTGATTGTTAGATATATTTACTAGTCTTACAAAGGCATTTTGAACCTGTCCAAAGTCTTGTTTTCGGGCAAGGCATTCGTAAATGTTAACCGTGAATACCAGTTTGACAATTTCTTTTGGCATCCGAGCTAAATCTACAAGAATCTGCTCATCGTCTCCTGCTCCTGCACCTGTAAGATTATCCCCCAAATGGGTGATAGCGCCTGAAGAGTGACTTAAGTTCCGATAGGAAATCACATTGGCTCTATTGTTCACTTTACCATTACTATCTAAACAAATAACTGATGAATCAAGGTCGTAGTTTTGCGTATTGCCAAAAGCGCTAAAAATACCACCACCTGACTTTTTAGCTATATCCCAACCCAGTCCGCACATGAGCTTTGTCAGGCCAGGTGCTTCTTTAGAAAGCGAAATGCGCTGTCCTTTTTTTAGGTTAATTCCCATCTATTTTGCCTCTTAGCTGTAGCGATCAAAAATTGCCGTTAAGCAGCCCTGATATCTGACCTCAACTGCATTAAGACTCCAGTTACAATCTTTTCGGTAGAGTTCAGCCATAATCTAATGCTATCTCTATAGAGTAGTACTCTATTAAGATCCTAGCCGACAGCTTCCTGTTTTGTCTGGGTATTCACAATACGCAAGAATGCATTTTGCACTTGACCGAAGTTCTGATTGTATTGCTGTACTTCCTGGAAAGTTACGGTAACAAGCCAATACTGAAAGCAATCGTACTTACTGAGGAACTTGCACGAGATGAGATTAGCGATCGCCTTGTCGGCCGTGAGCAGCAGAATAGATAGTTAAGTTGCTCTTGGTTTTGGTCACTTGATCTAACCGAGTATCTGATTCCTCCTGTGGTCTTAACTTCTAAAATGTTGGCTTTTCTGGTAAAGCATAGAAGCCTAGGTGATTGGCGACTGGACGCTGACGCATGGGAAGTTTTGTATGAATCGGAGCATTTAAGACAATTGGCTGTCTAGGAGTTGCCGTCACCAGGGTTGTTGAACCACCACCATCTAGATTTAATGCCCAATAAGCACCCAAATCTGAAATAATTTTGGTCAGCTCAGCAATTGTCACTCCTTCGCTGTAGAGTGGTTGCTTGCCATCAATCACAACTAGCCAAAGTTTTTTACCTTCTTTGTCAATAGCTACTGCAACACGCGCATAAGCTTTAGGAGAGTCGCCTTTACCTGAACCTGAATTCAAGCCAACAGGATTACCACCTTCAATTAAGAGAGTATTACCCGCCACAGCCTGAACCGTACCTTGAGGACACTTTCCACCAGTTTCGATTTGGGGGCGATTTTTGGCATTAAAGCACAAGACAGGCCAGTCTGGCTCGTGTTGAGAGTAACTTGAACTATTGGCGATCGCTTGTCCTACTACATTGACACGATTGCCAGTTTTAGGGTAGTAATCCCAAGGAGACACCTCACGCCTATAGACAATGCCTTGGAATAGCGCTTTCTCTTGAGATATTCGAGGTGGACGTAATAAATGTAGCCAACTGTAAAATATTAGAGGCAAGGCTAATAAACCCGTTGTTGTAGCTATTAATAATTGCTTTTTGCCAATTTGGTTAAGATAATTCATGACCCAACAATGCAATGATTTTGGATTGCCGATAGCGATAGTGGACGCAGCGAGCCTCAACTTTGCACGAAGAGGAAAATCTAAAATCTAAAATCTAAAATCCAAAATCGAGCTGACTTGATTTATGACTAGTTCATCCCCCCTTAATTTTGCCAATCAAGACTTGCGAAATCGCTCATTCAAGGGTCAAAACCTCAACAGCGCAGACTTCATTCTCCAAACTTACAAATAGATTCAGGTTTGACAGGACAAGTTTTATCGGTAAGCCTTTGATTGTTTCCGAGGCCAAGGATAAACAACTCAGTCAGGGTAGATAAGGGTTTAATATCGCTTATTTGATTTTTCCTGGCTTTGAAGACTGAGTTGGTAAAGGATTAGTGATTTGTGTCAACTTATTTTATTTAACAACTTTTCTCTATTTTCGAGTAGTTAGACCAAGACTTGCTTCTGCCAAATAGTTATCTCAGTTTAATTGTTCTGGTAAATCCAATTCTGCTAAATCAGAAGCAATCATTTTATCTATTAATTCAATTACTCCTGCACCCCGCGCAGCTTGGGTAACAAAATTAACCCGTTCTTTCAGGGAAGGGAGAGCATTTGCTACAGCAACTACGCACTTACAGACACTGAGAAAGGCATAATCGTTTTCTGCATCGCCAATTCCTACTGTGTTTTCTGGGAGTAAGTTTAGTTCTTCTAAAGCTACTTTTAAACCAGATGCTTTATCTATTCCTGGAGGAAGCACCATCACTGCATCTTTATTAAAGATTACCTGATGCTTTAGTTTCAGTTGTCGAATCTGTTCAAAAACTATCTTCTCATGGGGTCGCCAGGTTGCAACTATTACCCGTCCCACGGACATGGGATTAACCCCTTGCTGGCGTAGTACTTGAGCAAATTCTTCTGGAGGAGGTTCGCCTAGTAACTTTTCTTCTTGGCTTTCTGGTCGATAAAGTACGGCTCCATTTTCTGCAACTACTCTCTCAAAAAGATCGATTTGAGGAAAGACTTCGAGTAGTTCGTCTAGTTCTCGTCCTGTAACTAAGATTAACTGGCGATCGCTTCTCTTCAGACGCTCTAGTGCTGCAACTGTTTGATCATTTACTAGTCCATCCTGTGCTAGAGTGCCATCGTAGTCGCAAGCTAGTGCTAAGTAGCGCATGGGTTGTATCAGAATTTGTGGCAAAAGTACGGCTGTGTGTTCGCTGTATCAGAGAAGATTGGGTGCTATCTGTGAATGATTGTCACCTTACCATCAAAGAGTTAGATGATAAAGTCTGCGATCGCCAAGCAATCTATAAATATAAAAGATTTTTTCAGGTATGAAAAGCCCACCAATTGGGGAGCATCAAAGGTGCAACTGCTCCAATGTTAGGGCAACAAAAGCACCAGATTCGTCATACTTAACACTCAATTGTTGCAATTTGGAGGGTGTTACTAGCCAATTAGCTGCCAGAGAAAAGGAACTACCAACACTGACTTTATCTGGACAATTGATAGAAACTCCATCAGGTAAAAAGAAAGTGTTGTATCCTTCCCAACCCCAGTGTAATTGAGTTGGTACAGGCTCAGAAATCTTTAAATCTGGGGTAATAGTAACAGAGGTTCCTTGCCAATTTTCAATCAGATTTCTCTCGGACACCTGTTCTATTTCCTTCGACCAATACTGACTAGGAAAACCCCTTGTATCTTCCCGAATATTTGCTGTTCTGAAGAGATTACCTTGTTGATCGTAAACAATACCGACACTATGTCGTAATTCCTCGTGCCTAAAAAATAATTCAACACCGAAGTACGAATCTGGTTTTAAGCATCTTGTTGCCCAGGCCCCATGACCAGATTCAAAGAAAATACCTCTCATCGAATCAGCTTGTGGATGAAAAAGTCCATCATCTGAACTATTTTCTCGCTGATTATAGTCCCAACTTTCTTTTTTTATTTTATCTTCAGCATAGATGTAGCGATTTGTTTGATGAATTTCAGTTTGCTCTGGATTGCTCTGAAAGATTCTCCTGCTTGGAAATGATTCTTTTACTTTTCCTTGGGGAGAATACCTTGTCCAAATACCATGCCAATCTTGCAAATGGTTAGCGGTGAAGTTTTTCCAGTTTTGGTCTTTTAAATTCATATAACTATTCAGATGTTAATTAACTAATTTGTCTTTCTTTGTTGTAATTATCATTTTCTACTACGGAAGCTTGTTTGGTATCAGCAATCAAACGAACGCTTTTTGGGAATCTCACCCTGTTCTTGCCTATGGTTTTTACTAAATGTAATAATAATCCAGTTAACGCAATCGCACAAGACCAATATTATGTCATCCAAAAGCGCAATAGTTACTGGTGGAACTCGTGGCATTGGTTTGGGAATTTCGCAACAGTTAGCTAGGGATGGATATGACCTGATACTAGGATTTAATAGCAACGAAGAAGCCGCATCCATAGCTAAGACTACCATTGAATCGACTTACGGAGTCAAGGTTTGCACTGTCAAAGGCGACGTTGGAGAAGAGTCCACCATTGAAAATATATTTGCATGTTTAGAAAATAATCTTCAGGGTAAATTGACTGCATTAGTGCATAATGCGGGATTATATGTTGGTATGACCACATCTCCTACATCTAGCAATGCAGAATTAGCCGCAAGTACTCCACGTCAGTTATTTGGCGATGGCGAGTTCACTAGCTTTGCACAATATGACTACTATCAAAGTGTTTATCCTAAGTGCTTTATTCGCTGTGTGGAAAAAGCCATTAATTATATGGAAGATGGAAACGGTTATATCGTTGCTACGTCCTCTCCAGGATGTAATAGTGGGCAAACTCCAAGATTATCCTATATTCTGCCAGGACAGGCTAAAGCTGTTGTAGAATTTTTGACTAGATACTACGCAAAAATGCTCGCTCCAAGGCAGATTACCGTTAATGTTGTAATTCCGGGTTTTACTAAGACTGAAGCTTGGAACTCCGTAACTGCTAAATATGGTGGCGTAGAGAGTGAGACAATGCAAAAGCTAATCAAAAATACCCCCATGCAGCGTTGGGTACCACCCAAAGAAGTTGGTGAGGTAGTAGCCTTTTTATGTTCACCTAAAGCCGCATTTATTACTGGTGTTGCACTTCCTATTGATGGTGGACTGCATCTGTGTTGATACTTACTCAATTAAAGTCCAAAAATATCCATCAGGAGCGACAAAAGAGAAACTCTTTTCGTCAAACTCATTCTCATATATCTGTGTTAATTCAGTAGCTTCGCTACTACTAACATGCTGGTGATACGACTGAATATCACTCACTTTCATGGTGTACAAACAAGTCCCTAAGGAACCAGGACGAGAGTAATTAAGCTTGTTTGGTAAATTACATTCAAATCGCAAAACTTCCAAGTTTCCTGAACGAATTGGATATTTATCCGTAGTAGAAGCCAGAGGAGCAGTAAAGTAATAATTCAGCATTCGCTCCCCATTTTCTGCCCCTTTGAGATCCAAGATACGACGGGAAGCTTCACCATACTTACTTTCAGAATTATTGACACTACGACGCAAACCAAGCACTTGGTCATAAAAATCTAACTTTTCATGCTCACAATTAACAATCAGTCCCACATGAACAAACTCCGAGCCTTTGAAGTGAGAATCTGGGTTGATAATGCCGGAATTAGGGCGAGTATAGTCATGGCGCTCAAAAAGAACTTGTCGGGTTAAGGGTTGAATGAGAACCATTTCATGTACACAGGGATTAGCTTGTATAAATGGCTGGAATGGATCGGGACGATTAATTAAATTCCTCTGGGGTGGTACATAATATATCGGTAAATCAGCAGCGATCGCATCTTCTGCGTGGTTAGCTATATTAAACACATCTAAAGATAAACTAGTTCCCCAACGACTACCCACTGCTTTTAAAGGAGTCAGTCCTAATCCTTCGTTAACCGCTTCTTCCCACACCATTAAGCGAAGCAAACTTCTATCTGTAACTTGATTATAAAGCCGGAGCGATCGCAAGCTGGAATTGACACCATATAATTTATTGGCTTGGGTTGCATTCAGATTGCCAGATTCACCGACAGTAAAGCCAAACTGTTGCCAATATTGGATGAGAACTGCTTCATTCTCTGCTGTTATACCAATAACAAGTTCGTATAAGCCACTGATAGGTTGTGTTTCCATTGAAGTACTATCCTGAATAGATTTTTACTAAATTAACATCGGTTCTAGTTAAGGAAGTTTTTTTACCTTGAATAGTTGAAAAGACTTAAGCACGTTGACAAATTACAGAATTAAGCAACAGTGTAATAAAGGTTTCAGCTTATTCTGAACCAGGTTAGATTACAATATCTCCCATAAGTTAATATTTATCCTGCTTAGCAAAGAAGGATACAACCGCCATGAACCCACAACTGCAAAATTGGGATAATTTCTGTAAATATCATGTAGGAGAATGGCATGGAATCAAAACGAGATATTCCCCAGATAGAGAAGTAATTAAATCTTGGCAAGTTGTTACTAACCTAGACATGAGCAAAGATGGTAGCACAATCAATCATCAAGATTACTTAACTTATGGTGATGGTAAGACAGAGTTAAAAAGCTTTGGTACCTATACCAAACCCATAACAAGTGCATTATTTTTAGACAATAGCTTTTGCTGGGGTTCTAAAAAACTTGAATCTGGCTCGATATTTGTTTTTGAAATTGGTATCAGATTGGGAAATCAACGTATACTTGGCTATTGCCGGTACAAAGAAAATGGTCATTTACATTATATCTCCATTGGACCAGAACATTTAGGCAAAGGGGAAGATAATTTCCAAAGGTATGTCAATCAAATTGACAATGACTGGCAAGGAATTCTTAAAAAGATGAACCCTGATTTGATAGTATCTGAGCCAGTAGCTACTTCTTGGAAGCCATTGGCAGATTTGAATCAGAATTATCTAACCTTAGATTTTCCGGAGGGAATTTCTATCTGTTGTCCTCAAAAAATTAAAACAGAAGAGGCATTTTTAATTGCCGTAGATTGGCAAATCAGTGATAGTTTAATGCAACGAGGTATAGGCTATTATGATGAATCTGGATTTAGCCATTTTACTCTGGAAGTGTTTACTCGGACTGCCTGAAGTAAATTATCCTTGGCAAATATTTTCTAATTTATTTAACCAAGAAACAACATCTTCAGCCGTCTTGCGTTCAAAATTAGCAAAATTATGGCCACATCCTTCGTACCAGATTATATCTGTCACAGGTGAGCGAGTGGCGGCTGCTTGCAGTTGGTTTAAGCGATCGCGATCGTTGAAAAAGTCTTGACTTCCACATAACAGTAACATCGGAATATCAACTTTGCCAATTGTTTTCAGATTCGCTGTATCAGCTTCAGGACTCCACCAAGAAAGCCAAGAATCCGGACGCTGGGGAGAGAGCATATTTTGGTAAGGTGGTTTGCCAATTAAACCCTGATTACCACAACCCTCTGCTACTGCTGTTTTGGCTTGGGTTAACAAACTTTGGTAAACATCACTACCAATATGTTTTTTCAGCCAATCTGCACAATCTTGTGTAGGTGCCATGTGAACTAGAGCAACAACATTGGGATGATGACATTGCACTTGGTAACGCATAATACTATTACTGCCCAAGCTTTGTCCGCTTAAAATTATGCGAGTATATCCACGTTGGCAAAGCAAGTTTACAAAAGCATCAATGTCATCTACATCCATTGAAGATGTTGCTTGCATACTCCCACCATAACCACTTCTACGTAGTTCAATCACTAGTGCTGCTATTTGATTTTGGTTATAAACCTCAGCTAATTTAGTGAATAAAGGCTCTGTGATGGGAGTACCAGTTTTACCTCTAACATGAAGCACTACTGTTTGATTTGCCTGAGAATCACCTCCTCCCCAGAGAAATCCTACTAAATTCCTGCCATCACTAGTTTGAACCGTTACCATTTCAGCCGATTGGCTAACATCTGATTTGCCAACTTGAAACCACCCCTTCCTAGGCAATTTAAGCTGAGAAACCCAAGATTCAATTTCTTGTACAAGCTGTTTGCTATCCTCTACACAGCAACTTCTGCTACCTGGCATGTTTATTTCTATTTTTTCAAACTCAACTTCTCCTTGATGAAGCAGCAAAAGTGGAGTTTTTACATATCTAAGAAAATCAGAGATTTTGGTGTCTGCGTTTGAACCCCACCAAGAAAGCCAGGAATAAAAAGATTGATAAATTAGTAATTCTTTGTTGTTATTATTAACGGTTAAATCTACCCATTTTTCTGCTTCAGCCCCTTCTATCACCTCACTCTCTGACTTTTGCTCTAAAGCCTGATATCTATCTTCTCCGATAGTATTCTCAAGCCAAGTTGTTAAGTCTGGCAAAGGATGACTTAAAACAATACCTTTGACACGATTATCCTGTTTTTTACACTGATATCTGAGAGCAGTTAAAGCACCAATCCCTTCACCAACAATTATGATTTCACTGCATCCATGGGAATTTAAATATTCCACACCGCGAGTAAGATCTTCAATATCATCCTCTGGAATAGATCTCATTTGACCTTCAACGCCACGACGATGCATTCCTAGACTTAAGAAGAGATATCCCTGACTTGCTAGTGCTGAACCGAGAAAACAAGCTTGTAGCGAGTAAGGATAACCATTCCAGCCATGCAAATAGATTACTGCTGGTTTTTGTCTTTCCTGTTCTAGGGGCTGAAATATAATTGAGCAAGGAAGGGGTTTTGGAGATGAATTGCTCTGTTCATCGTTTGGTAACTTTAATAGATAGGTTGGCAACATCTAAAATCCAAAATGGGGTCAGTCTTCTAATCCCTAATTCTTTCTTGCTGAAAACCAGAATACCCACCAGTAGTAAACCAATATTCCCAAGTTCCACCATCAGCAGTTAACCAATTACTCAGGTCAAATAAACCACTTCCTTCCGGTTTACCTTCAATTTTGTATACTTTCACCGCACTGCTGTGATTATCCCAAATTAGGGGATATCCTGGTTTTATTTGTTCTGGCAACGCACCATTAGTCTGCAAAAAGTAGGCATCTTGTCCCCGTTCTGAATCATTGCCAAAAACTTGAGCAATGCCATTTTCGTCAATGGCGACAAAAGCTCCTTCTTCTAAGCCAATACCATAAACTGGTTGATTCTCACTTACCATAATTCGAGCCATCAATCCGAAAATTCTCCCATATCTTGTTTCGGGGTGATTGTCATTACGTCTATCTAAGTGGGTATCAGCAATTACCTGTTTTAGAAAGGGAACTTGCAGAAAATTGCTACGATAAATATCCTGGGTATTATTATGAAAAGGGTCATTTAAAATTTCTGAACTTAGTACTCCTTGCTGAGAAGGAGCGTAGTAATAATCACCTAAAATTGCCATGCCAGCACTAGTCCCACCTACAGGTACTTTTTTATGATTAATTAAGTAATTAATGGCATCTTCTGTAGCTGTTCCTTCCCAATAATCTTCGTATTTATTTTGATCCCCACCCGCAAAATATAAGGCATCAGCATCTCTGATATGTTGCACAACCTCTGGGTTATTGGCTGCTTCTCGACTATCAATAGATAGTTCTGCTGCGGAATTAATTAAATCACTGTAATTATCTGTAACCCACTGTGCTTGTCTACCAACTCCCCCGCAACGCAGAACTAAATAATCACCGTAATTGGCTTGCTTGAGAAACCACTGAGTAGCCGCATCTTCTCCTACTGTTCCTCCTTCTGCACCCCCAATTAGCAGAATGGCGAATTTTTGAGAAGAGCTTTTAACTTTTCCATACTCTAAGAAGTATTCAAAGTTGTGGCTATTATCTGTGCGCCTGAAATCTGAGAGTTTTATTGCCATAAACCCACCGCCTTTGACTCATCCTCTTTAATATTACAATCGCTTTGATATCCCTAGTGGTCTGTCAAGATAGCTTTAAGGGACTGGTTAGGATAATTTTAGATTTTAGATTTTGGATTTTGGAGAATTGTCCTATCCCTCCCTAACATCAATTGCGATGATTGTTATCATAATGAATCCTCGCACCTGCCCATTGCAGTTTATCTCGTAGGGTCTGGTAATAGGAATAGTTGACTCGCAAAATAATAAACTTGGCATAGCAGTCTGCTTGGCGCACATCTACCCGCTGTCCTGGCCAAATAGAAGTAGCTAATACCCCATCCATCCACAGTTTGGTATTGAGTTCATAGTCTCCTAATGGCCAGACGCTGACTATGGCACCAGAGGGCAATACCAGGGAACGACTAGAAAGACTTAAGGGACAAATGGGAGTCACAGTAATCGCTTCCATACCATCATGTAAGATTGGCCCATTAGCAGAAAGGGTGTAACAAGTTGAGCCGGTTGGTGTAGCAACAATTAAACCGTCGCCTTGGTATTGATCTACAACTTCTCCATCAATTTCCATCTCCAGAATTGAGGTAATCATCCGATCTGCTGAGGCGGGTTTGACGCACATTTCATTGAGGGACAGATAGCGATCGCTCACGGGTTCTGTGTTGGTCCTATCTCCCTCAAATACATTAGCTTGTAACATCATTCGCCGCTGAACAGCATAGCGATCTTCGAGTAACCTTTGCCAAATTTGCTCAGGATCTTTAAATTCCTCAAACGGTTCTGTCAGGAACCCCAGGTTTCCCCCCACATTTACTGCCAAAATCGGAATTCCTTCTGGAGCAAGGTGCCTAGCCGCAGCCAATACTGTACCGTCACCACCGAGTACTACCGCTAAATCAATGGGTTGGGTCGCGGAAGCTAAAAAGACGGGATAGGGGTTATCTTTCAGTCCACTTGGTCCAATTAGGACGTGACAACGGAGTTTTTCTAATTGTCGAGCGCATTTTTCTGCCCAACTCCGTCCGAGGGAGTCTCCGGCTTTGTGAACGATAATGACCTGTTTTAGTTGCACACTGACCTCGTTTTTAGCCCCTGTTGTCTATCGCCATTTTATAGAAATTCTTAGGGATTAATCTGAAGTTGTTGTAACACAATATCTCAATTTAAATATCATATTCTTTAATTTATTGGCAATAGTTCATCAAAGATGACCATAAAAGACGATTTTTAAGATAAATTGACGTAAACATGGGCAATTACTATCTAAGTTACAAAATTTAATTACTTTACAAAGTATAGAGGAAAGGCTATAGCAGGAAAAATCTAAGTTTATGGATACCGGGTGAAATCTACTAGCTGGTTAACTAATTGAACTACCCATATTAAAAAGGCAAGTCTGGAAATTTAGTCGAGCTAGCCATTTAAATTTGCTTTCTAGAGAGAATTTAAAGGTTAGATGATTGCCGCTGTTAGGTTGTTTTTCAGTTAACGGGATGTCATGAATTTAAGTAAACCCTACTTATCATTCCTGGGAGAAATCACCTTGGTTACTCACTCATCAACTATTTTAGAAGATTACATTAGTTCAGACTTCAGTTGCTAGAAAGAAATAGCTAATTGAAAATTGAATCCTATTTACTGAAGACGACATCTTCCCCATTACAGGATTTCTACATACCCTTCTGTTCCATGCACGCGAATTCGCTGCCCATCTTTTACCAGTTTGGTAGCATTATCCACTCCGACAACTGCTGGTAAGCCATATTCACGTGCGATAACTGCTCCATGGGTCATCAGTCCACCAACTTCGGTAACTAGACCTTTTATGGATACAAACAATGGTGTCCAGCTAGGGTCAGTAAATGAAGTGACTAATATATCTCCATCTTCGAGATCAGCATCTTCCATGTTTAAGATGACACGTGCTCGTCCCTCTATTACTCCGGAAGAAACAGGTATACCTACAATAGCTTCGGCTGGGAGATTTTCTCGTTTGTACTCACCGGCAACGATTTCACCGTCAGACGTAATAACACGTGGGGGAGTTAGTTTTTCATATAATTTGTACTCGTCTTTTCGTTTGCTGATAATCTGGTAATCCAGTTTATTTGTGCGTACGACCTCGCGAAGTTCTTCAAAAGTGAGATAGTATGTATCTTCTTTTTCATGAATAACCTTGGCTTGTACGAGGTCTTCGGCTTCCTTCAGTAAAGCCTGCTTATAAACGAAATAGCGATTGACTATGCCGTATTTCGGATATTCACGATAACCGATGAAATTCCGGATCAGGTCGATCATTCGTTTTGTTTCTTTGGTCTTTTGTTCACCATCCGGTAATTGCTTCAAGCGATCTAATAACTCTTGTTCTTTTTTCAAAGCCTCCTGTCGCCCTTGCTCAAATTTCCGACGGCTGGCATTAGGCTCAAAGTTTTTGATGTTACTGAGAATCATGGGGACAAGTGTAGTGGGTTTTTCGCTCCAACGAGTCTTAGTAATATCGATTTCTCCGACACATCGCATTCCGTATTTGTAGAGGTAAGCATTGATAGTGTCTTGGGTTTCCTGTCCACCATCAAATTGAACAAGTTCATCCAGAAAGTTCTCATCTTTTACCTGTTGTAAATACTCAATGACTTCCGGATAAAGACGAATCACATCTGCGACATCCAACAGTGCCAGTCCCATTTCAGAAGTAATATTGTTTGGTACAGATTGAGAAAGCATGTCTGCTACGTTTTTTTCACCTAACCACCCCTTCATTTTTTCATTGATCCATGCTGAAGCATTCATGGTCGTCATAATCACACCCAAACTTTGTGGATCAAATAAACTCTTCTTTAATTGCTGGATATCTTCGAGAATAAAATCAAATAAATCCGCTCCTGATTTCGTTTGGATGTTATGTTTTAACTCTTCTATCGATCTTTGACTACTCTCAATCAGATCAGAAACGATTGTCGGATCATTTTCGATTTGGGTTTGAAAATCCGCAGGCGACATACCTTTATTGCTTTTACTGGTACTCTGTTCTTTGTTATCATTTGGTAGCGATTTTATAAAATCTCCTCGCTCTATGATGGTCATAAGTGCGTCTTTTATGAGCGGATCGTGTTGTCCCATGGCATTCAATACCATTTGTCTGCTATCAGGTGAGGACAATTGATGTGTAACATCAACAAACAATCTTCCACCCGCTTTAAACATGGGTCGGGCAGCTGTTAACTGGAATAACGACAATCCCAATGGTTTCATGGGGTCGGTCATCATTTGTTGATGACTAACAGATACATAAACGTGATTTTCCTGATTATGTGCTTCAGGGATGGGATATAAAGTAGTGATCGGCCGACTCTGGACAATATAAAATGTGTCATCAACCAAACACCATTCGATGTCCTGGGGGTGGTCGAAATGTTCTTCGATCTTCCTACCTATGCGCTCAAGCTGCAAAATCTGCTCATCCGTCAGCGCTTGCCTATTCTGCCGCTCAGGCTCAATCTCCTGTTCTTTTGTACCACCACCTTTTAAGGCATAAATAGCTAGCTTCTTAGTGGATATCTTCTTATCGATAACCTTGCCGTTACACACTTTATAGATATCAGCATTCACCCGGCCGGAGACCAATGCCTCACCAAGTCCGAAGCTGGCATCAATGGATAAGACTTTCCTATTAGAAGTGACGGGATCGGCAGTAAATAAAATTCCTGCCGCCTGCGGGAAGATCATCTTCTGAACAACCACAGACAGGTATACTTTACGGTGGTCGAAGCCGTTTTGAAGGCGGTAAGTTACTGCTCTCTCGGTAAATAGCGATGCCCAGCACTTGCTGATATGTTTTAGGATTGCTTCCTTTGAGATAATGTTCAAATACGTATCCTGCTGCCCTGCAAAAGAGGCTGTCGGTAAATCCTCAGCAGTTGCGCTGGATCGTACTGCATAGGCATTTTTTTCATCAAGCCTGGAGAGAAGGCGGGTGATCTCTTCATTAATGTCTTCAGGGATGGCTATCCCTTCGATAACCCTGCGAATCTCACTGCTAAGTTCACCGATTTTATCCCGGTCTTCCACCTTTAGAAAGGATAACTGATCAAGTAACTCGTCAATCGACGACGTTTCCCCAATGATTCTTTTAAAGGCTTCAGTAGAAATACAAAAGCCATCTGGTACGCGTATTCCTTCAAACTTGGAAAGTTCCCCCAGGTTCGCGCATTTACCCCCAACAACCATGATTTTTGTTTTGTCAATGTCCTGAAAAGCAAGCACATAGGCACTCATATATTTACCTCCTTTGGTAATTCCTTCTTTGATAATTTTGATGACATCCTTCGGGCTAAAACGATTTACCGGACTATTGTACTAGTACAGCATTGCGGAAATAGAATACCCATTAAACAGCTAACAGCTTACCTTTTTTATGAGTCCACTTGAATGGTTTTGCCACAGTACGATTAAAGTAATCAATAAAATTTAAAATCTGAGTCTTAGAGAGAGCCTCTTACTATTTAGTTAAAAGCTAACATTTGCTAATCCTAGGTAGCTAATTCCCCTTGGGGTAATATCAAAGCGACAGGGTAAAACTTCAACACCTTTACTCATAGCATCCCGCAACAGTTGACCGTAGACTGGATCATAATTATCAGCGGGGGCAAAGTGGGTGCAGTCACTGCGATTAATGAAATAAAGCATTACTGCTCTTGAAGAGGGAATTAGTGCCATCAATTCTTTGAGATGCTTTTGTCCGCGAGTTGTGACAGTATCGGGAAAGAGAGCTAAATTTGCATCAGCTAAAGTAGCATTTTTGACTTCTAAATAGATAGGAGCTTCTGTATCATTACTTGTTAATAAAAAATCTACGCGACTTTTTTTATCTTTACCATAGGGAACTTCGCGGCGAATATTATGGTAACTATCACCTATATTAGGAATCAGTTTTTGTTCTAAAGCTAATTGAATTACCCGATTAGGTAAAGCGGTGTTAATACCCACCCAAGTTTGTTGATTATCCTGCACTTGTATCATTTCCCAGGTGTAGGGCAATTTGCGTTTAGGGTTGTCGCTGCGGGAAACTTGTACGGGAGAACCGAGAGTACAAACACCAATCATCGGGCCAGTGTTAGCACAGTGAGCAGTTATTATCTCTCCAGTTGTTAGTTCAATATCAGCTAAAAAGCGTTTGTAGCGTTTGAGTAGAATTCCTGGTTCTAAGGTGGGGTAGTGGTAGAGCAAATCTGGCATCTTTTTGTTAATTATGGGAGGGTAAGGGAAAAGAGCAAGTTGTCCAAGCTTATCTCAAAGATGCTTATTATTTAGTACTTACGCACTCAGACATTAAGAATCGCTGTAACCCTCTGTTCCCTGTTCCCTGTTCCCTGTTCCCTATTCCCTGTTCCCTGTTCCCTATTCCCTGTTCCCTGTTCCCTATTCCCTGTTCCCTGATTTTTCCGTTTCACTGCGTAAGTCCTATTATTGTTATCTACGTTGGGGTGCAACCGCTAAAATGAGGCATTTAGAACAACAGTATTCACAAGTAGTCAATCGCTTTATAACAGCCAAATATGTCCAGAAATACACAGAAAAGTCTGCCTACCACCTCTGCAAAGACTTTAGATGAAACTCTTGATCTAGTAGCGCTAATGAAGGTATCTCAAGCAATTGCTAGTGAGATTGAGCTAGATAAACTCCTCGCAACTTTGATGAGAATTTTCTTGGAAAGTTCAGGTTCACAAAGGGGCTACTTGATTCTAGAATCTCAGGGAGAACTGCGAGTTGAAGCGTCAGGGAATGCTAATTCAGAGCAAGTGATAGTACTGCAATCGACTCCCATTGAAACTTGCCTTCCTGCATCAATTATTCGCTATGTTGCTAGGACTCAGAAAGGACTGATTGAAAGTAATGTCGCTTCTGAAGGCAGATTTACTCAAGATACTTATGTCCAAACCAATCAACCTAAGTCTATTCTTTCTGCACCACTGCTCAATCAGGGGAAACTAATTGGCGTTGTCTATTTGGAAAATAATCTAGCAGATGGTGTTTTTACACCTCAATGCTTAGAAGTAATTCAACTGCTTTCAACACAAGCAGCGATCGCACTTACCAACGCCAGACTCTATACTCAAGTACAATCAACCCAAAATCGTCTCAACAAGTTCCTTAATGCTCTTCCCCTCGGTATATCAGTTCACGATGCCAAAGGACAACTTGTTTATGTCAATCAAGTTTCACGGCAGTTACTCAATATTCAAGATTTGGCAAAAGTCGAAACTGAGCAACTATCAGAAATCTACCATATTTATCAGGCAGATACGGGAGAGATTTTCCCAGTTGAACAGCTTCCGGTGGTGCGAGCACTCAAGGGTGAAACAGCCTGGAAAGATGACTTGGAACTGCATCACAATGATCGGATTATTCCCATAGAAGCAACCAGTACGCCAATTCTTGATGAGACAGGTGCTGTAGAATATGCGATCGCAGCTTTTCAAGATATTAGCAACCGCAAACAGGCAGAGAAAACACTGATTGAAAATGTCCGCTTAGAACAAGAAATTACTGTTGGCAAAAAAGCCGAGGCAGAACTCGAACGAGCCAAAGAAACGGCAGTTGCTGCTAACGTTGCTAAAAGCACGTTCCTAGCTAACATGAGTCATGAGTTACGGACTCCCCTCAACGCTATTCTCGGCTTTTCTCAGCTAATGAACAAAGATGAAAATCTTTTATGCGAACAAAGAGAAAACCTTAAGTGCTGATTAATTTAATCAGTAATGCTATTAAATTTACCTCATCTGGCAATGTGTCCGTAGAAACAAAAATTCAGAAGTTAAAAAGCGCAAGTGAAACTGAAACACAAAAAAACAACAACCAACAATCTAAGCTACTAAGTAGCTTATCCCAGGTTACAACCATTAGCTTTACCGTCAAAGATACAGGAGTTGGCATTGCGGCGGACGAACTGGAAAAACTATTTCAACCTTTTTTGCAAACAGCATCAGGTCAAAGATTGCAGCAAGGAACGGGACTGGGACTGACAATTAGCCGTCAATTTGTTCGCTTGATGGGGGGTGAAATTACCGTCATCAGTGGTGGTAAAGCCTTCACGCCAGGAAATTCTCTAGATGGGGGGATGGGGAGATGGGAAGATGGAGAAGCAGGGGAGGCTTTTTCTGAATCTTCCTTGTCTTCTCTCTCACCTTTCATACCTTCCTATAGCGCAATATTCAAGTTTGATATTCCCGTAAAAATTGTTGAGGCAAATGAAGTTGAGAACCAACTCCACAGCCGTCGTATTATTGCCCTTGCCCCTAACCAAATCCGCTATCGGATCTTAGTGGTAGATGATAGAGAGTATAATCGGCAACTGTTAGTTAAACTTCTCAAAACTCTAGGTTTTGAAGTACAAGAAGCGACTAACGGTGCTGAAGCAATTAAAATTTGGAATTCCTACTCACCCCACCTAATCTGGATGGATATGCGAATGCCCATTATGGACGGTTATGAAGCTACAAAACAGATTAAAAGTACGACAAAAGGGCAAGCCACGGCTGTTATTGCTCTGACTGCTAGTGTCTGGGAAGAAGAAAAGACGGTGATTTTGTCAGCTGGCTGTGATGATTTTGTGCGCAAACCCTTCCACAAAGAAATCATCTTTGACATCATGGCTAAACATTTAGGAGTACGTTATATTTATCAGGAACAAGAGCCATTATCCCGTCCTGCTAATGTGGCTAGAGAAACTTCAAATTTCCAGGACTTATTAGCAGCAATGTCGAAGGAATGGATTGTAAAATTGCATAAAGCCTCTCTTGACGCAGATGTAGAATTAGTTTCTCAAATATTTGCAGAAATTCCTTCTGCTTATGCAATAGAACTTCAGACTCTCAGAAATTGGGTTAATAAGTTTCAGTTTGAAAGAATTTTAGATTTAACTGAACCGTTGGTTACGGAAGAATAAAAGACAGACTTTAGACGGACTGTTAGTGATAAGCCATCTTCTAATTTAACAATAATTAAGTCGTAGCATTTCTTTTCTGCATCACTTTTCCAACAAAATTCCTGCTCTATGGGTTCTCCTCTTTCAACTACCTGTATGAACTTTTCCAATAATCCTGGAGTAAATCGATTCAGCAGATTTTTCTGCACAGACTTGCTCGTGAAATATTCTCTTTTTTTACCCAATAGTTGGGCAAAGGCCGGATTAACTAATAAATAGTGAAAGTCTTCAATGTCTCCAGTGACTAAATTTCTCACCGCTTGCAGGGCAGCAATGCCATCTTGGGAACTGTTCAACAAACTAGCGAGTAGGGCGCGAGATTGGTAGAGAATTTCTGCCGTTTGTTGATGTTGCTCTATTTCTTGTCGCAGTTGATGTTTTTGTTGGCAGATAGTGAGTTGAGCTTTGATTCTAGCGACGACTTCTTCCGGTTGAAAGGGTTTGGTAATATAATCAATTCCCCCAACTTGAAAAGCTTTTACTTTATCAAAAACTTCGTTTAACGCACTAAGAAAAATAATGGGAATATCTGCGGTTTCTGCATTGCCTTTCAGGCTCGAACAGACTTGATACCCATCCATATCCGGCATTTTAATATCAAGTAAAATAACATCAGGGGGGGTGTTACGGATTGTTCTTAATGCCATTTTGCCATTGGTGACACAACGAACTTTGTACCCCTGGTTTGCTAAGATTTCGTTCAAAAAACGCAGGTTTTCGCTCAAGTCATCAACAATTAAAATACTGCCTTTGAAGTCTTCACTGGCATCAATGTCCCTATCTTCTCTTTCTGGAGGGGCGTGAGTGGTTGTGGTACTTCGTTCTAAAAGTAAATGGCGAAACTTATTCTTAGTTACCTTTTCCTCGAATAAGTCTGAAAGGCGTTTCCACAATAGGGAAGCTAAATCTTTAATATGCCCCACACTTAGATATAAGCTATCGGCAACAGCGCTGTAAGTTTCGTTTTCCCAAGCGGCTTTGAGGATTTCCTTTTCTGGTGGGGTTAGCTGTTTATCAGTTTTAGCTTTAAGAGTAGCTTCTACCCACGCGAGTGCTTCTTCAAAAGTCATCTGCCTGTCGATTCCTCGTTGCAAGGTCTTTAAGTCTTGTGCCCCTCCTCTCGTATCAACCAATATAAATTGATATTCAGGATAACGATTATCACATAAGTGTTCAGGTGTAAAGTGCCAAGGTAAAGATCCGACTTTTCCGACTTTAAAACCCGACCTTTCCGACTTTAAGACCCGACTTTTTCTCCTGACAGAGGCTAGATAGGCCTGCCATTATGTAGATAAGGACGTGAACTCGTCTACCAAGAGCGACTGCAAATATAGCGTTTCTCACTCTAACTCAAGTACATCCTTAAGGCTGAAAAACTCAGCTGACAGTCTTCTAGTGTACTTCAGTTGGGTAAGAACTGCTAGACCCACCTCATTACTATTCTCTCTTAGTTCTTTACTAATTGCACTGCCTAGCAACTAGGTAAAGCATTTTTTTACGAATTTTCAGGGGTATTTAATGAAAAGCCGTCGTGCTACTCATTGGATTGTGCATCTACATCAAAAACATTCAAATTTACTACTATCCTTGAAGGATGCAGATGAAATCTACCTTAAATTCAATCCCAACAACCTCCAATCAAGTCGCTACAGTTGTTTTTATTGATGGTGGGGTTGAAAATATACCACAATTAGTTAATGGTGTTGTTTCTAGAGCAGAAGTATTTGTTTTAGATACAAGCCTAGATGGCATTGAGCAAATTAGCCAGGTTTTACAACAGCGTCAGGATGTTGGTGCTATCCACATAGTTTCCCACGGTGCGCCCGGTTGCTTGTCTTTGGGTAATAGGCAATTAAGTTTAGATACCTTTAACCGCTACGAAGGCCAACTGCAAACTTGGAATGTTCCTAATCTCCTACTTTATGGCTGTAACGTCGCGGCCGGAGATGCTGGGGAAGAGTTTATCGCTAAGTTAAACCAACGGACGGGGGCCAGTATTGCGGCTTCGACCAGCAAAATTGGTCATGCTGACCTTGGCGGTAACTGGAACTTAGATATTGAAATTGGCAAAGTAAACACCTCTATTGCCTTTACTACTACCCTACAAACCACCTACCCTAGTGTGTTTGTTAATGAACGGTACGTTGTTACTGAAGACAATGAAAGTCAAGCTCAAAATAACGTCCCAGACGGTGATTTTGGTAGAGGTATCCGTGTCGGTCCTGATAATGGACAGAACACGGTCCTCTGGCCTATTGAGTTTGACATTCTCACCAATGCCCCAATAAGCGGACTTTCTCTGCTGTACCTCTCAATCTTCGACGTTGACCGTGCTCAAGGGGAAGAAGACCTTGTTACCATCAATGGCA
>JBAUJE010000410.1:0-23605 GCA_049683475.1 Coleofasciculaceae cyanobacterium | reverse complement strand
GCACTTCCTCAATTGTATGATTGTGTAGAGAGTTAATAAGGTTATAACGGGCAAACATGGACAAGGCTGGGGCTGTGGTGTAGAGAATGGCAATAAACAACAATGCCCAACCCGCAGAAAATCTGGCTGAACGCACATCTGGTACCGTGTAGAAACGCACAATTACATGGGGTAAACCAGCAGTTCCCACCATCAAAGCGATGGTAATAAACAGCACGTCCAACATTGACTTATTAGCAAAAGGTTGAGTGTATTCCTTAAAGCCTAGGTCAACTTGAACTTGATTTAGTTTATCGGCAATATCACTAAAAGTAAAAGCAAGTTGGGGTATGGGATTACCCGTCAGCACCCAAGCTAAAGCAACTGCCGGAATTAGGTAAGCGATAATTAACACGCAATACTGGGCCACTTGCGTCCAGGTAATGCCTTTCATACCCCCTAAGACGGCAAAAAAGCCGACAATTACCATGCCAATTACCACCCCAGTGGAAATATCTACTTGCAGAAAGCGGCTGAAAACAATACCCACACCCCGCATCTGTCCCGCTACATAAGTAAGAGAGACGAAAATGGCGGCAATTACAGCCACGATACGAGCAACATTAGAATAGTAGCGATCGCCTACAAAGTCTGGCACCGTATATTTACCAAACTTACGAAGGTAAGGGGCAAGTAACAGCGCTAGCAAAACATAGCCCCCCGTCCAACCCATCAGGTAGATTGAACCGTCGTAGCCTAAAAAAGAAATTAGCCCGGCCATGGAAATAAAAGAGGCTGCCGACATCCAATCAGCAGCAGTGGCAGCACCATTGGCAAGAGAGGGAACCCCTTGGCCAGCAACGAAAAAGCCAGAACTATCTTTAACGCGCGATCGCCAACCAATGTAAAGATAGATAAGAAAGGACAGACCCACAAAGATGGTTGTCCAGATTTCAACGCTCATAATTTCTCCTCACTTCCTGATGTGGTATTTGCGATCTAACTTGTCCATTTGAATGGCATAGACGAAAATCAGCACGACAAAGACAATAATGGAACCTTGTTGTGCCATCCAAAAACCCAAGGGTACACCACCAAGACGCACCATATTCAAAGGTTGGACTAGTAGAATACCAAAGACGAGAGAAACCAATGCCCAGACAATCAGCAGATTGCGGATTAAAGCGATATTTGCACGCCAATAAGTTTGACGGTTATTTTCATCCATTAGATTTAGAATTACAAAAAATGACTAAGTCAGAATAGACTAATTTGCTTGCAAGGGGATATTATCAGGTTGATACCTAAAATTGTCTATTCTTTACGTTGTAACGAATTGCAAAGAATAGACTAACTAGTCTGGTTTTAATGCTAGTGAATATTTAAAAAATTAATAATATAAGAAATGTTGCCTTTATAGCAGAATTTTTACTAAAGTTGATTTGAAAAGCCAAGCAACTTTAGTAAATTGAAGTTCTATTTTTTTATAAAATTTAGCAACAGTACACTCTAGTGAGTACTAAAGAGGTACTGTTGCTTAGTCTAGAAAGTAGCTGATCTTCTCTCAAATCCGGGAACTTCTAGTTAGATGTTCTTATCGAAGAGTATTTACAAGATTTGAGTTGAACAGTAAAGCTACTAGTGGTTTTGTTGTGCTTGTCTGGCGCTTCGATCTAAGGCTCGACAAGTATGTGACTAGCGATAGCCAGAATTAGGGCGATTATCGCGAACGCTTATATCCGGATCATTAGCAGTAGAAGTATTACTAGGATAACTTGGAGGCACGGCTACATCATGATCACGATTGACAGTCTCGACGTGATTAACTTCTTTACGTTTATTGCCAGCTAAACCGGCTAATCCAAGTAAACCAAGTAAACCCAGCCAACCCCAGTTGAAATCGTCATCTTCAGTTTCTATGACAACTCCCTCTGGCTCAACTGTTCGATCTTCAACCTGAGCATGTGCGGGAATACTTAATGGTAAGAGCGTCAGGCTAGTAGCAATTGCGATAGTTCCCAAAAGTTTAGACAAATTGAAATATTTCATAGCTTAATTTCTTTTTTAAGGGTGTTACTACTTTTTAGAATATTATTATTTTTTTGAAGAATTTCTCTCCTTCTTAAGTAAGAGGATTAACCTAACTATTGATTTAACTAAAGATATAGAAAAATTAAGCTGCTAATTTGACAAAAGATATGGACAAAGCAACTAAATTTAGAAGGGACTATTTTTATAAACTGATGAAAAGCCTCTCGATTAAGGCTTGTAGTTAAGATTACGCAATTAGTTTACTTTGTTTAAAAAAACTTTACTGGTAAAAAAAGTTGGTAGCTGAGGAAATAGTCAGGACAATGCTTGAAGAAACTTGGCAGCACAACTACTTAATCAGCAACGGGGTGAGACTGCATTACGTCACTTAAGGGGAAGAGCTACTGATGCAGATGCGACACGCTTGATGATGGGTGTGTAACCGTGGCCGTCCTGCACATTCGCCCCAGTCTCGATAGTTGGTAGCAAAGACTTGAGTAGTATTAGTGCGATCGCTTCTTAACCCAATTCAGTTACAATCGAACGTTAAAATTGGAATGGATAGCCTAGGCTGAACTAATATGACTGTAACAGAGCTTCTTCCCACTCTAAGAAATCTTTCCCGTGCTGACAAGCTAAGAATTATGCAGTTTTTAGTACTTGAGCTTGCCAAAGAGGAAGATGCACTTTTGCAACCTGGAGCAACCTATACTGTTTGGTCTCCGTATAATTCACATGAAGCTGCTCACAAGCTAGGTGAGTTGCTAGAAGAGGATAAGCGTACAAGTAACGCTTAACTCGCAGCGTTTCCCTTTCACAGAAACACAGGATGCTTTTGGAATTACGGATCTAGTTCCACTTTTGCCTCTTACTTTGACATACGGCGATTCTTCTGTAGAGGTTACAGGCTTAGTGGATACTGGTGCTAGTGTTAATGTTCTGCCATATAGTGTGGGTGTTCAGCTTGGTGCCGTTTGGCAAGAACAGATGACATCTGTATCGCTTGCTGGAAATTTAGCACCTGTCGAAGCGAGAGGTTTGATGGTATGTGCAAAAATTGGGTCTTTCTCTCCAGTGCGCTTGTCATAATATAGGTAAGATGCCAATTTACAGACTAGCCTTCTGAGGAGCAAGTATTGATGAAGTTGTTCACTATTGGTCACTCTAACCATACAATAGAAGGTTTTATCTCTTTACTACAGCAACACGAGGTAACTGCTCTTGCTGATGTACGTTCATATCCATACAGCCGTTTCTTGCCACACTTCAAACGCAAAGAGTTGAAAGAAGCTCTATCAAGGGAAAGAATTCACTATGTATTCTTGGGACAAGAACTAGGTGCAAGACCCAACAACCCAGAGTGCTATGTCAATGGAAAAGCCGTTTACGATAAGATTGCTGCAACTGAGACATTCCATGAGGGAATTCAAAAGGTTTTAAAGGGATTAGAGAAACACAGAATTGCATTAATGTGTGCGGAGCAAGATCCTTTAATCTGTCACAGAGCCATCTTAGTTTGTCAACATTTACGGGACTCTAATTTGCAGATTAATCACATTTTGAAGAATGGTGATATAGAGTCTCATTTTGACCTAGAAGATAGAATGCTAAAGAAGCATGGTTTTAGGGTTAAGGGACAACCTATTCAACTTTCTCTGTTTGACAATGAATTAAGTAACTTGCTAACAGGAGATGCATGTTTGGAAAAAGCTTATAAACTTCAAGGTGATGAGATTGCCTACGTAGAGAAAAGGACTGATGACCATGAACAATCAAATCAATCTTTTCACAATCGGGTTTACTCAAAAGAGCGCTCAAAAATTCTTTGACACTCTTAAAGATGCAGGTATCAAGACGATTGTAGATACTCGTCTGAATAATGTTTCCCAGCTAGCAGGATTTACGAAAAAGGCAGATTTAGAGTATTTTTTAAAGACGATTGGCAATATAGATTATGTCCATCTTTTAGATTTAGCGCCAACCAAAGATATTTTGGATGAGTATAAGAAGAGAAAAGGAGATTGGGAAACATACGAACAAAAGTTCTTGCAGCTTATAGCTAATCGTCAAATTGAAAAAAAAGTTTCTCCAAATCTGATTGATGGCGCTTGTTTGCTCTGTAGTGAAGCCAAGCCTCACCGATGTCATCGTCGGTTAGTTGCGGAGTATCTCAACGGAAAGTGGGGAAACATTAGTATATGCCATCTATAAAGAAGGTTATTTGTCTTTCTAATTCGTGGAAACTAGATGAACGTTGCATTGCTGGAATTGATATCGATACTGGTAAATGGGTTCGTCCTGTTTGTGATGCTCTATATCCTGAAGATGGTCGAGTTCCAGCATCTATTCGGCTTGTTGAAGGTAAAGAACCAACATTACTAGATATCCTAGAAATTCCACTTTCTGATACTGGCAACGATTTTGGTTTTGAAGGGGAGAACCTATCAGTTTTAGATGGTGAGTGGAAATGTGTAGGTAGAGTACAACCGACTACTTTACTCAAGTATTGTGGAAATTTCCAAGAGATACTTCACAATTCCTGGAAATACGTTAATCCTTCTTATTTACAGGGTCTTCCATTTGATCAACGTCGTACCCTTCAGTTAGCTCGTGCTGTGAATTTTTCTGTAGAGAAGAAAACAAATTCCAGAGGGAATACTGAATGGCGAGGTACTATTCCATCTGCTAATACTCGAAGCTTGAAAGATGCAAAGATTACTGATCCAGTTTTTGTTGTCAAACTAAATGCAGGATATCAACCTAAAAACGACTGTGTGGTACCTGTGAGCCTCAGTATGCCTTATCAACCTCATCCTGATTGGGAGGGTGAAGCTCCTTGCTGGAAGTTAATATCAGGCGTAATAGAGCTTTGATATACACTGTAATGTGATCGCCCATTCCCATAGCTCGAACTAATATAACGAAAACCAACATCCAAACAAAAAGGTCGCAACAAAAGCCACACCCCCTCACCTAACTAACTCAACTCAAACAAGCCACAATCCTCATCCGGTGTCGTAATCGCCTTAAACTGATACTTCTCCGACAACTTGATAAAGGCTATATATATAGTCTGAGCTAGGAGTAAACAAGCAATGACGATACTCGAAGAAACTTGGCAGCACAACTACATAGTCAGCAACGGTGTCAGACTCCATTACGTCACCCAAGGAGAAGGGCCACTGATGCTGATGCTACACGGCTTCCCGGAGTTTTGGTACTCTTGGCGACACCAAATTCCTGAATTTGCCAAGGATTATAAAGTGGTAGCCCTAGACTTGCGCGGCTACAACGACAGCGACAAACCAGCAGAACCATCAGCCTATGTGATGAGTGAGTTTATAAAAGATATTCAAGGAGTTATTCAAGGACTAGGATACGATCGCTGCGTCTTAGTAGGTCATGACTGGGGTGGTGCGATCGCTTGGAACTTTGCTTATGCTCACCCAAACATGCTAGAGCAACTAATTGTCCTCAACATACCCCATCCCGCCAAGTTGGCTCAAGGCTTACTTACTCTAGAACAGTTGAAGCGTAGTTGGTATATCTTTTTCTTCCAACTCCCCATCCTACCGGAGATGTGGTTGCAAGCCTTTGACTATGAAATAGTTGGCAAAATGTTTACAGATATGGCAATTAACAAAAGTGCCTTTACCTCAGAAGATATCAAAGCATATAAAGATGCTGCGGCAAAACCAGGCGCATTAACAGCAATGGTCAATTACTATCGTAATATTCTAGGAGGTTGGCTACAGAAGGAATGGAATTTGCTGAACGTGCCAACTCTGATAATTTGGGGTGAGGAAGATACCGCCTTGGGTAAAGAGTTAACCTATGGTACATACAAGTTTGTCAGCAATTGCCAAATACAATATATTCCCAACTGTAGCCACTGGGTACAACAGGAACAGCCAGAGTTAGTTAATCAGTACATGCGGGAGTTTTTAGGGGAACAGTAAAGGGTAACTCGACTTTAGATTTTAGATTTTAGATTTTGGATGAAGGGGTTTTCCTCGATAGGAGACTAAAGGAGGAAATTTTGAGCGGAATGTTAATAAAATTCTCTCCTATCTCCCTTGTCCTCCTTGTCCCCCTTGTCTGCATGGGAGTAGTTAAGTAATAAGTAATATCGTGCTACGCAAACCCTGTTCCCCGTTCCTCCCGGCAAATCCCAGATAACCTCAAAACGAATCTGGGGTGCTCGTCGCCGCAATAATTGCAGGTGTCCGTCCGCGTCGGAACGGTTGCGGTAACGGGCGATAATTACCCATTGCAAGTTGTTGGGCAATAGGCGAGCGATCGCCCAGGGACTTAGGCTTTCTCGATAAGTCATAATTAAATTGTCTCCTTTCCGTAAGTGGGAGCCAGAGCCAGCCTGCAGGTCATCAAACTTTTCAGGCTGGCTTTTTATCTGGATTGCGGTTGCAACAATATTACTTTATTACATTATTTTTAATTACACAAGTCTTAGTAATGGTAGGGTGGGCAAGTTTTACCAGTGATAGTCTATTTTCAACTCATTTAGTACTTGCCCACCCTACAGCTTCGACAACTACGGCTTCGACAACTCATTAACCTCACATGAAGACTATCTAGAGAGTCTCAAAGACTCATTAATGAGTGTTAAAGACTCTCTCACCACACTCAAGTACTCTCTAGAGAGTGTTAAAGACTCATTAAAGACACTCAAGTACTCTCTAGAGAGTCTCAAGGACTCATTAAAGACACTCAGACACTCTCTAGCCTCACATAAATGCTCTCTAGAGAGTCTTGCTGGCTGGTTAATGAGTTTTCACTACTAGATAATGAGGAAAACTTGGACTTGGTGGTAAAAGTTAGGGGCAAGATAGGGTTCGGGGTATTGTTGAGAGTAAGTTGAGGACTAGGGAGACAGAATCATTTCTTGATTGAGCAATGCCCCATTCTCAATTTTCCCTTTCCAAAAACTGCAAATCCTTCCAGTGGTGAGAACTAGGGGTTATTAGTAGAGGAATAATCGGCAGTTAAAGAGAAAAATGCAGGCAAAAGTTTATCAATTAGAGATAATCTCTCTCAAGAGTAATCAAAGACTCACTTAAGATTGGTAAACTTAGTCGGTGTGTCCAGAATTAGGAAAAAAACTCTTGTTAGACGAACAAGCAAAAAAGACGATGCTGCGCAAAATTCCCCACGGGTTATACATCTGTGGGGTAAAAGACGGTGAGGAAATGAATGGTTTCACTGTCAGTTGGTTGATGCAGTCTTCTTTCGAGCCACCATTAGTAGTAAATTGCGTCAATAAAAAATCTGGCTCCCACGAAATGATTAAAAATAGTGGGGTATTTGCCATTAGCTTCCTCGAAGAAAGTCAGAAAGAAGTAGCCTCCAAATTTTTTAAACCCCAAAGCCGTGTCGGCAATAAATTTGCTGACGTAGAATTTTACGAAGGAGAAGCTACTGGTTGTCCAATTATTACCGACTCTCTAGGCTATATAGAGTGTAAGGTCGTGGGTTCTGTCCCAGAAGGGGATCACACCGTTTATGTCGGTGAAGTAATTAGATCAGGTATTCACAGAGAAGGTAAACCACTCTTATTAGAGGATACTGGCTGGCAATATGGTGGTTAGTCTCTATGAAGGAATTTAGAATTTAGAATTTAGAATTTTATTTTTCTGCATTCTTCATTCTAAATTCTTCATTTTTAGTTAAGTCCAAGTTAAGTAAGTTTAGAAATTTTAGAGTATGCCTCTAATCAAAGTGCAAACTTCCATTGATGCTCCAGAAGCAACAGCTGTTGAAGGGTTGCTGAAAAATCTTTCTGGTAAGCTATCCAAGCATTTAGGTAAACCTGAGTCCTATGTGATGACGGCTTTTGAGCCTGGTGTGGCTATGACCTTTGCTGGTACAGTTGAGCCAGCTTGCTACGTAGAAATAAAAAGTGTTGGCAGCATGAGTCCTGCACAGACTAAGTCGATGAGTGCAGACTTTTGCCAAGAGATTAATCAAAAGTTGGGTGTACCCGCCAACCGGACTTACATTGAGTTCGCTGATGCTAAGGGGGCTATGTGGGGCTGGAATGGCTCCACTTTTTAATTATTTAGATGCGGACGAAAGGACTTGAACCTTCACACCTTGCGGTACTAGAACCTAAATCTAGCGCGTCTGCCAATTCCGCCACGTCCGCGATAGTCGCATTAGCTATCATAGCAAAAAGTTGACCATTCGGCGACAAATAATTTTTAGGACGGCGGTGCCAAATAAGTGGCATTGCCGTCCTATGCTATTTAACTAGCTTTTATTGTGCTGCAATCTAAGCTTCAGGAGGCATCATTACTGTATCGATGACGTGAATTACACCATTACTGGCTTTAACGTCGGGTTGAGTTACGGTAGCTTCTTCAACCTTGACTGTATCGCCTTCTACTTGCACATCAACAGCAGATCCTTCAACGGTTGTCACTTCTCCCGGGGTAATTTGTGCAGAAGTTACTTCTACAGGCACTACATGGTAGGTGAGAATCTTGACTAGCTTATCTTTATTTTCTGGCTTCAGTAACTCTTCTACTGTTCCTTCTGGTAAAGCGGCAAAAGCTTCATCGGTGGGAGCAAAAACGGTGAAGGGACCTTCTCCTGCTAAGGTTTCAGTTAATCCTGCTGCTTCGATAGCTTTGGTTAAAGTCTCAAAGGAGCCATTATTAGATGCCACAACCAAAATGTTGTCACTAGCAGCATCTTCAGAGCTAGCTGTTTCTGTCTCTGTTGCTGATTCCCCTGAAGTGGCATCAGCGGTTTGCTCTGTGGCACTAGGAACTTCACTAGTTGTCTTTGCTTCTTCTTCTGCGCTACAGGCAGAGAGAGCAACGGCACTACCTAGACTCAAAAGTCCGACTAAGAGGATTCTCGCAATGTTATTGGTGGGTTTCATGGTTTGAGTGATTTAAAGGTGACTAAAAACTGTTGAGCAGTCTAACTAAATGTTAAGCTTAATGGCTTCAGTCTTTAGGTAGGTGATTTTTATCGTATCTTGATGTAAAGGCTTCCCGGCGTTAACTTAAGAAAGAGTGGCACTCTGCTACTCAAAGAATTGACATAAAGAAAAACCACTATTCAAGAAACATAGTGACCCTGCTGCCCTAGATCTTCTGCCTTCTTTTGACGGGTAAAGAACAAGCTACAGATGCTAGAGAGTAAGCTTTGGAAACTGGCAATAGCATTTTACTTAATTCACAAATAACGAGTTTTGTCAAGACAAATTGACTTAATTTAAGAATCAATATATAGCGAGAATTAGCTGAACCAAGCTTAGTCATCGCTTTATTGTTGCCATAGTCAAACTCAAGAAGCGCTGTTATCAATTAGGACTAAAAGACCAATCTAGTCTCAAATAAATTTAAAGTTTAGGTAAACATATACTACGTAGTCTGACACTTCTTAAATAATAAATTATAATGTTGTGAAAGCAATTGGCGAGTTCTCTTGTATAACTTTTGATTCATATAGTTGCTAACAAGAGAGCTTTGAAGCACAAAATGTTCCCTATTGGTTTAAGCCAATTGCAATTTTTGTTAAGGGCATAGGGTGTATCTAATAACTAGTTAACTTTTTTGTTACTGTTAGGTGATGTCTACTTGAAGACAAATAGATCGTCGCTGTAAGGCAAATTTTCATCAATTTAGCGAGGTTTTCTACTTGACATCTAAATAACTGGATAAAAAAGTATAGTTAATAATTAGTTTACTCAGGAGAATATCTAGCTAAGCACTGATACTTTACTGGCGTTGAGAAAAACGTCCAGCTCTAATCTGTCCGATAATAAGTAAAAAGGTTCTAAGCAGTTAAGAATCCTGCCTTACTCAACCGAAACCAACATAAGTTTTCGGTAATTTAATTAACCATAAATCAGTTTTGCTAGTCTTGATTGACTAAGATTTGTTGCCCTCGAAATAATTGACACTAGCTCTGATTGTCGATTAAGGTCGTGTAGCATTTTTACTGCTTTTAACTCACATGGGAGTTCACCTATCAAGGAACGACCAAATAACAAAATCGGGGAAATTACATGAAAGTTGGAATTCTGGCCGGTGGTCTTGGTACTCGCATCGCCGAAGAAACAGAAACAAAACCCAAGCCGATGGTGGAAATTGGTGGAAAGCCAATCCTCTGGCACATAATGATGCTCTATGCCCACCATGGCTTTAAAGATTTTGCCATTGCCTTAGGATATAAGGGCGAGGCAATTAAAAAGTACATGGTGGATTATTGTTCACTCAATAGTAACCTCACAGTGAATTTGGGTAATGGTCAGATAAAAGCCCATGGAGGTTATCAATTAGATTGGACAGTTGATCTAATTGAAACGGGAATTTCCACCAATACTGGCGGTCGTATTAAACGTCTTGCTCCTTACATGGGTAATGAGACATTTATGTTGACTTGGGGGGACGGGGTTTCTGATCTTAATTTTCACGACCTTTTAGCTTTCCACCGTTCCCATGGCAAATTAGCTACTTTAACAGCAGTACGACCACCAGCACGTTTTGGTCACCTAGAACTCGATGGGGATCAAATTTATGAGTTTTCAGAAAAGCCCCAGACTAGGGAAGGATGGATTAATGGGGCTTTTTTCGTATTAGAACCGGGGGTTTTTGACTACATCGATGGTGATGATACCCAGTGGGAAAAAGCCCCTCTAGAACGATTAGCAAAAGACGGTCAACTGATGGCCTATAAACATAATTCGTTCTGGCAATGTATGGACACTTTGCGCGATAAGCGCCGCCTAGAAAGCCTTTGGCAAAGTGGTAATGCACCTTGGAAAATTTGGGAGGAACAGGATGCGAGTATTAGTGACGGGTCACAAGGGTTACATCGGCACAGTGATGGTGCCTATGCTGTTAGCAAGAGCTCATGAAGTTGTTGGTCTTGATAGTGATTTGTATGAGCAAAGTACCTTTGGCGAAGGAATTGAGGAAATTCCCGAACTGAGAAAAGATGTTCGTGATGTAGAAGCATCTGACCTGAAGGGATTTGATGTTGTACTTCATCTAGCAGGTCTTTCTAACGATCCCCTCGGTAACCTTAATCCCGAACTAACCTATCAGATTAATCATCTTGCCTCAGTACATCTTGCTGAACTGGCCAAAGAGGCGGGTATCAATCGCTATATCTTCTCCTCTTCTTGCAGTAACTATGGTGCAGGTGGTGAAGATTGGTTAAATGAACAATCCCAGTTCAATCCCGTTACTCCCTACGGTATTTCCAAAGTGCGGGTAGAACAGGATGTTAGTAAGTTAGCCGATGATAACTTCAGTCCGACATTTTTACGTAATGCCACAGCTTATGGTGTCTCGCCCCGTTTGCGGTTTGACCTAGTACTCAATAACCTAGTGGCTTGGGCTTTCACTACAGGCCGAGTGTTTATTAAGAGTGATGGTACACCTTGGCGACCGATTGTTCACATTGAAGACATCTCACGGGCCTTTATTGCTTCGATGGAAGCACCGCGAGAGTTAATACATAACCAAGCTTTCAATGTAGGACGCAACGAGGATAATTATCAGATTCGAGACTTGGCCAATATTGTCAAAGAGACAGTACCTGGCTGTGAGATTGAATATGCCAAGGATGCAGGGCCAGATAAACGCTGCTATCGGGTTGACTGTAGCAAAATCACCCAAGTTTTACCTGACTTCCAGCCTCAATGGGATGCTCGTAAAGGAGCCCAAGAACTCTATCAAGCTTATCAACAAGTTGGCCTAACCCTAGAAGAGTTCGAGGGACCCAAGTATCAGCGCATTGCCCATCTGAAACAGTTACTCAGTAGCGGCCGCTTAGCGGAAAACTTGCGCTGGCAAACGCCAGCACCAACTACGGCGAACTAATTAGGAGCTACTCTCAATAATGTCTAACTCTTTACCACCCTGCCGTTCTAGTGGGGAATCTGACCTAGAGTTAATTATCTCCTTCGGTTATACCCCCCTAGCAGATGGCTTACTGACGAAAGAGCAACTAGATCAACCAGAGTATACTGCTCCTTTGGATTTAGCCTTTTCCCCTAGTAGCGGTTTAGTGCAAATCACCGAGAGTGTCCCTCCAGAAATTCTCTTTTGTCGAGACTACCCTTATTTTTCTTCTGTCTCACCATCTTTGCTCAAACACTTTGGAGATAGTGCCCAAGCACTGATAGAGTCAAGGAAACTCCATGGTCAAAGCTTAGTTATTGAAGCAGCCAGCAATGATGGCTATATGCTCAAGAACTTCGTTGCCAAGGGTATCCCAGTTTTAGGTATTGACCCCGCCTCCGGGCCAGCTAGTAAAGCCAAGGAAGCAGGTATTCCCACCCTTTGTACTTTCTTTACTAAAGACCTAGCAAAGCAGTTGAGGGAAGATGGCAAACAAGCAGATGTATTTCTGGCTAATAATGTCTTGGCCCATGTGCCAGATTTAAATGGTTTTGTGGCAGGTATTGCTGTTCTTCTCAAAGAAACTGGTGTAGCAGTGATAGAAGCACCTTATGTGGTGGACTTGGTAGATCATTGTGAATTTGACACCATTTACCATCAGCACTTGTGCTATTTTTCTGTAACCGCTTTGGACATATTGTTCAGAAGGCATTCTTTGTTCCTCAATGATGTGCAACGCACCTCAATTCATGGTGGTTCTTTGCGTTTATTTGTTGAACCGAAAGAGAATGTTCAAGAATCAGTTAAGTCCTTGTTAAAAGAGGAAGTAGAACGGGGAGTAGATCGCATTGATTACTACCGCGATTTTGCCAATCAGGTGAGTGCTGTTAAAGAATCCTTGTTAGATATTCTCTGGGATTTAAAAAAGCAAGGAAAAAAGGTCGCAGCCTATGGGGCGGCGGCTAAAGCGACAACTATGCTCAGTTACGTGGGCATCAATAAAACCCTAGTTGATTATGTGGTGGACTTGAATAAATTCAAGCATGGCCGCTACATGGGTATCAATCATTTACCGATTTTCCCACCTTCTAAGTTACTAGAAGATATGCCCGACTACGTGCTAATTCTCGCCTGGAACTTTGCAGAAGAAATTATGCAACAACAAGAGGAATATCGAAAGCGAGGAGGAAAGTTTATCGTTCCTATTCCTCAACCGAAAATCGTCTAGGTTTTCTGCCGGTCAGTTGTGTTTTACTCAGATGAGGGGATGAAAGGGTGAGGAGGTGAAGAGGTGAAGAGGTGAGGAGGTGAGGAGGTGAGGAGGTGAGGAGGTGAGGAGGTGAGGAGGTGAGGAAGTTAGCTTTTCTTTCCCCAGCTTCCCCATCTTCCCCATCTTCCCCAGCTTCCCCATCTCCTTCGGGTCTAACTACCAATATTTAAGGAAAAAAGATGAAGGGACAATCATTACTAGAAAATGTTGATCTGGAAAAATCTTTAACAGAACATGTCTGTCCTAACTGTGGTCATCAGGGACTGTCACTATTTTATGAGGTACGCAATGTGCCAGTTCACAGTTGCTTGATGATGCCAAGTCAGCAGGAAGCATTAGACTTTCCTTGTGGGGATGTTGTTTTGGGTTCTTGTCATAGTTGTGGCTTCATTACTAATGTAGAGTTTGACTCTAAGTGGTCAGCTTATGCTCCCAATTATGAAGACCAACAAAGTTTCTCCCCAACTTTTAATAAATTTGCTATTGATTTAGCAAATCGCCTGATTGAAAAATACGATCTTCACGACAAAGATATTGTCGAGATTGGTTGTAGTAAGGGTGATTTCCTATTCTTACTATGCGAATTGGGCAATAATCGTGGTATGGGGATTGACCCTTCGGCTGTGCCAGGACGAGTTCAAAGTGAAGCAGCTGATCGGGTTACTTTTATTCAAGACTACTACTCTGAAGCCCATGCTGAACATGTCGGTGACTTTATTTGCTGTCGCCACACCTTAGAGCATATTAAACCTACATCTGAGTTTATCAGTACCGTGCGCCGTTCCATTGGCGATCGCCAAGATGTTGCTTTCGTCTTGGAAATCCCCGACACAACCCGTGTCTTGCAAGATTTGGCTTTTGAAGATATTTACTACGAGCATTGTTCTTATTTTACCCCCGGTTCTCTGGCTCGTTTGTTCCGCCATTGTGGTTTTGAAGTAACTGATTTGTATCGAGCCTATGGGGAACAATATCTCTTAATTGAAGCTAAACCAGTACCTACAACTTCCGAGAAAATACACCCACTTGAAGAGAGTGTAGAGCAGACAATTAATGATGTTCAACACTTCGCAAGTAAAATTGGTGACAAGTTGGGTCAGTGGAGACAGCAGCTGCAAAAGATGCAGGAACAAGGTAAACGAGTAGTTGTCTGGGGTTCAGGTTCCAAGTGCGTCGCTTTTCTAACTACCCTTGACACGATTGATAAAATTCAATACGTGGTTGACATTAATCCTCACCGTCATGGCAAATTTATCCCTGGTGTGGGCAAAGAAATCAAATCACCAGAATTTTTGAAAGAATATAAGCCAGACATGGTGATTGTGATGAATTCCATTTACTGCAATGAAATTCAAAAAATGTTGGATGAGATGGGAGTGACAACCGAGGTGTTGCCTCTTTAAGGAGTTAGGAGATGAGGGGGTGAGGGGGTGAGGATAAAACATAAACCCCTATTACCTATTGCCTATTCCCTGTTCCCTATTGCCTATTCCCTATTGCCTCTTCCCTATTCCCTATTCCCTCTAAAAAAACAATTTTCCATTTTCTATTAACAAAAACAACCATGTATGACTTAGCAATTATTGGCGGAGGGATTCTTGGTTTGTCTACTGCTATGGCTTTTGGAAAACGTTATCCAAATGCCAAGATTTTATTACTAGAAAAAGAGAGTAGTTGGGCTTATCACCAAACTGGTAATAATAGCGGTGTGATTCATGCTGGTATTTACTACAAGCCAGATAGTTTAAAGGCTAAATTTTGTTACAAAGGAAACCGCTCGATGGTGGCTTTTTGCCAAGAATATGGTATTAATTATGAAGTTTGTGGCAAAGTGATTGTGGCAACGGAGCCAGAAGAGTTGCCTTTGTTAGAAAACCTTTACCAAAGGGGTTTAGAAAACGGCATCAAAATTGCTAAAATGAGTGGGGAGGAAGTTAGAGAAATTGAACCCTATGTTAGGTGTTTAGCTGGGATTAGGGTTTATTCAACGGGAATTGTTAATTATAAACAGGTTTGTCAAAAATATGTGGAATTAATTAAGACTCAGGGAGGGGAACTGCGTCTCAATACTAAGGTAGAAGAAATTAAAGAAACAGGGGAATGTCAGGTCTTAGAAACCAATAATGGTACATTTTTTACTCGCTTTGTGATTAACTGTGCTGGACTGCATAGCGATCGCCTTGCTAAGTTAGGTAATGTTAATCCCCAAGCCAAAATTGTTCCTTTCCGGGGCGAGTACTACGAACTGAAACCGGAGAAACGCTACCTAGTTAAACACCTAATTTATCCGGTTCCCAATCCCAATTTTCCCTTTCTGGGAGTTCATTTTACCCGCATGATTGATGGTAGTGTCCACGCTGGGCCAAATGCAGTACTGAGTTTGAAGCGGGAAGGTTATAAAAAGACTGATTTTGACCTGGGGGATTTTCTGGAAGTTATGACTTATCCAGGTTTCTGGAAACTAGCCTTCAAGCATGCTGATGCAGGTATTCAAGAAATCATTCGTTCCTTTAGTAAAGCGGCTTTTGTCCACAGTTTGCAGAGGTTAATTCCAGAAGTCCAAGCTGATGACTTGGTTCCTACCCATGCAGGAGTTAGGGCACAAGCTTTGAAGAATGATGGCAAATTAGTGGATGATTTTTTGATCGTCCGGGGTAACAATACCCTGCATGTCTGCAATGCTCCTTCCCCAGCTGCGACCTCTTCTTTGGAAATTGGGGAAGCTGTAGCAGCTCAAGTTCCAATTGCTCAATCACTGTAGGGTGGGCAAGACTAACCGACCATAGCATAATCTTTTCAAATTCTATAGCTTTTGCCCACCCAACCTGAAATTAGCTATCAATTAATTAGAAATCTATGAACAGCTCATCTCAGCAAACTAATCCCCCGGAAATATATACCGAATCAGAAATATTTTTTGAAATGCTGTCGGTTCCAGTCTATTGCAATCTGCTCTGGCCGGAGCAACGAGCAGCCCAAAATTGTCCAAAGGGAGATATAAAACTAGCTTTCCGTCCTAGGGATGGTTTTATTTTTAACGCAGCCTTTGACCCCAGTCTATTAGCTTATTCCCAAGATTACGAAAACTCCCTACATTATTCTTCTCGATTTCAGCAGTATGCCGAGTCCCTGGCTGCTTCTTTGGTAGAACGTCACAATTTATATGAGAAAGACATTATTGAGATTGGCTGTGGCAAAGGGGATTTTCTTATTTCTCTGTGCCAATTAGGTAATAATCGAGGTGTTGGCTTTGACCCAAGTTACGTTCCTCGCCCAGAGCATAACTCAATGCTAAATCAAGTCCAATTTGTTGAGGATTTTTATTCAGAACGCTACCGGGATTATCAAGCAGATTTAATCTGTTGTCGGCAAACCCTTGAACATATTCCCAATCCTACAGACTTGCTCAGCCCCCTACGTCAAGCAATTGGCGATCGCCTCCAAACCACTGTCTTTTTTGAAGTACCCAACGCTCTACATACCTTTCGTAACCTAGCAGTTTGGGACATTATTTACGAACATTGTTGTTATTTTGCTCCCACATCTCTTACTCAGGCATTTACTAGTCATGGGTTTAAAGTTTGTGACAAAATGGAGACGTTTGAAGGTCAGTTTTTATGTCTAGAAGCCTTACCAGTAGCAGAAGATGTGCATAACAGTGCTGAGCAAAAAAAAGAAGTTGAGGCTTTGGCAAGAGATATTGCTACCTTTAAAGGTAAATTCGACTCTTTAGTAGCCACTTGGGAGCAGAATTTGGCACAAATTGCCAGAGCTGGTAAAAAGGCTGTAGTCTGGGGTGCTGGTTCTAAGGGTGTTACTTTTCTAAATATCCTCAAAAACCAAGACTCAATTAGCTATATTGTTGATCTCAATCCCCGTAAGCAAGGCATGTATGTAGCAGGAACCGGGCAAAAAATTGTCCCGCCTGAGTTTTTACGAGAGTATCAACCGGATGTGGTTATTATTATGAACCCCATTTATGAGGGAGAGATTCGGGAGTTAACTACGGGTTTTGGTTTGACTCCTGAGTTTATCTGCGTTTAAACTAGCTCTAACTCCGGTTTAGAGAAAAGAGCTTAAAAATAAAATATATAACAAGGGGATAAAATTCTATACTTTTATCCCCTCGTCGTTAATTAAATAAGTTTTGTTAAAACTTTTATGAAAGATCCGGAGGGATATTAGAAGCCGGGAAAAATGGTAGGAATGGTAGGAATTGTAGGAATATCCTACTTTATAAGGAAAACGAATCAGAAAAAACAACACAGGAAAACAAAACCCAAAAGTAAGACTTATCAAGCCAGCAGATTTATAAAAGTTAGAATTCTCTGCTGCAGTGTGAAGAGATAGACTGAAAATATTCGGATGAATTGGAGTGAGGCGAGTTAGAGCTATCACCAGCGAGGAGAGAAAAAATGCTTAAGATAAACCAAACTGTAAGATATTTTACTCTTTATTGACTGTTCGCTGTGTATTCTATGCCTTTGCTCTGCAAACCCTGTCTCCTCTCATTCCACACTTTTGTACCTCATCAATTTGGGAAACGAAATATATGAAAAAAGCTGAACCTCGTGTAAGTATTGGATTGCCTGTATACAATGGCGAACAATTCCTCAGAGAGGCATTAGATTCTATTTTGACCCAAACTTTTACAGATTTTGAGTTAATTATCTCAGATAATTCTTCCACTGATGGAACTGAGGAAATTTGTCGGGAATATGCAGCTAAAGATCAACGTATTCGTTATTACCGCAATGAACAAAATCTGGGGGCTGCTGGTAATTATAATAGAGCGTTTGAACTTGCTAAAGGTGAGTACTTTAAATGGGCTGCCTGCGATGACATATGTCAACCTGCTTTCATCGAAACTTGCGTTAAGGTACTTGACTATCAACCAGAAGTAGTTTTATGTTACCCCAAAACTGCTTTTATAGATAAACAGGGAAAGTTCAAAAGTAATTATGAAGATGAACTTCATCTTGACTCCCCAAAAATAGCTGAACGCTATCAGCAATATCATCGACGTTTTCGTCTTAAACAGAGATGCAATTCTGTGTTTGGGGTAATGCGGACAAGTGTTCTCCGACAGACACCATTAATTGGTAATTATGCAGGTTCAGACATTCCTTTGCTAGCCGAACTTGCTTTACGCGGTAAATTTTACGAGGTGCCTGAGTATCTTTTCTGGCGGAGATTGCATCAGGAATCATCTACGAGGGCTAATACTGACCCTACTCAACTTGCTGTCTGGTTTGATGTAAGACATAGGGGAAAAATTATATTTCCTAACTTTAGACGATTGAGTGAATATCTCAAATCGATTAAGCGTGTGCCTATGAGTTGGCAAGAAAGGGTACTTTGCTATCTAGAAATAGGAAGATGGTCTATCTTCCGCTGGGGATATCTCAGACATGATCTTAGTGTTGCCTTAAGACAGCTATTCGCAATGCCGCGGGTTTCTGTTACCAAAAGTCTAAATAAACAATAGTAGTAATTTTGATAGCAACACCAGGTTTACATAGGGCTTGCTGCATTAATCTAAAAGTTATACCAGACAAGGATTTCAATCGCTTTTTCGCTCAAACAAGTGCAAGGTTTTGGCATCGAGATGCTCAAAATCCTGGCATTTTTGAGGATGTAATTGCAGAATCTTCCTCTCTACAGAGGGTTGAAACTGTTCCCTGTTCCCTGTTCCCTGTTCCCTTTCCTCACCACGAGACTTATTAAGCAAACCCTACATAGCATAAAGTATTGATTAATGGATGACTCTCAAGCTCAAATTAGTAAAACCAACAAATATACTCGTAGAACTTTTCTTCAAACTAGTGCTTTAGCTGCTGGTGGCATTTTATTTCATGGCTGCATGTCCAGCTCAAATCAGACAGAGAAATTGGTTGAGGTTCTTCACCTACCAAAACGTTTTTCTCGTCGTCATGGTGAATTCACTGCCAATATTACTGGAGTACTTGCTCCTGAGGTTAAAAAAGTAAGATATCAGCTCAACGATGGCAAGTGGATTGAGTTTAGCCAAGAAGGGCCGCGAGTACCCCCACCACTTTTTGTACTAGAGTTGAGAGCTGAGGAATTGCGACCAGGAACTAATGAACTCAACATTGAGGCAAAGGCTGGTTTAGCTCAACCGGAACTGACTACTGTACAGTTTGAATACGACCCTACTCCCATCAAACTACCAATCAGCATAGATTGGTCAAACCCAGAGCTAGATGTTCAAGATGGTAGCTGGGAAATATTTGAAGATAACGGTCAAAAGCGGGTGCGTCCTACACCAGGCTTTGAAGACTATGACCGGATACTAGCTGTTACAGGTGCCTTTGCGGGGGGACGAAGGGTAGAAACAGATGTCATCTTTCGCAGCAATACGAAGAAAGGTAAGTATGGTTTTGGCGTCTTACCGATTTGGGGTGGCCACCCAGATGATCTAGGGGTTAGTCCTCGTCGTGGTTGGAGTTATGGTCTAGGTTGGTTTTACTCGAAATACAATGGAGTCGGTAATGAGTTTTCCTACAAGTACAGTGATCAGCCATTCGAGTGGGTCAATTCCTATCGTGGCTTAGACCTTAAAGAAGGAGTCCGCTACCTTATAACAGTAGAGTGCTTACCAGAAGTTGACCAAGCCAGACGCCACACAGGTTATCTACAACGCCTGAAATGGCAAACAGAAGGAGAGCAGACATCTGCTCAGTGGATTGAGTTGATTGACACAGAAGGCTCCCCCCTTGCTCCGGGAGAATATGCAGTTGGACTCCTTGCTCACCGCTGCCAAGTAGATTTTGGGCCTGTGACTATAACCTCTATTGAGGCATAAAATGAGAAAGGCTGAGTTGATAAAACCCATTTACAAGCTAGCACTCAGGAAACTCTATCTAGGTAAAAGTTTGGGGTGGTCGGTAAACCTCTATTTATTGAACCTGTTTCGACAGCTTCAAATGATCGTGTTACGCCTCAAGGGAACTATCAAAACTTTCCTCTTAGCAATGCTAATTTTCTCGGTAGTGGTAGCCTGCCAGTCAGGCAAGATTTACGAGCCAACTTTATCCCTGGAAGCAAAGGAAATTGCTGCAATTAAAACTAAAGTTGGGGAAGGTCTGCACCCAAACACTTACATTGATGCAAAGGAAATTGCTGCGATTAGAACTAGAGTTGAGGCAGGGGAAAAACCCTGGAAAACTGCCTACGAAAAAATGCTCTTAGATGCAAATAAGGCTCTAAGTGTGCAGCCGTACAGTGTTACTAAAAATGGTGGCCCAAAATGGGGTCATGACTTCAGTTCAGAACGTCCCTACTGTGGCTGGAAACGAGTAGACGGGAAAAAGCCTGACTGTAGAGATGGTCAAATTAACCCAGAGGCAGATAGAAGAGATTATGAAGAGGCTATAGCCTTGGGTAATGCTGTACGGGATCTAGGTTTGGCTTACGCATTTACACAAGATTCAAAGTATGCAGATAAAGGAATATCTCTGATTCGTGTTTGGTGCCTGGACAAAAAAACCCGCATGAATCCAACATTTACTAATCCTCAATCCCAAATAGAACTTTCTATAACTCTACCAGGCATGTTTTATGGAGCAGATTTGCTATACAACTATTCTGGCTGGTCTGCCAAAGAAAAAAAAGCATTTGAAGACTGGGTTAGTGCTATTACAGGTAGTGCCCAGTATTGGAGCAGAACCAACAACTTTGAAAATTGGCGAGTAAACTTTATCGCCTCGGCAGGTTCTCTGATTAAAAATGAATCTCTACTCAACTATGCCTTTGCCAGATACAAAGAGTTAATCCCTATTCAAATGGATGAGCAGGGCAAAATGAAAAAGGAAATTGGTAGAACCAAATCCTTGTTTTATTCACTGTATGCTATCAACGCTATGACCCAAGTAGCCGAGATTGCTAGACATTACGATGTTAATTTGTATGACTATACTAATGAGTCAAGAGGTTTAAAGCTAGCAGTTGATTATTATGCACCATATGCGGCTAATCCTGACAGTTGGGATAAAGAACAAATAGCTCCTCTTAAAGAGACTGATAGTGTTGCCTTGTACGAGTTAGCTTACTCCTATTGGCAAGAACCTGCCTATCTAAAGGTCATTAATTATTGGGGAAGACCAATGATTGAGAAGAGAATCCTAGGAGATGTTTCTTTAACTCATGCTAATAGCTTTGAACTTGATATTGAAAAAAACGTGGCGAACTCAGCTAAAGAGTAAGAACTGACATTCCGCTATGGTGCAGAATGTCAGTAAAAAGATGAGGTTTTATCACCAAGAATCGGGGAAGGCACCGGGGAAAACTGGAAGCCCTTGTCGTTCACGCATAGGGGGGAAAGTTTTCCCCTTACATAAACAACTGAGCGGCAGCGAATCATTATTGATATGAATATCCATCGCTTCTATGAATGAATGAACAATATTTGTGAGAAATTCCGGCTACTCGACCAGAAGCTGTCGTGATGTCAAAACTACCTTTTGCTCGGCATAAGACTCGACCAACATAAAACCCCATTTTCTTACCTTTCGTGACAACGGCTTTAACAATATCGCCAGTCTGAAAACCAAAATGTTTTTTGGTATTTGACCGATGGCGAATCGGAAAGCCGTATTTATTGGTGCCGCACATCTGGCGGTTGCCGTGTCCTGTTGCCTTGATGACCAAAGGTTTTGACACCAAGACTTTTAAGTTCTCCGGAGTTGAAGCACCTACATTGGCAGCATCCAACCAATGAGTTTTAGGTAAATTCTGACGGCAACGGTTGTATTTAGTTCTACCTCCTGTACCAGTTTCTACAGGTAGATCTAACTCTTTAAGGGAGTTAAACAGTTTCCATCGAGTAGCATTAACTGCTGCGGTATCAGCTAACGGTCGCTGGGCTTGAGCCAAAATAGATTTGAGTAATTGAGTAGACTTTTTTAAGAACTGTTCAATGGGCTTAGCTCCTTTCTTTTGGTTGCATTTAGTACAACTCAACGTCAAGTTAGACACGCGATTAGAGCCTCCTTTCGATTTAGCGATGATATGCTCAATCTCTAGTCGAGTATCGCTAACACCGCAGTAAGCGCACTTACGATGCCATTTTTCGAGCATATACTCCCTTAACTCATATCCTGCGAGTACACCCTGTTGGTACTCAATTCCAGAGATTTCCGGGTTTTGCATCAACTGAGTATCAAATCGGACTAATTCGGTTGAAACGGCCGCAACGGGACACACTTTTGATAGTCGCTTAACCCAAGTGATGGTGTTATCAACTCGGCTGATTAAAGAAGGTGGCAGCCATCCCTCATTACGCTTCCGATTATTGAATCTCGGCTGACGATAGCGAGTTTTGCGATTTCTGCGAGAACGTCTTAACTGCCTCCTGGAAGTTAAAGCCTCTCGGATTTGGAACCCTCTATGGGTTAGTTCTGCTGCCCATAAAACAACTTCGTTTCGCAGTATTGCTATCCCAGTTGTTTTAGCTCCTGGGTCGATCTTAATCCTTAGTTCTTGTTGGCTGGGTTCTGCAACTTCCCTCTTCAAAATGATTGTGAATGGATACTTTTTGAACACCGCCGCTTTACCAGTCTTGAGCAGTTTTCTTGCTCTAGCTGGATGAGTCGGGTTCAGTGGTTCTTTGTTGCTGTTCAAGACAAATACGAACATGAGTTTTAATCTCCCTTGCGGGGTAAAGTGAACCGTGCGCTATCGCGCCCCGCTTCGCTAACGCCAATGTTTAGAGTCGGTACTTTCCAGGCGGCACTTCCTTAACCCTTGTACAGATGTTTAACCGACCTGGTTCTAGTGCTACAAACTGGTTCATGCATTTGCAGGTAGGAACTTTAACGCTTACTCTAAACGTAGACTTCGGGAGTCTTAGGCTGGTCATGTAGGTTCCTAAAAAATATTCGAGCGTAGCAAGAATAAGGTCTTAGAAGCCTCCGGCTTTAGCCGTGGGGTCCATGACTTACTCAGTTAACCCTTTGGCGTAAATCATCAAGGGGTGATTCTGGTTCAACCATTCCGTTGCTTTGTGCTATTTCCTCAACTTCTGGTTCGTCAAGACAAAATTCTATAGCTAATCTTACTTTACCCTTTTGCCAACCTTTGCCGTCTAGCTTCAAAACCTCACATTTCACTCCTTTCTCCTGACTTGCAAAAATACACTAAACTTTGGTGAGTTTTCTTACCCTCAAACCTCAGCTGCTATTACCTCTTCTAACTCAGACAAAGACACCTCAACATCCCCAGACTCACTCGAGGCCGGAACTACTGCCAAATCAGATTCCCCAATTACAGGTAACTGATGATGCCTGTCTAACTTCATAAGCTGCTACGCAGCTAAATTGCATAAAATGGCAATCGGATAAACTTGAGCATCTACAACCATGCCAGCGGTAAATTATCTCACCCCTACTCAAAAAGAAAATTTACAAAAAGCCTTGCGTGAAAG